>NZ_PJJR01000045.1:0-153097 GCF_002929595.1 Cryobacterium sp. N19 | reverse complement strand
CGGTCGGTACGTTGATCACTGTGGTGGTTGCGGGTCAAACGCTGACCGCCACCGTTGTTGCGGGTGGTACTTGGTCGGTGACGGCCGCAACGCTGGTCGAGGGCGAGCACACCGTCACTGTATCGATCACGGATCTGGCGGGTAACAGCGGTAGCGCCACCCAGGCCTTGACGCACGATGCTGAGGCACCGACCGTGGTTTTTGCTGGTGGGGCAACGCAGACGACCAGCGATCGAACTCCGACTATTTCGGGCACGACCAGCGCAGCGAATGACAGCGTCGTGACGCTGGATATCAATGGCACCACGGTTTCATCGACGGTGACGGCCGGTGCCTGGTCGGTGCTTGCGGACGGCCTCGGTGCCGATGGCACCTACCCAGTCGTCGTCACCATCGCAGTCGGCGGCCTTGTCGGCACGGGGAGTCAGGCGATCACTCTGGACACGACGGCGCCGACGCTGGTCATTACCGGCGGGGCAGCGCTGACGACCGCCGATAGCACCCCGACCATCTCTGGAGCGACGGATGCTCCCGTCGGCACTTCGGTCACTGTGACCGTTACTGACACTATGGCCGTTACGGGTCAAACGCTGACCTCCACCGTTGTTGCGGGTGGTACTTGGTCGGTGACGGCGGCGGCTCTCGTCGAGGGCGGGCACACCGTCACTGTCTCCGTCACGGATCTTGCAGGCAATACCGGCACGGCCATCCAGACCATCAGGGTCGACACCACCAAACCCTCGCTGGCCATCATCACGGGTTCCACGCTGATCAACGATTCCACGCCGACCATCTCGGGCACAACGGATGCCGCCAACGGCACCGTCGTCACCGTCACCGTGGCCGATCAGACCCTGTCCGCGACCGTTTCCGACGGCGCATGGTCGGTCACGGCCGGCGCACTCAGTGACGGCAATCACCTGGTTTCCGCTGTGGTCACGGACCCGGCGGGTAACAGCCAAACGGCAACGCAGGCATACTCCGTCGACACCGTCGCACCGATCGTGTCCATTTCCGGAGGGTCCGCACTCACCAACGCCGATACGACACCGACCATTTCGGGCACGTCCAATGCACCCGTCGGCACCGCGGTATCCGTTTCAGTGGGCACCCAGACGCTCGCCGCCACGGTCATCGCGGGGGGCACGTGGTCAGTGGCCGCCGGGGCGCTCGTCGAGGGCGATCACACCATCACGGCCTCGATCACGGATGCCGCCGGTAACACGGGTGTCGCTCTTCAGGTCTACACGGTGGTCGCGGCACCCGACGTGACTGTCATCGGGGGCGCGGCAGCAGCATCCAACGATCCAGCACCGAGCTTCGTCGGTACCTCGACGGCTGCGGCCGGATCGGCAGTGACCGTGACGATCGATGGCCAGGTTCTTAGAACGACCGTGACGGCTGCCGGAACCTGGTCGGTCGAATCGGCCGAAATTTCTGCCGATGGTAATTTCACCGTCGACGTGACCGTGGTGGACCGCGTAACGAACCTCCCGGCAACGTCGACCCAGGTCTTCACGATCGACACGACCGCACCCGCGGTGGCCGTGACCGTGGCCCCGGCGGGTCGAACGCGCGACACCACGCCGACACTGTCGGGAACAACGGATGCCCCGGTCGGCGCGACCGTGTCGGTCACGGTGGCCGGGCAGGTGTTGAGCGCTACGGTGCAGGTCGGTGGCGTCTGGACGGTTGAGCCCGGTGTGCTCGCCGACGGAAACGTAGACGTCGTCGTCACAGCCGAGGACACGTATGGAAATGCGCGCTCGGCTAGCCATAGTTTCGTGGTGGCCACGACGCCACCACAGAACACAACGCTCGAACAAACCGTTGAGGAGGGTACACTGCAGTCACTCGCTGTCACTGGTGCCGATTTCGATCCGGGGGAGTCCGTTCAAGTGTGGATTCATTCCACACCCGTGCTGCTGTCAACCGTCACAGCTGATGCCAACGGCAGCATCGTGACCCGCGTCATCGTTCCCGAGGCGACAGCGGCCGGCCTGCACCACATCGTGATGATCGGCGTGACTTCTTCGACCGCACAGCTGGCGTCGGAGACCATTACCGTCATCAACTCGGGCACCAAGAATGCCAGCGTTGCAGCGGTCGCCCCGGAGATGACCGAACTCGCCCGCTCGGGATTTGAAGCGCCAGGGATCGGCGGCGCGGCATTCCTTCTGCTGCTGGCCGGTGTTCTCCTGCTGATCCTGCGACGGGACATTCGGAAAACTCACCACCGCATCAATCCGTAAAAACGCCGACATACCCGGAAATCTTCGACCGCGCGCGCGCCCGCCCGCCACACTGTTAGAATTTTGAAAGCGAAGGGGAGTATCCCTCTGGGCCCGATCGGGTTCTATGTCGCGATCGTCAATACGGGCCGCGCTGTCGGGGCCCCGGTCGCGGTGGTATCGATTGGTTCCGGTTGGGTCCTATTGGTGCGGGAGAGACTTTCGGGTTCCGTAACACCCGACTCCCGTTATTTCTTGAAAGGCCCCCGTGGAACTCGCTCTCCCTCTCTGGTTCGAGGCTGGATCACTGGTCGTTCTGACCCTGATTCTCGTCGCCGACCTGCTCATCGTCTACAAGCGCCCGCACGTGCCGAGCATGCGCGAGGCTGGCCTGTGGGTGGCGTTCTATGTGACCCTGGCGCTGATCTTCGCACTGCTCATGCTGCTGCTCGGTGACGCCGAGCATGCCGGGCAGTTTCTCGCCGGCTGGCTCACCGAGTACAGCCTGTCGATCGACAACCTCTTCGTCTTCGTGATCATCATGGCGCGGTTCTCGGTACCGCGAAAATACCAGCAAGAAGTGCTGATGGTGGGCATCATCATCGCCCTCGTGCTGCGCGGAATCTTCATTCTCGCCGGCGCCCAGCTGATCGAAAGCTACGCCTGGATCTTCTACATCTTCGGGGCGTTCCTCTTCTACACCGCCGTCAAGCAGGCGTTCTCCAACGAGGAAGAAACCGAGGACAAAGAGAACGCGGTCATCCGGCTGCTGCGTCATCGAATCCGTATCTCGTCAGAATTCGACGGTTCCAAGGTGCGAACCCGAATCGATGGCAAAAAGGTCTTCACCCCGATGCTGATCGTGTTCATCGCGATCGGCACCACCGACCTCATCTTCGCGCTCGACTCGATTCCGGCGATCTTTGGCATCACCCAGAGCCCCTTCATCGTGTTCACGGCCAACATCTTCGCTCTCATGGGCCTGCGCCAGTTGTACTTCCTGCTCGGCGGACTGCTCGAACGGCTCGAATACCTCAAGTACGGCATCGCGGTCATCCTTGCTTTCATCGGCGTTAAGCTCGTGCTGCACGCAATGCACACCAACGAAGTAATCTTCATCAACGGCGGCGAAAACATCGAGTGGGCCCCGGAGATCGACACCTGGACGTCGCTCGGCGTGATCATCGGTAGCATGGCCGTGGCCACCATCGCGAGCCTGATCAAGGCGCGTCACGATGCCAAGAAGCGTGGTCACACGCTGGCCGAGGAGATTTCGGCGACCGCCAAGGAATGACGAATAGAGGCCGGGCACCGGCGAACGGAGGGTTCTTATGACTCTGAACCAGCAGAGCACGATTGAACTCTCCACCGCCACCGCCCGCCTCTTTTTCAGCGCACGCACCGACGTCGGCAGCGTGCGCACGGTGAATGAAGACAGCCTTCTGGCACAGTCACCGGTCTTTCTGGTGGCCGATGGTATGGGCGGCCACGCGCAGGGTGAGGTCGCCAGCCAGACCGTGTTGCGGGTGTTCGACGAGCACATCGCGCGCGATCTGCCGTCGACTCCGGAGCGCATACTCGACGCCATCCACTCCTCGAACGACGCCGTGCGCGATCTCAGCGCAGCCGACGACTACGGCACCGCAGTATCGGGCACGACCCTTGCCGGCATCGCTTTCGTCGACGCCGGCGATGACGTCGGCTATCACTGGATGGCCTTCAACGTCGGCGATTCCCGCGTCTACACCTGGACCGACGGGGTTCTGAGCCAGCTGTCAGTCGACCATTCCGCGGTGCAGGAAATGCTGGACGCCGGACTGATCTCCACCGAGGACGCTGAGAAGCATCCAGAGCGCAACGTCATCACCCGCGCGATCGGCGCTGACGAATTCGTCGATGCCGACGTTTGGCTGCTGCCGGCCCTGGGGGAGCAGTCCTTTCTGATCTGCTCCGACGGGCTGACCAAGGAACTCGACGACGCGGCGATCGCGCGGGTCCTGGCCATGGACATCCGCTTGGATGGGCACGGGCGCAGCGTCGCCGACATTCTCGTCGCTGAGGCCATCGAGCATGGCGGGCGTGACAACGTGAGCGTCGTCTACGTGGAGTCGGCGTTCGACTGACCGCTGGCGAGGCCGGCGGCTGGACGAGGTGTTACCCTGAATCCGTGGTGAGCCGACTTCTTCTGTGCCGCGACGAGTCCCTGTCCTGAGGCCTCCCTCGTCGCGGAGTTCGGCGTGGCTGCCATCGATTCGTGAGGAAGACGCTCAAAATGACCAACGCAATACCCACTTCGGAACAACATTCCAGCACCGGCCTGCGCACGCTGGCTGAAAAGGTCTGGGACAAGCACCTCGTCAGCAAGGGCGAGAACGGCACGCCAGACCTCATTTACATCGACCTGCACCTGCTGCACGAGGTCACCAGCCCCCAGGCCTTCGACGGTCTACGCCTGGCCAATCGACCGCTGCGCCGTCCTGATCTGACCATCGCGACCGAAGACCACAACACGCCGACGCTGGCCATCGACAAGCCCATTGTCGACCTGACCAGCCGCACCCAGATCGAGACCCTGCGTCGCAACTGCGCCGAATACGGTGTGCGCCTGCACTCGCTCGGTGACATCGAGCAGGGCATCGTGCACGTCGTCGGCCCGCAGCTCGGCCTGACCCAGCCCGGCATCACCGTGGTCTGCGGTGACTCGCACACCTCCACCCACGGCGCCTTCGGCGCCATGGCGCTCGGCATCGGCACGAGCGAGGTCGAGCACGTCATGGCCACCCAGACACTGCCGCTGAACCCGTTCAAGACCATGGCCATCACGGTCAACGGCGCCCTGCGCACCGCGGTCACCGCGAAGGACATCATCCTCGCCGTGATCGCCAAAATCGGCACCGGCGGGGGAGCCGGCTACGTGCTCGAATATCGTGGTGAGGCTATTCGCGCCCTCTCCATGGAGGGGCGCATGACCATCTGCAACATGTCGATCGAGGCCGGCGCCCGCGCCGGCATGGTGGCCCCCGACCAGGTCACCTACGACTACCTCGAAGGGCGTGCCCACGCGCCCCGTGGCGCCGACTGGGATGCTGCCGTCGCCTACTGGCAGACCTTGGCCACCGATGAGGGCGCCAACTTCGACGCCGAGGTCATCATCGACGCCAACGAGCTCGAACCCTTCGTCACCTGGGGCACCAACCCCGGCCAGGGCGTGTCCCTGAGCGGATCCGTTCCGAACCCCGCCGCAATCATCGACGCCAACGAGCGCTCGGCGGCCGAGCGGGCCCTGGAATATATGGACCTCGCGGTCGGCACCCCGATGAAGGACATTCGGGTCGACACCGTTTTTCTCGGTTCCTGCACGAACAGCCGGGTCGAAGACCTGCGCGCCGCCGCAGAGATCATCAAGGGCAAGACCAAGGCCGAGGGACTCCGCATGATGGTTGTCCCCGGCTCGGCCCGGGTGCGCATCGAGGCCGAAGCCGAGGGGCTCGACAAGATCTTCCTCGATTTCGGTGCCGAATGGCGGTTCGCCGGCTGTTCGATGTGCCTCGGGATGAATCCCGACCAGCTCGAACCCGGAGAGCGCTGCGCCTCCACCAGTAACCGAAACTTTGAGGGACGACAGGGCAAGGGTGGCCGTACCCACCTGGTGTCACCGCTCGTCGCGGCAGCCACGGCCATTCGCGGCACGCTCTCGAGCCCGTGGGACCTCGTTCAGGATGGAGACTAAGTAGCATGCAGAAATTCACCACCGTCACCGGAGTCGCGGTGCCGCTGCGCCGTTCCAACGTCGACACTGACCAGATCATCCCGGCCGTGCACCTCAAGCGCGTCACGCGCACCGGCTTTGAAGACGCGCTCTTTGCGGCTTGGCGCCTCGACCCCGACTTCGTCATCAATAAGAAGGAATACCAGGGCGGTCGCGTGCTCATCGCCGGAGCCGACTTCGGCATCGGCTCTTCACGCGAACACGCCGTCTGGGCCCTGCGCGACTACGGCTTCGACGTCGTGCTCAGCCCCCGATTCGGCGACATCTTTCGCGGCAACTCCGGCAAGCAGGGTCTGCTCGCCGGCCAGATCAGCGAAGCGGATGCCGAAACCCTGTGGAACCTGATCGAGAGCGACCCGGGTATCGAACTGACCGTGGATCTGGTGAGTAAAACAGTGCGTGTCGGGGATCTGACCGTGAATTTCGAAATCGACGATTACACTAGATGGCGGCTGCTCGAAGGTCTCGATGACATCGGCCTGACCCTGCGTGACGAAGCGCGGATCAATGAATTCGAAGCGACGCGAGAGCCGTGGTTGCCCCGAACCCTTCCCGCGCTGTCGCCGGAATCAATCTCCAAGTAACACGAAGACAGGTATTTTGTGAGCACTCTCAGCGAAGCCCGACGTGATCAAGAGGCGAAGAATTTGAATGACGCCAGGCAGCACGACGATGCGAACGAACGCGGGAGTGCCCAGAACCACGGGGCAGCTGTTGGCCTCACCGCCGACAAGATCACCATCCGCGGCGGTATTCCGCTGGTCGGCCGCATCGAGGTGAAGGGGGCGAAGAACCTCGTCACCAAGGCCATGGTCGCCGCGCTGCTCGGTGAAACCCCGAGCGTGCTCAAGGACGTTCCGAACATCAGCGATGTTCGGATCGTTCGGGGCCTGCTCGAGGTGCACGGCGTCAAGGTGACCGAGGGCGCCGAGCCGGGCGACCTCATCCTCGACCCGGTCGACGTGGAGAGCGCGCACTTCGCCGCGATCGATGCGCACGCCGGCTCGAGCCGCATCCCGATCCTGTTCTGCGGACCGCTGCTGCACCGACTGGGCGAGGCGTTCATCCCTGACCTCGGCGGTTGCCGCATCGGCGACCGACCGATCGACTTTCACCTCGAGGTGCTGCGCAAGTTTGGTGCCGTCGTCGAGAAACAGCCCAACGGCATCCGCATGTCGGCACCGAACGGTCTCAAGGGTGCCAAGCTCGAACTGCCGTACCCGAGCGTTGGGGCCACAGAGCAGGTGCTGCTCACCGCGGTGCGTGCCGACGGCATCACCGAACTCAAGGGCGCGGCAATCGAGCCCGAGATCATGGATCTCATCAATATTTTGCAGAAGATGGGTGCCATCATCACGGTCGACACCGACCGGGTGATTCGCATCGAGGGCGTGGACCGCCTCATGGGCTACAACCACCGCGCACTGTTTGACCGCAACGAGGCCGCCAGCTGGGCTGCTGCCGCCCTCGCCACCGACGGTGACATCTTCGTCGGCGGCGCCCGCCAGCCCGAAATGATCACCTTCCTCAACGTCTTCCGAAAGGTCGGTGGTGCTTTCGACATCTGCGACGACGGCATCCGCTTTTATCACCCGGGCGGCGATCTGAAGCCTGTCATCATCGAAACGGATGTTCACCCCGGCTTCATGACGGACTGGCAGCAGCCGCTCGTCATCGCCCTCACCAAGGCACACGGCACGTCGATCGTGCACGAGACCGTCTACGAGCAAAGGTTCGGCTTCGTTGACGCCCTCGTGGAAATGGGCGCGACCATTCAGATTCACAAGGAATGCCTCGGCGGCCACCCCTGCAGGTTCGGGCAGCGCAACTTCAACCACTCGGCCGTCATCACCGGCCCGACCAAACTGCACGGCGCTGACATCGTTGTGCCCGACCTGCGCGGCGGCTTCAGCCATCTGATCGCGGCACTCAGCGCCGAGGGCACCAGTACGGTCAGCAACGTGGGAATCATCAGCCGAGGCTATGAGAACTTCATCGGCAAGCTGCGGCTTTTGGGGGCGGACTTCGATCTCGAAGGATAATAGGCGCGTGCCAGAAAATAAAGACGTGCCAGCATCCCCCGAGTCAGCCGAGTCGCCTACCCGAAGCCGTTCGGAAAAGAGCCGGCCCTCGGCGTTCTGGATTCTCGCCGGGCTGATCCTGCCAGTGATGAACCTCGCGGCCCGGTACGAGATCGTCGACGCCCACAAGTTCCCGCGCAGCGGTGCGTTCGTCTTCTCGCCCAACCACTACAGCGAGATCGACCCCGTGGTCATGGGCGTCGTGGCCTGGAAGCTGGGGCGGCTGCCGCGGTTTCTGGCGAAGGCATCCGTTTTCAAGATTCCGGTCATCGGCTGGGTTCTGACCAAATCTGGCCAGATTCCGGTGCAGCGCGGCGGATCGGTGCGCGGCAGTGAACCGGTCAAGGCCGCCCAGCGTCTGGTCGAAAAGGGCCAGATCGTGGTCGTCTACCCGGAAGGCTCGCTCACCCGCGACCCCGACTTGTGGCCGATGCGGGGCAAGACCGGAGCGGTGCGCATCGCGCTCGAGCAGGGCATTCCGATCGTGCCGGCCGCCCACTGGGGCACCCAGAAGTTGATGCCGCGGTATTCCAAGAAGATCAGCCTGTTTCCGCGCAAGACCATTCGGGTGAAAATTGGCGACCCGCTCGACCTCGCCCAGTTTCGGGGGCGCAGCCTCGATACCGCCACGCTCAACGAGGCGACGGCCGTCGTGATGGTCGCCATCACTGCGTTGCTCGAAGACCTGCGCGGCGAAAAGGCTCCGGTCAAGCGCTGGAACCCGTCGGAGCACAACCAGAAAGAGACCGGCCGTTTTGAAGCCTAGAACCCCCCAGCTGCTCAAGATCCAACCAGGCACCCGGGTGGCCGTTCTCGGCGCCGGTAGTTGGGGAACCACCTTCGCCAAAATTCTGACGGATGGCGGGGCCGACGTCGTTCTGTGGGCCCGCCGCCCCGAGTTGGCCCGCGAAATCTCCGAAGCCCGCCGTAACAGCGACTACCTGCCCGGCGTGAACCTACCGTTGGGCCTGCGCGCCACGAGCCGCCTCGACCTCGCACTGGCCGGCGCTGAAATGGTCTTCGTCTCCGTGCCCAGCCAGTCCCTGCGGGAGAACCTCAAGCAGGTTGAACCGTACCTGGCCGCGAACGCGATCGTCGTCTCGCTCATGAAGGGCGTCGAGCGCTCCACCGGCATGCGCATGAGCACGGTGATCGAAGAGGTGCTGAGCATCGACCCCGCTCGCATTGCCGCGATCAGCGGGCCGAACCTGGCGCTCGAAATCGCCAAGGAGCAGCCCACGGGGGCTGTCGTCTCCTCGGTGAGCCTGGAAACCGCGCAGGCCGTGGCCAAACTGGCCACCAACCGCTATTTTCGTTCGTACATCAACACCGACGTCATCGGCACCGAATTCGGTGGCGTGCTGAAGAACCTCATTGCGGTTGCCATCGGCATCGTCGACGGTGTCGGCTTTGGCGAAAACACCAAGGCCTCGATCATCACCCGTGGTCTGGTCGAAATGACGGACTTCGCTGTGGCCTACGGCGCGCAGGCCGAGACGCTGGCCGGCCTGGCCGGTCTCGGTGACCTCATCGCCACCTGCCAGTCGCCGCTGTCCCGCAACAATACGGCCGGGCGACTGCTCGGCCAGGGTTACAGCATCAACGACGTCGTCAAGCAGATGCAGCAGACCACCGAAGGCCTCGCCTCGGTGAAGCCCGTTCTCGAACTTGCCCGCGCCAAGGGCGTTGACATGCCCATCGTCGAACAGGTACGCCAGGTGCTCGACGGCACACTCAATCCCCGCGACATTGCGCCGCACCTAACAACAGACTCCGGCGAACCGCAGGGCGAAAGGACACTTGACGATGGACAAGCTCACGGTGGTGCTTCTCTTTGGAGGGCGTTCCAGCGAACACTCGATCAGCTGCGCCACGGCGGGCGGAGTGCTGGCAGCCCTCGACCCTGATCGCTACACGGTCATTCCGGTGGGAATCACCCGTGACGGTGCGTTTGTGTTGGAAGACAACGACCCAGCCAAGTTCGCCCTGAACGCGTCCGCGTTGCCCGTTGTCGCCGACAACGGAACGCGGGTGCGCTGGCCGGAGAGCGCAGCGAGCCGGGAACTGACCGTCGTCGACGCGTCGGGTGTGCGCTCGCTCGGCACCGTCGACCTCATATTCCCGATCTTGCATGGACCGTTTGGCGAAGACGGAACGATCCAAGGCATGCTCGATCTGCTCGGCCTGCCGTATGTCGGCTCGGGAGTGCTCGCATCCGCTTTGGGTATGGACAAACACTTTGCCAAGACCGTGTTCCAGCAGGCGGCACTACCGGTAGCGCCGTGGCGCACCCTGACAGCGGATGACTGGGCGCAGGCCCCCGGAACCGCCTACGCCGCCCTCGAGCACTTGGGTCTGCCCGCGTTCGTCAAGCCGGCGCGCGCGGGTTCCAGCGTCGGCGTCAGCCGGGTGTCGACGCCCGAGCAACTGGCCGAGGCCATGACGGTGGGGCTCGCCGAGGACAACAAGGTCTTGATCGAATCCGGGCTCATCGGCCGGGAACTCGAAATTGCCGTGCTGCAGGGACGCCCGGGGGAGCCGACCCGCGCCTCCGTGGCCGGCGAGGTCGTCGTGACCGGCCGTGACTTCTACGACTTTGCCGCGAAATACCTCGACGCACCGGGGGTCGACCTGGTCTGCCCCGCTCTCTTGTCGGACGAGGAGCTGGCAGAGGTGCAACAGCTGGCGATTCGGGCGTTCGAAGCCATCGGCGGCGCCGGCCTGGCCCGGGTGGACTTCTTTCTCACGCAGGCCGGCTGGGTGATCAACGAGATCAACACCATGCCCGGCTTCACGAGCATCTCGATGTTCCCGAGCTGCTGGCTCGCCAGCGGCTACACCTACCCCGAGCTGGTCGGCGAACTCATCGCGGTGGCCATCGCCCACGCCCGCCACGGTTCCTGACCCGATCGCCACCAGCGGTCTCGTAAGACCGGACTACGGCGCGGTCGTCGCCCCGTCGGTGGGCAGCCGCACGTCTTCGGCGCCGACACAGGCCCCGGCCGCCGGAACATACCCGACCGCATTGGCCACGTCGACCAGCGCCGTTGAGCCGCTCACCGCTTCGGAATCGATGACGACCTCGATGGTGGGGTCGCGCCCGTAGGTCGTGTACCGGTAGGTCGGGGCGTCGGAGTCATCTTCGATCCAGTCGATGCCGTTGATGTTCAGGCAGGGCAGCGTCGTCGGCGCAGGCACCGGAACACCGCAGTGCAGCAGCACCGCGGCCGGGTCTCCCCAGGCCCCTGTCCCCTGGGCGTTCGTCTCCCGCGAGCGCTCGTCGGCGACGGTGGACGGCAGGTGCACGATTACGTCGGCGCAGGCCACATTGGTGGCATCGGCGGCCGGGGTCAGCGGCACGGCGGCGGCGCAGCCCGCCAGCAGCAGTGAGCCCGCGAGCACGGTGACGACGGCGATGGAACGACGGGGAGCGAAGCGCGGGAGCAGGAATGGGTGAGACATCGTATTCAGGCTACCGTTTCTTACATGACAACCGCTGCGGATGCCCCGCGTTCAGCCCCGCATACCGCCACCACCGAAACGCTCGCCGACCTGAGCGAAGGCGCCGTACTCGGCCGAATCATTCCCCGGCTGCCGACCGCAGCCGCGCAGCTGCTTGGCCCGGGGGACGACGCAGCAGTCGTCTCCGCTCCCGACGGACGCTTCGTGGTGACGACCGACATGATGATTCAAGGTCCGGATTTTCGTCTGGCCTGGTCCACGCCGCACGACCTCGGTTGGAAGGCCGCGGCCACCAACCTCTCCGACGTGGCAGCGATGGGAGCCCGCCCGACCGCCCTCGTCGTAGCCATTGCCGCACCGCCGTCGACGCCCGTGGTGGTGCTCGAGGGCATCGCCGACGGGCTGCGGGACTGTTGTGAGGCACTCGCGCCCGGCTGCGGGGTGGTCGGCGGCGACCTGTCCGCGTCGGACGCCCTCACGCTGGCTGTGACGGCCTTCGGCGACCTGGAGGGCCGCGCGCCCGTATTGCGCTCGGGCGCGCGCCCCGGCGACGTTGTGGCGCACTCCGGGCTGCTCGGCGACGCCGGTCGCGGTCTCGAACTGCTGTTTCGCCTGGGCGTCGACGCCAACGGAGTGCCCAACCTTGACCGCGCCAACGCGCTCAAACTCTCGCACCCGACCGAAGTGGCAGCCCAGCTCACCCCCGTGCCGCCGATTGCGAGCGGACCGATCGCAGCCCTCGCGGGCGCCACCGCCATGCTCGACGTCTCCGATGGGCTCGCCATCGACGCCGGACGCATTGCGCGTGCCAGCGGAGTGGGCATCGATTTCGACTCCGCGAGCCTGGGCGACCGCATCGAGGTCGCTCTTGGCGGCGGCGAAGACCACGGGCTGCTGGCAACTTTCCCGCCCGGCGCCGTTCTGCCGGCGGGCTTTCGGAGCCTCGGAACGGTTGTGGCGGCATCCGCTTCGCACGCGGGCATGATCACCGTCGACGGTTCCCCGCACGATCAGGGCGGCTGGGACCCCTATCGCGGCTGGGACGGCGCGGCGGGCTAATTCAGTTCAGGTGGAGAGGCGTACCAGACAGTCGTGTCGCCGTAGTCCTTGCGGCGATCGAGCTCGAGCCCGGGGCCCCATTCCGGCTCGGGTGAGCGGGAACTGCGCTCCAGCACCACGAGCGCGTCGTCGGCCAGCAGTGGGGCCAACGCACTCAGATTGTGCCCGAGCTCAACCTCGGTGAGGTCGTACGGCGGGTCGATGAAGACGACATCGAAGCCGTCCTTGGTGGCCGCCAGGAACGACTGCACCGCCTGTGACGACACCGCAATCTTCAGTTCTGCACCTTTCGGGGCTGACCGCTGCACGGCCTCGCCGTTCTTGCGGCACATGGCCGCCGCGCCGTAACTGTTCTCGACCAGCGTCACCACTCGCGCTCCGCGGCTCGCTGCTTCGAGTCCCAGAGCGCCCGATCCGGCATACAGGTCGAGAACGCGCATGCCGTGCAAGGCATCAAGTGAGTCGAGTGCCGAGAAGATGGCCTCGCGCACCCGGTCGCTGGTCGGTCGGGTGCCCGATTTCGGAACCGCCAAAGTCAGGGAGCCGGCAAACCCGGAAATAATTCGCGTCATAACCCATCGAGCCTAGCTGCCCTGTCAGAGGCCCGGTTTACGATGGAACCATGACCGGTTCGAGCGCTGCCAGTGGCCCCGAATTCGATGGTGGTTCCCTGCCGGCACCCCGGCTGCAGCCTCTCACCCCCGATAGCAGCCTGACGAGTGCCCTCGGCGCACTCAAGGCGAAAGCGCTCCTGAAGGCGTTCGGTTTTCAGACCGTCAACGACTTGCTCAGCCACTACCCGCGCGACTACGCCGACCGCGAGGTGCTCCGACCGCTGAATCAACTCACCCCCGGCGCCAACATCACGGTCATCGCCGACATTGTGTCAGTGCGAGAAAAGCGCATGTCATCGCGGCCCGGCACGATCGTTGAGGTGGTCATTTCCGACGGAGGTGGGGAGTTCCTGCTCACGTTCTTCGGCAAGAGCAGCCAGCAGTGGCGTCTCGATCAATTGCGCCCAGGGCTGCGTGGCAGTTTTTCCGGCAAGGTGACCACCTTTCAAAACCGGAGTCAGCTGGCGAACCCGTCGTACAAGACCTTTGAAAGCGAAGAAGAAGAGGCTCGCGATGACCCGGCGGTGCGGCTTCGCCACAAGCCGCTCATCCCCATTTACGCGGCAACGGCCGCAGAGACCAGCTGGAACCTGCAGACCATGATCGACCAGGTGCTGCAACGCGTGGGCAACCTGCCCGACCCGGTTCCCCAGGACATGCGGATCGAACACGGCCTGCTCGACCACACCCAGGCCATCCGCTGGATTCACAGCCCCGACAATCCGAAGCAATGGAAGGCCGCGGAGGAGACGTTGCGGTTCACCGAGGCCTGGGTGCTGCAGTGCGCGCTCCTGCAGCGGCACAGTCTCGCGCGGGAGCGCCGAACCCGGCCGCGAGTGCCCACCCCTGGCGGGTACCTCGAACGCTTTGACGCGACCCTGCCGTTCGTACTGACGGTCGACCAGGAGATCTGTGCGGCCGAGATCGCCAGCGACATGGCCCGGTCTGGCCCCATGAACCGGTTGCTGCAGGGCGAGGTCGGTTCGGGCAAGACTGTTGTCGCCCTGCGGGCCATGCTCGCCGTAGCCGACAGCGGAGGCCAGACGGCGCTGCTGGCACCCACCGAAGTGCTGGCTGCGCAGCATCTGCGGTCGATCACCACGCTTCTCGGCCCCGATCTCGCGGCCGAACTCATGCCGACACTACTGACCGGCAAGCTGCCGGTCGCCCAGAAGCGCAAGGCACTGCTGCGCACGGTGTCGGGTCAGTCGCGCATCGTGATCGGCACCCACGCGCTGCTCAGCGATACCGTAACGTTCTTCGATCTCGGTTTGATCGTCATCGACGAACAGCACCGGTTTGGCGTCGACCAGCGTGAAACCCTGCGGTTGAAGGGCGCGCAGCCACCGCACGTGCTGGTCATGACGGCCACGCCCATTCCGCGCACGATCGCGATGACAGTGTTCGGCGACCTCGACGTGAGTACCATTCGCATGCTGCCGTCGGGGCGCCAAGGGATTCGCAGTGTCGTGGTGCCCATGGGCGAGAACGGAGCCCTGTTTGGGCGGGTCTGGGCGAGCCTGGCGCAGGAGCTCGCGCTCGGGCGTCAGGGCTTCGTTGTCTGTCCGGCGATTTCTCCGGCAGAAATTGAGGAAGTCCCCGCTGACCTGGTCGGAATCGAACCGTCGCACGGAGAGAAAGCCGGTCCCCTGTTCAACGTGGACGAGGTTCTCGAAGGCATGCGCGGCGTACCGACGCTCGCCCCCTATCGTCTGGAGGCCCTGCACGGGCGCATGACGAGCGACGAGAAAGACCGCATCATGCGGTCGTTCGCCGCCGGCGAGATCGATGTTCTCGTGGCCACGACCGTTATCGAGGTGGGTGTCGACGTGCCGAACGCCTCGGCCATGGTGGTGCTCGACGCGGATCGCTTCGGTGTCTCCCAGTTGCACCAGTTGCGCGGCCGTGTCGGGCGCGGGTCCGTGCCAGGCCTCTGCCTTCTGGTCACCAATTCCCGGGCCGGGTCTCCGGCCCGCCAGCGCATCGGCGATGTCGCCGCGACGCTGGATGGTTTCGTACTCGCCGAACTCGACCTCGCCCTGCGCCGAGAGGGCAACGTGCTCGGCGATCTGCAATCGGGTGACGGCTCGAAACTGCGTTTTCTTCGGGTGGCGGTCGACGGCGACCTGATCGCCGAGGTGCGACGGGCGGCCTTCCACTTGGTGACGGGCGATCCGGGCATCCGCACCAATGAGGCTCTGCGCAATGCGATCGCGCGCCGCCTGAACGATTCCGAACGCAGCTGGCTCAACAAAGGCTGATTATGTCCACGCCAAGCGGATGCGTCGGGCAGCGTTCCGTCAGCGTCTGGCAGTAGGGTGTGATCATGCGCAGGATCGCCGTTGTCCCTGGATCATTTGACCCCGTCACCCTGGGCCACTTGGACGTGATCGATCGCGCGGCCGGCCTGTTCGACGAGCTCCATGTGCTCGTGGTGCATAACCCCGACAAATCGGCCCTGTTGCCGATCAGCCAGCGAGTGTCGCTGCTGGAACAGGCCATCAAAGAAGCCGGGCTTCCGACCAATATCGTGGTCGCCAGCTGGAGCATGGGGCTGCTCGTCGACTACTGCATGGATGTCGGTGCGAGCGTTCTGGTGAAGGGCATCCGTTCGCAGGTTGACGTGGCCTACGAGACTCCCATGGCGATCGTGAATCGCAATCTGGCCGCGGTAGAAACGGTCTTTCTGCTGCCCGACCCGGCCAACGCCCATGTCTCCAGCTCCCTGGTACGCCAGGTGGCCGGTCTCGGCGGCGATGTCTCGCCCTACGTGCCACGGGCCGTAGCGGAATATCTGGAGCGTTCGCGGGTATGAACCTCAAACCGACTCGCTCCTCCACCGATTCAAGCAGGGCGGAACTGGCGTCGGTTCCGTCGAATGACGCTGACACGACCGTTGACCTCGGGGAACTGCAAGAAGCCGGACGCGCGATCATGCGCAACGTTGAGACGGTTATTGATGGCAAGCACGAGGCTGTGCAGATCGCCCTGACCGTTCTGCTGGCCGAAGGGCACCTCCTAATCGAAGATGTGCCCGGTGTCGGCAAGACCATGCTCGCCAAGGCCCTCGCCCGTTCCGTGGATTGCACGGTCGGGCGCATTCAATTCACCCCGGACCTGCTGCCCTCCGATGTGACCGGGGTGTCGGTGTTCAATCAGGCCGAGCGTCGGTTTGAGTTCAAACCGGGCCCGGTCTTCGCCAACATCGTCATCGGTGACGAGATCAACCGGGCGAGTCCGAAAACCCAGTCGGCGCTGCTGGAATCCATGGAGGAACGCCAGGTCACCGTCGACGGCGTCACGTACCCGCTCGCCCTGCCGTTCACCGTCATCGCCACCCAGAACCCGATCGAGATGGAGGGAACGTACGCCCTTCCGGAAGCGCAGCGGGACCGGTTCATGGCCCGCATCTCCATGGGATATCCCGACCCCGACTCTGAGCTCGCGATGCTCGACTCGCGCGACACGAACAGCCCGCTCGCACTGATCTCGGCCGTGGTGTCGGGGGAGACCCTGCGCGACATGATGCTCACGGCGCGAGGCGTCTTCGCCTCTGGCGCGGTCAAGGAATACGCGGTCAATCTCGTGCGGGCCACCCGCGACGACCGGGACCTGCGCCTCGGCGCCAGCCCGCGCGCGACCCTGCAGCTCATCCGTGCCGCGAAGGCCCAGGCGGCGTTGAACGGTCGGGACTACGTGCTGCCCGACGACATCGACTCGCTCGCCGTGGCCGTTCTCGGCCATCGGCTGGTCCCCACCAGCCGGGCGCTCGGCCACCACCACCAGGACAGCGGTCCGGTGATCGACGACATCGTGCGTCGAATCCTCGCTGATACGCCGGTGCCAATCGGTGTCGCGGCATCCGCTCTGTCCCGATCGGTGACGCAGGTGCGTGCCGTTGGATCTACCGGAACGTCGTAGTCATGGCACGCGGGGTGAGAGATTCCGGGCTGGTCAATGCCGACTGGTACACGCGGCTGGCAGCCCGATTCGCCACGCGTCTCACCCTGCGCGGCTGGGTTATTCTGGCCGCCGGAGTCGTGCTGTTCGCCAACGCGGTGCTGGTCAACAGCCGCGACATGCTATTCGTGGCCAGCCTGATGATTGTGGCTCCGCTCGTCGCCGCCGGTTACGTTTCGCTCCGCCCGGCCCGGGTCGAGGTCACCAGGGTCTTTCGGCCGCCGATCGTGCCGGTCGGCGGTGAGAGTGTGGTCTCGCTGCAGCTGAGCAACCTCTCGGCGACACCGCTCAGCGGCGCCTGGTGGGCTGACACCCCGTCGCCCGGCGTGGAGGCGCCGCCGGCGGCTATCCTTCCACTCGTTAGTCGGAACGGCGCAACCGGCGCGACTGTGCGTCTGGAATACACTGTCGTGCCGCGACATCGCGGCGTCTACGACGTCGGCCCGCTCCGCGTGTCACGCCAGGACCCATTTGGCTTCGCGCGCAGCGACCGAACTGCCGGCTCTCCCCACGACCTGATCGTGACGCCGCGCGTGACGCCGCTACCGGGCAACGGCCTTGCCCAGTCCAGCAACGATGGGTCGATTCGCGAGCTGGTGCGCCAGGCCACCCCCACCTCCGACGAACTCATCGCCCGCGAATACCGCCCTGGGGATGCGCTGCGTCGCGTCAACTGGCCGGCCACCGCCCGGCACGGCGAAATCATGGTGCGGCAGGAGGAGCAGCGCAGCAACCCGGAGGCCCGGATCGTGCTCGATACGACCCTGGCCGGCGCGGCGGGGCTCGGCGCCGGGCATCTTCCACCGCATCTCGGGGCCGGATTTGAACTCGAGATCGAGCTGGCAGCATCCGTTGGTGTGCACCTGCTCGACGCCGGTTACCGGGTCGAGGTGATCGAGCTGGGTGCCAGCCAGTTGCTGCCGGGCGACCAGCAGACCCTGGGCGGGTTGCACGGCGACGTGCCAGCGACTTTTCGAGCCCCCGGCGGTGATCGCGCCCTGCTGGAAGCCCTGGCCAGTGTGGTTCCGGTGCCGTGGCCGACCCGCAGCGCTCGCCTCGCCGCAGAGCGCCGGGCGCCGCTGCGCGCAGCCCTGCGGGGCGCGCAGCCATCGCTTCCGACATTCGCGATGCTCGTGAGCGTGTCCGAAGCTGATGTCGACGATCTCGTTGCCCTCGCGCGACACTGTGAACCCGCCGTCGCGTTGGTGCAACGAACGGTCGGGGCGCCGGCCCGCGAACGCCTGCAGGCCGCGGGGTGGCGCTGTGTGGAGCTGGCCACGGCCGAGAACCTGGAAGACGTGTGGAACGACGTGAGCGGGGAGCGAGGAGCCAGCCATGACTAGCCTGGTCGCTCAGGAGGCGCCGGCCGCAGATTCCCCGTCGCCGGCACGCCAGGTGAGCCCGCCTCGGGCGCACCGCCGTCGGCGCGGCGAGCGAGTTGCCGCGCTCTGGCCGCTCGCCCTCAGTTTGCTTTTCTTGCTGCTCAGCTCCTGTGCGGCGCTCGCGCCCCTGCTGCGCGGCAACGCCTGGTGGTGGGTCTGTGCGGCGGTTGGATCCGTCGTGCTGCTCAGCGCGGCTGTGTTTCGTCGGTTCGGGCTGTCGCGCCCGATCGCTCCGGTGGCGAGCGGCGCGGTGCTGGTCGGCACGATGACGCTCCTGTTCGGCGGTGGAACCGGCCTGTTCTGGATCATTCCGACGCCGCAAACCATTGGCCTGTTCAGCGGTCTGATCGACTCCGGCGGGGCGTCCATCGCCCAGCAGAGCACGCCGGCCGAGGTGACCCTCGGCATCCTCTTTCTGCTCGCCGGCGGCACCGGGCTGATCGCGGTTCTCATGGACCTGCTCGCGGTGACGCTGCGCTGGCCCGCCCTTGCCGCAGCCGGCGCACTCGTGCCGCTCCTCGTGCCGGGATTCATCATCGACGACGGGACCGACGTCGCCGTGCTCGTGGTGACGGCGGCCGCTTTTCTACTTGTGCTGCGGGTCGATGTGTCGGCGCGTCGCGCACGGGAAGCAGCGCGTCTGGCGGTCGGACCGGGCGAGCCACGTGTGTACCGGCCAGAGCGGGTGCGCGGCCGCGGCCGGATCGGCGGCACATTCGTGCTGGGATCCGTGACCATCGTGGCTGCCCTGATTCTCAGCACGCTTGCCCCCGCCTTGACATCCGGGGGACTCGTGACGGCAAGGCCTGGTGGTTTACTGTTCGGCAGCGGAGTCAGCCCCATGATCAATCTCGGGCAGGACCTGCGTCGGCCCAAGGCTGGACCGGCATTTCACTACACCTCGACCGGCACGGAGCAGCCCTATTTCACGCTGCTCACCCTCGATGAGGTCATCGGGTTGACCTGGACGGCACGCATCGACGGGGCAGACGTGCGCAATACCGTCGACGACATCCCGCGGCCATTCGGGCTCGACGCCAACGTGGAGACGGTGCCAGCGTCGACATCGGTCGTCATCGAGGGCGTCAACAGCCATTGGCTGCCCGCACCGGCCCGCGCCACCAGCATTGAGGGCCTCACCGGTCGCTGGTACTGGGACAGCCGCACCCGGGCGATTGCGAGTGTAACGGCGAACACCCTCGGCCAGGAATATACGGTGTCGTCCCTGGAGCTGAAACCCACCGCCGAGCAACTGCGGCGCTCCAGCACCGACTATCCGGCGAGCGTCCTGGGCAATCTGCAACTGCCGGTCGATCCGCCGCCGATCATCGAGGAGACGGCCCGGCAGGTGACGGCGGAAACGACATCGAACTATGACGCTGCCGTCGCCATTCAGGACTATCTGCGCAGCAGCGCCTTCATCTACGACACCGACGCGCCCGTTGAAGACGGCTACGACGGCGGGGGAGTGGATGTGATCGGAGTGTTCCTGAAGGAAAAGCGCGGCTACTGCGTGCATTTCGCCTCCGCCATGGCCGCGATGGCACGTACCTTCGGCATTCCCTCCCGGGTCTCGCTCGGCTACCTGCCCGGCGTCAAATCCCAGGACCTCGAGCAGGGGCTCGGGCAGTACAACGTGGACTCGCACGACCTGCACGCCTGGCCGGAACTGTACTTCGTGGGAATTGGCTGGGTGAGATTCGAGCCGACGCCCGGCCGCGGTACCGTCCCCAACTACGAGCAGGCAGCGGATGTCGGCACGCCGACGGCCGCGCCCGGCGGTGCCGCCGCCACGAGTGCTCCCGGGCTCAGCCCCGACCGGCTGGCCGACGATTCCGCCCTGGAACGCGGTACCACGCCGCAGAGCGTCGAGGCCAGCAACCTGCTCGCAGTACTCGGGTTCAGCGCACTGGGTCTCCTGCTGCTGCTTCTGCCCGGGGTCGCCAGACGGATGCTCCGGCGCTCGCGGGTGCGGCGCATCCGCTCCGGAGGCGCTGGCGCCGGGCTCGCCTGGATCGAAGTGCAGCACACCAGTCTCGATCACGGCATACCGACGCCGATCACCGACACTCCGCGAGCGTTTGCCGGCCGACTGGAGCGCCTTGGAACCCTCGACCCGGCGTCGACGGAAGCGCTCGAACGAGTACTCCTCGCGCTGGAGCGATCGCGGTTCGACCGGTCGCCTGTGCGGGCCGACACCCTCGCCGCCGACCTGACCCGGGTGCTGCGCGGGCTGCACGGCGGCGCGAGTGCCGGCATCCGTTTGCGGGCAAACTTTGCGCCCACCTCGCTGTTCGCCACCCTGGCCGCGGTGCTGCGCGGAGACCGTCGCGCCCGCACGATCGCCCCCTGAACGAAGCACCCACGCGCAGCGCGTACAATTTACGACCGTGACTAAGTTCAAGAAGACGCCGTACACGGTCGACGTGCGTGACCTCATCAACCGCCCGGGCACCATGCACGAACGCCACCTCGATATTGTCGTTCCCGACGACCTCGGCGCCGGCCTCGTGGCCGTGAAAGCCGGTTCGACGCTGTCGACCGAGCTGCGCCTCGAGGCGATGCACGAGGGAATCCTGGTGAGCATCGAGGTCTATGCAAGGGCGCTCGGAGAGTGCGGCCGATGCCTCAAAGACATCGACCTGCCGGTTCGAGTTCAGTTTGCCGAGCTTTTCGGTTATCCTCAGGAGGAAGCCTTCGAGTTTGAGATTCTAGACGACCATGTCGATTTGGAATCTTTGATCCGGGACGCGGTAGTGTTAGCACTTCCGTTCCAGCCGGTATGCCGGCGGGATTGCCCTGGTCTTGACAGTGAGACCGGACAACCGCTTGCCGAACTACCCGAACTCGTTTCCGACGAGCGCTACGATCCCCGGTGGTCAGCGCTTGCGGGGTTTACGGCTTCCACAGACAAAGACATGGGTGCGGACATCCATGTTTCAGACAGCAGAGAAGAGAAGTAGTCATGGCAGTTCCGAAGCGCAAGATGTCGCGTTCCAACACCCACTCGCGTCGCGCGCAGTGGAAGGCCACGCCTCCCACCCTCGTGAAGACCATGGAGGGCGGCAAGGTCGTCTACAGCCTGCCGCACCGCGCCAAGGTTGTCACCGACTCCACCGGCACCCCGTTGTTCATGGAATACAAGGGCCGTAAAGTCGCCGACATTTAAGTCGCGGCTTTTCTATGGGCCGGAGATCGGTCGATGAAAAACGCTGATACCGAGCGGTCGCCCCTGTTGGCGACCCTCGGAGTGCAGATTGAACCGGTGATTCTGGAGCTTGCTCTGACCCACCGGTCGTTTGCGTACGAAAACGGCGGAATTCCCACCAACGAGCGCCTCGAATTTCTGGGCGACTCGATTCTGGGTCAGGCCGTCACGGTGATGCTCTATCGCACCTACCCCAACCTCGATGAGGGCCACCTGGCCAAGCGCCGGGCCAGTCTGGTCTCCACGGCCGCGCTGGCGCAGATCGCTCGCGGCCTGGGTTTGGGTGAGTATATTCGACTCGGCCGAGGCGAAATCCTCACCGGCGGGCGCGATAAGGCATCCATTCTGGCCGACACCGTCGAAGCGCTCATCGGAGCGACTTTTCTCGACGCCGGTGGCGACGTCGCCACCGCGTTCGTGTTGCGCCTGATCGAGCCGCTCCTGGCCGAACCGGGCCACTTCGGTGTGTTGATGGACCCGAAGACGAGCCTGCAGGAACTCGCCGCGAGTAAAGGCGTCGGCGTTCCCGTCTACACGCTCGAAGCCAGCGGTCCCGATCACTCCAAGGTGTTCGTCGCGACCGTCGACATCGGCTCGTCCGTCAACGCCCAGGGCGTCGGCCCGAGCAAGAAATTCGCTGAAATGGCCGCGGCCCGAGGCGCCATCGACCAGCTCAACGCGCTCTAACCCTGTGCCGGAACTTCCCGAAGTCGAGGTCGTGCGCTCCGGCCTGCAACCGGCGGTCACCGGGGCCCTGGTCACCGGGGTTGAAATCTTCGACGAGCGTTCCCTGCGCCGCCACGTTCCGGCGGCTGAATCGTTCACGGAGCAGCTCACGGGGCACCGAATCCTTGCCGCCGTTCGCCGCGGCAAGTTTTTGTGGCTTCCCCTCGACAGCGGCCGGGCGCTCGTCATCCACCTCGGAATGAGCGGCCAGGTGCTGCTGCGCACGCCGGGCGCGGCGGTGGATCGCATGTTGCGCATCCGCTTGACGTTGGAACACCCGACCCACGGCGAGCTGTGGGTCAATTTCGTCGACCAGCGAATCTTCGGCAGCATGGCCGTCGACGCTATGCTCGCCACGAGCGACGGGCTGCCCGGCGGCTACTCAGGGCTGCTTTCAGCGGATGCCGCGTGGCAGCACCGCCTTCCCGCGCAGGTCGCGCACATTGCTCGCGACCCGATCGACCCGTCGTTCTCGTCTCCGATGTTTCTGGCGGCCCTCGCGCGCAAGAACACCGGCATCAAGCGGGCGCTGCTCGACCAGAACCTGATCAGCGGCATCGGCAATATCTACGCCGACGAGGCGCTCTTTGCCGCGCGCATCCACTATGAGCAGCCGGCCGCGTCGCTGTCGCGCGCCAAGGCGACGACGCTGTTCGCGGCCGTACGTACCATTCTGGAGCGTGCTCTTGCCGAGGGCGGCACGAGCTTCGACGCCCAGTACGTGAACGTGAACGGGCAGTCCGGGTATTTCGCGCACAGCCTGGAGGCCTATGGCCGGCAGGGTACGCCGTGCTCCCGCTGCGGCACCCTTCTGGTGCGCGAGCAGTTCATGAACCGCGGCTCGCACTTCTGCCCCAGCTGCCAGCGGTTGCGCTAGCCGTAGCACGTTGGTTGTCGGGCGTTCGCCGCCCGGCCAAGAGTTCGACCGTCTGGCGCGGGAGGTGCGCCAAAATGCTCGACCTGCGCCATTGCGCGGGACCGCGGGCAGCGGGCATCCGTTCGACCGCCTCGCGCTGCGCGGGACCTTCGGCGCTGCGCGCTGCGCGGGACCTACGGCGCCAGAGCGGATGAGCCCCGTCGCGCTGCGCGGGGACTGCGCCAGTTCGCGGGAGTTCGGGCCTGGCCAGAACTCCAGCGCAACGCGTCGCGCTGGACCTGCGCCAGTGCGTGCGAGTTCCGCCTCCCGCGCAGCGGCGCAGCCCCCGCGCGACCGTAGTATCCCGCCCGAGAGTGGCATCTGGGTGTCAGCTCTGCCAATCTTCGGTCATGGATATCGTTACAGATCGGTTGACGCTGCATCCCCTGACTCCGTGGGAGGCTCAGCGCATTGTTTACCGAAAGCCTGAACCCGACGATGTCTGGCATGCGGACTATCCGTTGGACGATGAGTTGAATCCACTCCGAGCCCTCGCCGAATCCCGCGAGGGCGAAGCAATCTTCACGCTCTATTCAATCCGGATCAACGACGGCGATGTCGCGGTGGGCGGCATCGGGTTCTTTGGCCCTCCCGACGTGAAAGGTTCGGTTGAAATCGGCTACGGCCTGGTGGAATCTGTTCGGGGACGAGGGCTCGCCACCGAGGCCCTCATCGCCGCGACTCAGTGTGCTTTGAGGAATGGAGCCGTGCAGATCAAGGCAGACACTGACCTCAAAAACTATGCATCGCAAGGAGTCCTCGTGAAAGCCGGGTTCACAGAAGTGTCCCGGTCCGACGAATTGATCTTCTACGAGTTCGGGTGAGCTCTGAACCAATCGAGGTCGCGTGATGGTCTTGCTGGCGCGGTCGCCGGGGCGTTAGGCCAGAGCGGCCTGGAGGCGCCGTCGCCTCAGCGCCCAGCGCACAGTCAGGCCGAGAACCATCACGATGACCGCTGGGATCAGGAGCGCGGCGGATCCGCCCTTCACACCCAGCGCGCTGAAGAACACCTGCACGCCGTAATCGAGCATCTCAGCCGGGTAGGCAGCAAGCACACGAGTTCCCGCGGCGGCGCTGACTGCCGTGAACAGTGCAGGTCCGATCCAGAGGGCAAGAAAACTGACGATCGCCGCAGCCACCCGGCCAATCGTTGCCAGGCCGCACCACGCCACGGCGAGCCCCACGATGACGGCCGGAACCCATCGGGTGGCGCTCAGCAGGGCCCTGCCCGTTTGCGATACGTCAAAGTCGAACGGATGCGCGATGAGCGCGCCCAGCCAGACACTGACCGTGACAGCGGCCAGGCTCACGCCCACCGTCGCACCGGCGGCAGGCGCTCGGGCGATGAGCACCAGAATAAGCAGTCCGATCACGTTGGCAGCAATGGTTCCGAGGGTCAGAGCGAGCAGGTAGACCTTCGCGGCCGGGCTCTCAGCGAGTCCGCTGGCGACTGTGACTGCGGTCTGCATGATGGCAAGGACCTGCACGAGCAGCACTCCGATCATGATCGCGGCGAATGCGAATCGGGGGTGCTGCGCGCGCGTCAACCGAGCGAAGCCGCCGGCCAGCGCTGACCCGGTCACGATCAGGGCGACGATGAGGGTGATGGTGTACTGGCTGAACGGCAGCAGGGCGATCGGCATGTCCTCCGGAACGGAGTCGACGGCCCACAAATTCTGAATGGGAAGGTGCATCCCGGTGACCAGCCAGGGCAGCAGCCCGACGATCGCCGCGAGCATCCCGACGATAAGGTGTGACACCGGACCTATCGCTTTCATCCGTGTAAGTACAATCACCAGAACCCCCTCAGACTGAAACCGCAAGGCTAGCACTGCCTCAAACGGGGGGATTCGACGGTTCCGGCGGAGGCACGACGCGTTTCCAGGCGCCCTCGTAACCCATCGGTACAAAACCGAGCGCCTCGTTGACGGCCAGCATGTGCCGGTTCTCTTCAGCGTTGAATGTCGTCACCGACGGATGCCCGGGGCTCTCTTGCGCGAGATACTCCAGATTCGCTGTTTTCAGCAGCATGCCAAGGCGGTTCCCACGATGCTCGCGCAGCACGAGCGTGTCCTCCTGGCCGACGGAGCAGTCACTTTCGGCCGGCACCGACAGCTGGGTGAACGCGACCAGGTGACCGATCGGGTCGTGCAGCGCGGCCGCGGTGAGCATTCGACGCGGGCTGCCGACGCGGGAAGTCTCCTCGTCGACCAGCCGCTCGATGCTCCAGACATCTTCGGGCTCTTCGAGGCCGGCGGTAGGGGCATCCGTGCTCATGCGCGTATAGAGCAGAGCGAGATCGTCGCGCCAGGGCGGGGGAGTCGCCTCACTCCAGCAGTGCACGGTGTAGTCGCCGCCGGCGTGCGCCGCGGCATCCGCTCGGAAGCGGCGGATCACGCTCTCGTCGGCGGGCAGCGCGAGTCGGCTACCGCGCTCCACCTGCTCGAGCCGGAAGCCCCGGGTGAGGAGAAATCGCACTTCGGAGTTACCGAGCGGGACCGACCCGAAGCCGGTCGGGGCGGTCAGGCGTTCGCCCGGGCATCCGCTGACACCGTGTAGACGATCAGTTCGTGCCGATTCTCGGTGGCGGCGAGCAGCTCGACGCGATCGGCGAGGGCGGTGCCGATGCCGCGATTGCGCCAGGCCGGCAGTACCTGTGCGATCAGCCAGGCATGATCGTCGTTCGGGCCCTGCAAGGTCTCATAGGCGGCCCGGCCGACGACAGCACCGCCGACGCGTGCTACGAACATGCGCTTGGGATCGTGTTTCGTGGCGAGCCACACCGGCAGCAGCTCAGCAGCCGAATAGTTGAGTTCGGTCGTGCCGAACCCGTGCGCTTCGATTTCGTTACGGAGCGCGGCAACAGCCTCGAAATCGGGCCAGCCGGGCGCGGTCGCCCCGGCGGGAATGTCGAGTTCGTCGATCGAGAAGTCGGTCATGCTATGCCAGAGTAGTGCGACCCACTCGGGTGCGTGCGGTCGATTCGTGCAGAACCGCGGCGATTTTCGCTTTGCGACCCGAAATCACCGGAAAGGATGCTGTGTTCCATGGATTCTCCGCAGTTGGGTACGCCACACCGGGCACGAGCGGATGTCCCGGCCAGTGTCGGTGGGGCACGGTACCGTTGAATCAGCCCCGAGACCAGTACTCGCCGCGACCGACCGGAAGGGTCTCACGTTGTATCTGAAGAGCCTCACCCTCAAGGGGTTCAAGTCGTTTGCCCAGCCGACGACGTTCGCCTTTGAGCAAGGCGTTACCTGCGTCGTCGGTCCGAACGGGTCGGGCAAGTCCAACGTCGTCGATGCCCTCGCCTGGGTGATGGGGGAGCAGGGCGTGAAAACCTTGCGCGGCGGCAAGATGGAAGACGTCATCTTCGCCGGCACGTCGACCCGCGGTCCGCTCGGCCGGGCCGAGGTCATCCTCACCATCGACAACAGCGACGGCGCCCTGCCGATCGATTACTCCGAAGTCACCATTTCACGCACGCTCTTTCGCAACGGCGCGAGCGAGTACGCCATCAACGGGCGCACCTGCCGGCTGCTCGACGTACAAGAATTGCTCAGCGACTCCGGCCTCGGCCGCGAGATGCACGTCATCGTCGGGCAGGGCCAGCTCGACGCCGTGCTGCGCGCGACCCCGGAGGAACGCCGCGGCTTCATCGAAGAGGCCGCCGGCATTCTCAAACACCGCCGCCGCAAAGAAAAAACCCTGCGCAAGCTCGACGCCATGCAGACCAACCTCACCCGATTGAGCGACCTCGCGGGAGAGATTCGCCGCCAGCTCAAACCGCTCGGACACCAGGCCGAAATCGCGCGGGAGGCTCAGACCATCGCCGCCGTCGTGCGAGATGCCCGCGCCCGCCTGCTCGCTGACGATGTCGTGACGCTGCGCACTGCGCTCGACGCGCACAATCGCACCGAGAGTGAACGCCACACCGAGCGGGTCGTGCTGCAGGAGCAGCTTTCGCAGAAACAGGCACGGGTGCAGCGGCTCGAACTCGCCCAAGTGGGAGACGCCGTCGACCTGGCACGCCGCACCAGCTATGCCCTGGAGTCGGTGCAGGAACGACTACGCGGGCTCTTCACCCTAGCCAACCAGCGGCTGGCATTATTGGGTTCGCAGGCCGAGTCGACCGGCCTCGTCTCGAGCGTCACCCCCACCATGCTGGCCGAGGCTGCCGCCGAGGTAGAGCAGCTGCGTGCGGGCATCGGCATGGCTCAAATCGGCTGGGACGACTCACGAGGGCAGAGCGCGGCAGCCCGGTCGAGGCTCGACGCGGTCGACGAAGATATTGCAGCCCAGGCAGCACTCGTCTCTCGGCACGACCTCGACATCTCCCACCTGACCGGGCAATCCGAGACGGCAGCATCGCGGCTGGCTGCCGTACGTGGTGAGCAGTTGCGGCAGCAGAATGCCCGTGACGCGGCGACCGAACGCAGCATGAAGGCGCAGCTGCAACTTGACGAGTTGCAGTCCGCTGCGCCAGCCGGTGAACCGGACTCCGGCGAGCTGGCCGCGGCATTCGAGCTGGCGCAGGCTGCGGTTCAGGGTGTTGAGGCCGAGGTGGAGCGTCTGCGCGACGAGCTGCACGGCCATGAGCGGGAACGGGACGCCCAGGCGGCACGGCAGGGTGCGTTCTCCCTCGCGCTCGATCAGAAAGACGGCTCCTCGGCGTTGCTCGGCGCGAAGCTGGCCGGCATCCGTGGCCTCGTGGCCGACCACGTGCGGGTGCAGCCAGGGTTCGAAGCGGCGATCGCCGCCGCCCTCGGCTCTCTTGCCGATGCCGTGCTGGCCGACAACCGCGACGCCGCCCTCGCTGCCCTCGTTCAGGCCGAAAACGACGACTTCGGGCGGGTTGAGCTGATCGTGGCCAACGGCGACGACAGCGCGGCGCCGACCATCGAATTGGGTGCGCCGTCGGGCATACGCTGGGCGAACGCGGTCATCGACGGCCCGGCCGGCCTGCGCGGCCTGCTGGCTCAGACCGTCATCGCCGACGATCTTGCCGTGGCTCGAGCGGCCGAGCTGCCTCAGGGTCTCACGCTCATCACGCTGGCGGGCGAGGTCTTGAGCCCGTGGGTCGTGAGCGGCGGGTCCGGCGCCAGACAGAGCAAGCTCGAACTCGTTGCGGAGCGAGACGTGGCGGCCGAGAGGCTCGCGGCCGTCACCTCGCAGATCGAACGGGTGCGCTGTGAGTTCTCCGAACAGCGCACCCTGTTGCAGGCCTACAAAGAGCAGTCGGTCAGCGCACGGGCTGCCCTGCGCGCCTTCGAAACTCAGCTCGCCACGGTGACCGAACGTCGCGGACGACTCGTGGTGCAAGCGGATGCCGCCGCCGCCGACGTCGACCGGGTCTCCGCCGCTCTGCAGCTCGCGAGCACGGCCGGCACCGAAGCCGAGGCTGTCGCGGCGCGGGCAGCCGCTGCACTCGACACTGCCCGGTCCCAGCCACGGCCCATCCTCGACGCGACCCTGCGGGACGCTGTGTACACCGAACTTGAGGCCGCCCGCGAGACCGAGGTCGAGAACCGGCTCCAGGTGGAAACCGCCCGTGAACGCGTGCGCGCAGGCGCTGACCGCGTCGCAACACTCACCCGTCAGCTCGAGGACGACCGCACGGCCGCTGAGGCCGCAACGCGTCGCGCGGTCATTCGTCGCCGCCAAGTGGATGCCGCCTCCCGCGTTGCCGAAACGCTTCCGGCCGTGCTCGCCGCGGCCGACCGCTCCGTCGCCGAGGCCCGGATTCAGCTCGCGAGCGCCGAAGCCGAACGGGCGAGCCAGAACACCGAACTGCAGCAGCTTCGGCAGGGCGAGAACGTGTTGCGCGAGCGGCTGGCCTCGATCACCGAAAACGTGCACGGACTCGAACTCGAGATCTACGAGAAGAAGCTGCACCTCGCGGCCCTGCTTGAACGCGCCGGCAGCGAACTGGGTCTCACCGAAGACGTGCTCGTCGGCGAATATGGTCCCGACCAGCTGATCCCGCCCGATGGCACCGACGTGAGCGGCAGCGGCAGCGAGGGCCTGGTTTTCGCTGGCGGCGCGGCCGGCGGCATCCGCTTTGATCGGGCCGAGCAGCAGAAACGGTTCGCGGCCGCCGAACGCAAGCTCGGTCAACTCGGGCGGGTCAACCCGCTGGCCCTCGAAGAATTCGCGGCGCTCGAGCAGCGGCACCGCTTTCTCACCGAGCAGCTCACCGACCTCACGGAAACCCGCAGCGACCTGCTCACCATCATCGCGGACATCGACGAGAAGATGCAGACCATCTTCTCGTCCGCGTTCGATGACACCCAGGCGGCCTTCGCCGACGTGTTCCCGGTGCTGTTTCCCGGCGGCAGCGGCAGCATCTGGCTCACCGACCCCGACGACCTGCTCACGTCCGGCATCGAGGTGTCGGTGAAACCGGCCGGAAAGAAGATCGAACGGCTGTCGCTGCTCTCCGGCGGTGAACGCTCACTCGCCGCCGTCGCGCTGCTGATTGCCATTTTCAAGGCCCGTCCGAGCCCGTTCTACATCATGGATGAGGTCGAAGCTGCGCTCGACGACGCCAACCTCGGCCGGTTGCTCACCATCTTCGAAGACCTGCGAGAGACCAGCCAGCTCATCGTGATCACGCACCAGAAACGCACCATGGAGATAGCGGATGCCCTCTACGGTGTGAGCATGCGGCAGGACGGCGTCAGTGCTGTCGTCGGCCAGCGCATCGGCACCCGCGCGGACGAACGGGCCGATGCTGCGGTCGGTTGACCCGCGGATGCGCGCGTAATTGCCGATGCGGGCGCCCTACGCCTGCGGCGGCAGTGCGGAGACGACGGGGTGGTCCTTGGCGAGCACGCCGACCTTGGCGGCGCCGCCCGGGGAGCCGAGGTCGTCGAAGAATTCGACGTTGGCTTTGTAGTAGTCGGCCCACTGTTCGGGCAGGTCGTCTTCGTAGTAGATGGCCTCGACCGGGCAGACCGGTTCGCAGGCTCCGCAGTCGACGCACTCGTCTGGATGGATATAGAGGGAGCGTTCGCCCTCATAAATGCAGTCCACCGGGCATTCGTCGATGCAGGCACGATCTTTCACATCGACACAGGGCAGGGCGATCACATAGGTCATAGTGTCAGCAAAGCTTCCGTGCGGGAGATGGCAACCTGTTCGGCGCGGGAGATCACCTTGACGCGCTCCCGGCCGGGAGTGACCAGATCCTGGGCGCCGAGCAACTGCTCGTGCGCGTCGAGGGTGCGCCAGCCGGCCCAGGTCGTGTATTCCACGCCGCGCGCCTCGAGCAGCGCCAGAATCGTATCCGCCGAGCCGAACGCCTGGTCGCGAGCGACGAGCGCCGGTACGTCTTCGACGAGCCGGGTGATGGTCTCCAAGGCATCACCCTTGGTGTGTCCAATGAGGCCGATCGGGCCGCGCTTGATCCACCCGGTGGCGTAGAGGCCGTCGATCGGCTCGCCGGCCGCATCGAGCACGCGGCCGCCGTCGTTTGGAATAACGCCGCGCACGGCGTCGAACGGCACCTCGGTGAGGGCGCTACCGCGGTAGCCGACTGCGCGATATACGGCCTGTACCGGGTAATCCACGATGACGCCGGTCGGTCGCACGCCGCCGTCTCCGGTGTGTTCGGTGCGCTCAAAACGGATGCCTTCCACCCGGCCGTCGCCGTAGACCTCGCGCGGTGCGTGCAGAAAGTGCAGGTGCAGGCGACGTGAGGCGCCCTGCGGAGCCTTGGTGAGCCATCCGTTCAGCGTGCGGGTCATGATCTTGACCTGGTTGTTGCTCGCGACGAGATGCTCGCTGTGCGAGTCGGGAGCGAAGTCCTCGGCGTAGACCACGAGGTCGACATCGGGAATATCGGCGAGCTCGCGCAGCTCGATCGGCGTGAATTTCACCTGCGACGGCCCGCGGCGGCCGAACACGTGCACGTCGGTGACCGGCGAGCCGGCCAGCCCGGCGTAGACCGAGGCCGGGATGTCGGTGGTGAGCAGATCGTCGGCGGGCTTGGCCAGAATGCGCGCCACGTCGAGGGCCACGTTGCCATTGCCGATGACGGCGACATCGGTCGCGTCGAGCGGCCAGTCCAGCGGAACGTCGGGGTGGCCGTCGTACCAGGAGACGAAGTCGGCGGCGCCGAACGAGCCGGGCAGGTCGATGCCGGGAATGACGAGCGGTGCGTCGAGAATGGCCCCGGTGGCGAAGATGACCGCGTGGTAGTGCTCGCGCAGCTCGGCCAGGGTCAGGTCGGTGCCGTAGGTCACGTTGCCGATGAAACGAATGATGCCTGCGTCGAGCATCTCCTGCAGCGACTTCACGATGCCCTTGATGCGCGGGTGATCGGGGGCGACGCCATAGCGAATCAGACCGTACGGGGCCGGCAGCGAATCGAACAGGTCGATGGCCACCTCGTGGCCGGCCTCCAGCACGAGCCGGTTGAGAATGTTGCCGGCGTAGATGCCGGCCGGGCCGGCGCCGATGATGGCAACGCGCAGGGCAGAGGGAGCGGGGGTCATAACGGGCCTTTCAAACAAGGGACAAGGACAAAGGATGCGCGCAGGTCAACGCAGGCCGGCGGCCATGAGTCCGCGGCGACGCAGCAATCGGCGCTCGATCGGCGCGAAGATGACGAGTTCGACCAGGATGCCGACGAAGAGGATCACCAGGATCGTGGCAAGTACGCCGGACAGGTCGGCGAGCTCGCGGCTCTGGTGCAGCATCGACCCGAGACCGAACCCGATGTCGCCGCCGATCACGATGATCTCCGCGGCCATGAGGGAGCGCCAGGCAAAGGCCCAGCCCTGTTTGAGACCGGAGAAGTAGCCCGGCAGGGCCGCCGGCAGCACTACGAGGGTCGCCATTTGCAGGCGCGAGGCGCCGAGGACCGTGCCAACGCGGCGCAGCTGCGGGGGAATCTGGTCGACGCCGGAGACGAGCCCATTGGCGATGGACGGCACAGCGCCCATCAGGATCACGAAGTACACGGTGGCGTCGCTGAGGCCGAACCAGATGATTGCGGCGGGCACCCAGGCGACGGAGGGCAGCACCTGCAGGCCCGACAACAGCGGACCGAGCGCTCGTCGCACCGGTCGGCATTCGGCCAGCAGCAATCCGATCGGGGTGCCGATGGCTACGGCGATGATAAAGCCGAGCCCGCCGCGTTCGAGGCTCGTCGTCACCGCGAGCTGCAGGCGGTCACTGTTCCAGGCGCTCACCAGGGCGCCGAACACATCGAGGGGTCCGGGGATCAGGTCGGGGCGCGGTTTGACGATGAGAATGTAGACCTGCCAGGCCAGGGCGAGTCCGATGAGCAGCAGAATGGGCGGCAGCACACCGTCGACGGTGCGTCGAACGGCACCGCGCGGGGTTTCGGGGACGGCCTGCAATGAATCCAATCCGGCTTCGAGGCGACGCAGTTCGTCGTGGCTCGGGTCGGGGGCCGTTGCGGTACGGGTGTCAAGCGGCATTGCGGCGGATCTCCTGTCGCAACTGGTCGGTGATTTCGTCGCTCAGCCGGGCGACTTCGGGGGATTCGATGCGGCGTGAGCCGGTGTCGGTGATGGTCCACTCGTTGACGATGCGGCCGGGGCGGGAGGACATCAGCAGGATGCGTTCGCCCAGCCGGGCGGCCTCCCGCACGTTGTGGGTGACGAACACGATGGTGCGGCCGGTCTGCCGCCAGACCCGTTCCATCTCCTCGTGCAGCAGGTCGCGGGTGATGGCGTCGAGGGCGGCGAACGGTTCGTCCATCAGTAGTACCTTGCGGTCCTGTGCCAGCGAACGGGCCAGCGCAACGCGCTGCCGCATACCTCCGGAGAGTTCGTGCGGGCGCTTGTCGGCGGCATCGGCCAGGTTGACCAGGTCGAGCAGCTCGAGGGCCTCGCCGCGGCGGTCCTTGCGGGGGACCCCGCCCAGCTTGAGGGCGAGTTCAACGTTGCGGCCGGCGGTCAGCCAGGGGAACAGTGCTGCGTCCTGGAACATGACGGCGGCCTTGCCGCTCGCCACGGTGACGGCGCCCTCGGTCGGTTTCTCCAGGCCGGCGATGATGTTCAGCAGCGTGGACTTGCCGCATCCGCTTGCCCCGAGCAGACAGACGAACTGGCCGGGCTCGATCGACAGGTTGATGTTGTCGAGCACGAGCGGGCCGGTGCCGTAGCGCTTGCCGAGAGCATCGACCGTGATGGCGGCCGGCTCGAGCGCCGTGGCAGTCGGCGCCACGGCAACGTTCGTGAGCGAACTCACGGTGACACTTCCGACCCTGCGCCCGAACCATCGCCCGCACGCGTCGGCTCGCCGGGAGCGGTGACGATGCCGGCCGCAAGGGTCGCGCCGTCCTGCGGGTGAATCACCAGGAACGCGCCGGAGCGGCGGTTCTGCGCGTAGGGTTCCACCGGCAGATCGCGCGACAAGCGGATGCTCGCCTGCCCGATATCGTTCACGGCCAGGCTCGTGGCCGGTTGGGCGCCGAGCGTCGTCAGGTCGAGCCGACCGGTGACCTCGCTGATCAGGGCCTGCATGACGGTCGTACCGAACTTCACGAGCACGCGGGCGCCCGGTGCGAGCGGGCGCGGGTCGAGCCAGAACAGGTCGGCCGAGAGGGTGCGGGTCACCGGCGGCAGGCTGCCGGCGGCGGCAATCACCGCGCCACGGGCAATGTCGAGGTCGTCGGCCAGGCGCAGCGCGATCGATTGCGGTGCGAAGGCCTCGTCGAGAGCGACCCCGGCGAAATCGATTCCGGTGACGGTGCTGGTGCCGCCGCCCGGCTCAACACTCACGGTGTCGCCGACCTTGATGCTGCCGCTCGCCACCTGCCCGGCATAGGCCCGATAGTCACGGTACGAGTCGGCGAGCTCGGGGGCGACGACGACCGCGCCCTGAGGCCGCAGCACGAGCTGTACCGGCAGGCGGAACGCCTCGGTGGTTTGGCCGCGCTCGTCCAGATCGTCGATCACCGTGAGGGTTTCGAGCAGTTCGAGCAGGCTCGGTCCGGCATACCAGGGGGTGCGCTCGGAGCGGTCGACGACGTTGTCGCCGACCAGGGCCGACACTGGAATCACATGAACTTCTGCACGTGAGTCAGAACCGAGGCCGAGTTCGGTGGTGACGAGACGAACGGATGCCTCCACCTCACGGTAGGCCGCTTCGTTGTAGTCCAGCAGGTCGATCTTGTTGACCGCGACGATCACGTGCGGCACGCGCAGCAGGGCGACGACGCTGAGGTGTCGACGGGTCTGCTCGAGCACCCCCTTACGGGCGTCGATGAGCATGATGACGGCATCCGCTGTGGTGGCGCCGGTGACCATGTTGCGGGTGTACTGTACGTGGCCGGGGCAGTCGGCGAGGATGAAGGACCGGGCGGGCGTGGCGAAATAGCGGTAGGCCACGTCGATGGTGATGCCCTGTTCGCGTTCGGCCCGCAGGCCGTCGGTCAGCAGGGCGAAGTCGATGCCGCCGCCTATCCCGCCGAAGCCGCGCTCGGTGGAGGTGCGGGTGACCGCTTCGAGCTGGTCGGCGAGGATGGCTTTCGAGTCGTGCAGCAGGCGGCCCACCAGGGTGGACTTGCCGTCGTCGACCGAACCGGCCGTCGCGAAGCGAAACAGGGTGCCAACGGGCTCGGCGACGGCGGTTTCTTCGGCTTTCGCTTGGGTGTCAATGGTGAGGGTCATCTGTTATTCCGTTCCCAATCCGCCGGCCGAGACCGGTTCTTCTGCATGTTTCACCAGCACTGCGTTGAGCAGTGCCACGTTGAACAGGCCGTCCAGGTCGCCGTCCTTGCCGAGGCCGGCCTTGACCGCCTCGGCGAGCGAGACCGGAAAGGTCGAGGCCAGCGGGTCGACATTGAATTTCACTTCGGTCAGGGCCCGGGTCAGAACGTCGTCGGCGAGTGCCTTGCCGGTGTCGGCCTTGAGCTTCGTGTTGATCGTGGCTGCCGCGTCGGCCGGGTTCTGGGTGAGCCAGTCCACGGCGGTGACGTGCCCCTGGAGCAGGGCGCTCACGGTGTCGGGATGCTCCTCGAGAAAGGCCTTACGCACGAGGAGCACGGTGGTCGGAAAGTCGCCGTTGTCCCACAGGTCGGCTTCGTTCACGAGAACGTGGCCGCCGCCTTCCAGGACGAGCCGGGACACCCACGGTTCGGGTAGCCAGGCGCCGTCGATCTTGCCGCTTTGAAACAGGGTCAGGGTTTGCGCATTGTCGCCGGGTGAGACGGTGACGTCGCCGCCGCCAATCGTGCTGGTCTCATAGCCCTCGTCGCCCAGCCAGGAGCGTAGGGCCACATCCTGGGTGTTGCCGAGCTGGGGCGTGGCGATGGTGGTGCCGGCGAGGTCGGCCGGGGTGTCAATGCCGTCGCGCACGACGAGCGCTGCCCCGCCGCTCGCGGCTCCGGCCACGATGACCGCCGACTGGCCGCCGCTCTGCACAAAGGTGTTCACGGCCGGACTCGGACCGATGTAGGCGGCGTCGATCGCACCGGCGCTCAGGGCCTCAACGGCAGACGGCCCGGCGCTGAAGATCTGGGTGCTCAGCGTGGTATCGCCGAGGGCGTCCTCGAAGAAGCCGTTCTGCAGGCCCACGAGCGCGGCGGCGTGGGTGACGTTGTCGAAGTAGCCGAGGCGCAGTTCGGTGGCTGGTCCCTGGTCGGTGGCGGGCTCGGCGCTGACCGAGGTCGCGCATCCGCTTAGAAGAAGGGTGGTTCCGAGCATGAGAGCGCCCAGACGTAGCGAATTCTTCATTAGAAGTATCCTTCCTTCTTGCGGTCTTCCATGGCGGCCTCAGAGATGCGGTCGTCGGCGCGGGTGGCGCCTCGTTCGGTGATTGTGCTCACGCCGACCTCGCGCACGACATCGGCGACGGATGCCGCACTCGAGTCGACCGCGCCGGTGCAGCTCATATCGCCCACCGTTCGGTACCGCACCGTGCGTGTCTCGACGATTTCGTCGGCGCGGGGCAGGCTGACCGGGCTGACCGAACGCCACATGTTGTCGCGGCGGTAGACCTCACGTTCATGCGCGTAGTACAGCGGGGGCAGCTCGATGTTCTCGCGTTCGATGTAACGCCAGACGTTGAGTTCGGTCCAGTTGCTGATCGGGAAGGCGCGCACGTGCTGGCCGACGGTGTGGCGTCCGTTGTAGAGGTTCCACAGTTCGGGGCGCTGGTTGCGCGGGTCCCACTGGCCGAATTCGTCGCGCAGCGAGAGGATGCGCTCCTTGGCTCGGGCCTTGTCCTCGTCGCGGCGGGCGCCGCCGAAGACGGTGTCGTGCCGGCCGGCGGCGATCGCGTCGAGCAGCGGCAGGGTCTGCAGCGGGTTGCGGGTGCCGTCAGCACGCTCCACCAGGCGGCCGTCATCGATGTAGTCCTGCACCTTGGCGACCGTCAGGCGCACGCCGTGGGCGGCGACGGTCTGGTCGCGAAACTGGAGAACCTCGGGAAAGTTGTGGCCGGTGTCCACGTGCAGCAGTGTGAACGGGATCTTGCCCGGCCAGAACGCCTTAGCGGCCAGGTGCAGCACCACGACGGAGTCCTTGCCGCCACTGAACATGAGCACGGGGCGTTCGAACTCGGCGACGACCTCGCGAATGATGTGGATCGCTTCGCTCTCGAGCACGTCGAGTTCGGAGAGACGGTGGGCTGGTGGTGAAACTGGCGTGATCGTCACAGGTGGAGCCCGCATTCTGTCTTCTCGAGGGTGGCCCAGCGGCCGGAACGGGGGTCAGCGCCCGCCGCGACGGGCTGGGTGCAGGGGGCGCATCCAATAGAGGGGTAGCCCTGGGAAAGCAGCACGTTAACCGGAACGTGATTCAGGGTGGCGTAGTCCATCAGCTCGTCGTAGCTCCAGGCGGCGACCGGGTTGACCTTGACCAGGCCGTTGCGTTCGTCCCAGGTCACCAGCGGCGTGTTGGCGCGAGTGGGGGCTTCGTCGCGGCGCACACCGGTGAACCACAGCTCGTAACCGCCGAGCGAACGCTGCAACGGTTCGACCTTGCGCATCGCGCAGCAGGCGTTGGGGTCGCGGGCGAACAATTCGGCGCCGTGCAGGGCATCCTGCTCCGGCACGGTCGTGAGCGGCAGTACGTCAACGACGGTGACCGGCAGGGCGGCGGCGACCGCGTCGCGGGTTTCATAGGTTTCAGCGAAGTGGTAGCCGGTGTCGAGAAAGAGCACGTCGACGCCCGGCAGCTGCTTCGACACGATCTCGGGCAGCACGGCGTCGGCCATGGAGCAGGCGACAGCCACGGAGTCGGCGCCGAAATTGCGGGTGACCCAGGCGACGACCTCGGCGGCGGTGGCCTCGCGGCCGTTGGCTGCTGCGGCGGCAGCGAGTTCGGCCGAGCCGGCTTCGGCCAAGGCCTCCAGCTCGGCGGCCGGGCGGCGCGCGGGAAGTTCGCGTGCCGGCGCAGCGGATGCCGCGGCGCGCGCGTTCAGGTTGATGGCGCTCATTTGAGCTCCTCCTCGTCGGCGCGGTGCGCCCACTGGGCAAAAGTTTCGTCCGTGCTGCGGGCATCCAGAAAACGACGCACGAGGCGTTCGACGTAGTCGGCCAGGTCCTCCGCGGTGACCTTGAGGCCGCGTACAGTGCGACCGAGGCCGGCTTCGTCCCGATCCACCGAGGCGAGTCCGCCGCCGAGGTGCACCTGGAAGCCGGGGGTGGAGCCGCCGTTGCCGTCCGGCAGCAGCTGTCCCTTGAGCCCGATGTCCGCGGTCTGGATGCGGGCGCAGGAGTTGGGGCATCCGTTCACGTGCAGGGTGATCGGGTGCGGGGCGTCGATTCCGGCGAGCCGCTTTTCCAACTCGAGAATGGCATCCGTTGCGGACTGCTTGGTCTCGACGATGGCGAGCTTGCAGAATTCAATGCCGGTGCAGGCGACGGTAGAGCGGCGGAACAGGCTCGGGCGGGCCGAGAGGCCGATCTCGTCGAGCGCCGCGATCAGCGGTTCGACGTGCTGTTCAGCGACGTCGAGCACCACGATTTTCTGGTGCGGCGTGGTGCGCAGGCGGGTCGAGCCATGGGCTTCGAGCAGGTCGGCGAGCTTCGTGAGGGTCCGGCCGGAGACACGGCCGACAAACGGCGCGACGCCGATGTAAAAGCGGCCGTCCTTCTGCTTGTGCACGCCGATGTGGTCGCCTTGGGTCTTGGGGCGGGGCGCGGCGGGGCCGTCAGGCAGGGTGTAGCCGAGATATTCGTCTTCGAGAATACGACGGAATTTCTCGGTTCCCCACTCGGCCAGCAGAAACTTGAGGCGTGCCTTGCCGCGCAGGCGGCGGTAGCCGTAGTCCCGAAAAATGGAGGCGACGCCCCGCCAGACCTCGGACACCTTGTCTTCGGCGACGAACGCGCCGAGGCGTTCGGCCAGGCGCGGGGTGGTGCTGAGCGCGCCGCCGACCCAGAGGTCGTAGCCGATGCCGAGTTCGGGGTGTTCGACGGCGACCAGGCCGATGTCGTTGATCTCGTGTACAACGTCCTGGCTGGGGTGGCCTGTGATGGCCGTCTTGAACTTGCGCGGCAGGTTGGCGAATTCGTCGGTGCCGAGGTACTTGCGGGCGAGCTCGTTGATCGACTCGGTGGGGTCGATCAGCTCGTCGGCGGCGATGCCGGCCACGGGGGAGCCGAGGAACACGCGCGGCACGTCGCCGCAGGCCTGGGTGGTTTCGAGGCCGACGGCTTCGAGGCGGCGCCAGATTTCGGGCATGTCCTCGATCTGGATCCAGTGCAGCTGAATGTTCTGGCGGTCGGTGATGTCGGCGGTATCGCGTCCGAAGTCGCGCGAGACCTCGCCGATGACCCGAGTCTGCTCGGTGGTGAGTTGGCCGCCGTCGATGCGCACGCGGAGCATGAAATAGCGGTCTTCGAGTTCTTCCGGTTCGAGAGTGGCGGTCTTGCCGCCGTCGATGCCGGGCTTCCGCTGGGTGTACAGGCCCCACCAGCGAAAACGGCCGTGCAGGTCGGTGCCGTCGATGGAGTCGAAACCCTGCTTGGAGTAAATCTGTTCGATGCGTCCTCGCACGGCGAGGCCATTGTCGACCTGCTTCCAGACCTCGTTGCCGTTGAGCGGTTCGGTGCCGTCGATCTTCCACTGGCCGTTCGGGCGCGTTGAGGGCCGTGGCGGGCGGGCTGCGGGCAGCTTAATCGCTGTTGGTGCATTGCCGGCCCCGGCTGCAACGGTGGGCACCGTCTCGGTTTCGTTCGGCACGTCGACTCCCTCGGTTTGCGGTGCCGCCTCGGTATTTTGGGATCCGAAGCAACGACATCAACGCTACTGCGCCGCACGAATACGGGGCAGGGAGCCGGTCACGTGCTGTCACACACTGTCACGCGGCGTCACACAGGTTGCGCGGAACGTTTCGCGCGCTAGCCGGGCAGCCGATCGCCGCGCGCAAGCCGTCGCCGTCCCCGTAGGCTAAGGACATGGCTGAACGCACCCCCTGGTCCCTCTCCGGCGCACTGCGCGGAATGTTCGCGAAGAAGACCATCGACGCCGACACCTGGGAAGACCTCGAGGATGCCCTGCTGCAGGCCGACTTCGGCCCGAATGTCACCGAAGCTGTCATCGCAGACTTGCGCGCCAAGGTCGCCAAGTACCACACGACAGACCCGACAGATCTCCAGCGGATGCTTCGCGAAGATATCGAAGAGCGGCTCTCGGTTCTCGACTCCACCCTGACGCTCTCCGAGCGCCCCGCCATCGTGCTGGTCGTCGGGGTGAACGGCGTGGGCAAAACCACCACGATCGGCAAGTTCGCCAAGTTTCTGGGCACCTACGGTCGCAGCGTCGTGATCGGGGCCGCCGACACGTTCCGCGCCGGCGCGGTCGAGCAGCTGTCGACCTGGGCCGAACGCGCCGGTGCGCAAATCGTCAAGCCGCAGATGACCGGGCAGGATCCGGCATCCGTCGCCTTTCAAACCGTCGAGAAGGCGAAGAATGAGGGCATCGAAATCGTGCTCATCGACACCGCCGGGCGGTTGCAGACCAAGGGCGGCCTGATGGACGAGCTCACCAAGATTCGCCGCGTCGTCGAGAAGCAGGGCTCGATCGCCGAGGTGCTGCTCGTGCTCGACGCCACGACCGGTCAGAACGGACTCGCCCAGGCCGAGGCGTTCATCGAACATGCCGGAGTGACCGGGCTCGTGCTGACCAAGCTTGACGGCTCAGCCCGCGGCGGCTTCGTGCTGGCCGTGCAGGAGAAAACGGGCATCCCGATCAAACTCGTCGGGCAGGGTGAGGGCATCAACGACCTCACCGGGTTCACCCCGCACGTCTTCGCGCAGAAACTCGTCGGCTGATGGATAATATTAAGGGAGCGATATGAGCATCGAACACGATTTCTTCGGAATTCTCGGCGACGAAGACGAGGGCGAGGTCTACTGGTCGGAGTCGGCGGAACTCGGTGACCAGAGCGTCGAAATCGATCTCAGCTCGCCCGATGAAGAATCGGTGACCGCCGAGGCTCTTGATATTGCCGCAGCCATGATCGGCGCCATGGAGGACCTCGACTCGCAGGTGCGCGAGTCCCTGGTAGCCGACCTGTCGGCTGAGGTGTCGGTGACCAGCCAATACATCGCCGAGCAGCTCGACGAGATGGACCAGGAGGCGATTGAGAACGCCATCATCTGGGATTCCGGCGACCAGCAGATCGACTTTCTGCGCTCACTGCGCCTGCAGCGCATCGGCTTTCACCCGCACCACAACGGCAGCGAGGCGCACTTCGCGGTGCTCGAGTACGCCATCAGCCCCGACGACACCGACGGCCTGCTGGTCGTGACGATCGACGTGCACGGCGACACGGTTCTGGTAGCCCTCGACAGCTGACCCTGCACGAGGTGCTTTATGGCCGGGTCCTTCAGGGACGGGGCCCGGGCCCCGTCCCTGGGCCCAGCTTATAAACTGGGCCCGTGGCTGGAAGGTGGGCCCGGAGCCCCGGACGGCTACCCCAGGTGCACCGCAGATCCCGCGCCGAGCAGGTCCTCCTTGCGCGGGCGCACCAGGAAGAACGCAATCGGCGCCGCCGCGAAGATGATGATGGCCGCCCACAGGAAGGCGGACTGGTATCCGCTCACGAGGGCGCCGAACTGCGCGGCCTGTGACGGTTCCTTATCGGCCAGATACGAGCTGACGGCTGCGGTGTACAGCGCGGTGAACAGGGCCGTTCCGAGCGATCCGCCGATCTGCTGCATGGCCGTCACTGCCGCGCTCGCAGCCCCGGCGTCGTGGTCGACGATTCCCGACAGTGCCACGTTCTGCAGTGGCACGAAGATCATCGCGAGGCCGGCACCGAGCAGGATCAGCCCGGGCAGCACCTCGAGTGTATAGTTGCCGCCCACCGTGATGCCGGTCAGCCAGAGCAACCCGGCCGCGCCGACGACCGGTCCGACGGTCATCGGAATGCGCACTCCGGTGCTGGCCAGAAACTTCGACAGCACGCCGGCACCGATCATGATCGTCACGGTCATCGGCAGCGAAGCAAGGCCCGACTGGATCGGGGTGTAGCCCAGCACGATCTGAAAGTAGAGCGTGAGAAAGAGCAGCCCGCCGAGCAGCGCCGCGCCCGAGAGCAGCGCGGTGAGAAAGGCGCCGCCGCGCACCTTGTTCGCCATAACGCGAAGCGGCAGCAGCGGATGATTAGACCGGCTTTCCACCAGCACGAACAGTCCCAGCAGCACGAGTCCCAGCGGGAGGCAGACGAGCACGGGCCACGTGCCCCACCCGTTCTCAGCCTGCGCGAAGCCGAAAACCAGGGATCCCAGGCCGAGTGCCACGAGAACAGCCCCCGGCACGTCATACCGCGTGTTGCCGTGCGCTTTGCTCTCGCCAATGACCGGGATCGCGGCCGCGATGGCCACGATGGCGATCGGTACGTTCACGTAGAGGCACCAGCGCCAGCTCGCATACTCGGTCAGCACGCCGCCGAGAATGAGGCCGACGGCCGCGCCGCCGCCGGCGATTGCGCCATAGACGGCGAATGCCTTGATGCGGTCCTTGCCGCCGGGAAAGTTCACCGTGAGCAGGGCGAGCGACGCCGGTGCGAGCAGCGCGGCGAACAGTCCCTGCAGACCGCGGGCGGCGAGTAGCTCCCAGGTGCTCTGGGCGGCACCGCCGAGGGCGGAGGCGATGGCGAACCCGGCCATGCCCACGATGAAGGAGCGCTTGCGTCCCCAGAAGTCGGCGATGCGCCCGCCGAGCAGCAGAAGGGCGCCGAACACGAGCGAGTACAGGGTGACGACCCAGGTGCGGTCGCCGTCGCTCATGCCGAGCGCTTCCTGCGCTTGGGGGAGCGCGATATTCACGATCGTGCCATCGAGCACCACGGTGAGCTGGGCGAGCGCCACGATGGCGAGCAGCAGCCACTTTCTGGGGTGGGGCGCGGTGGCCCTCGACGCGGGCGGAGCGGAACTGGACTGATTTGTGCTGATACCGGGCATGGGACCGACTCTATCGCGCAAACCGAACGAACCAGTTCGTTTTGAGTGAATATTTCGCTATGATCGAGATATGGCACGCGACGGAGCAGACCCCCAGACCCGGATTCTTGAGGCGGCACGCACGGAATTCGCCGCCTACGGCCTCGCCGGGGCGCGCATCGATCGCATCGCGAAGCGTGCGTCGGCGAGCAAGGAGCGCTTGTACGCCTACTACTCCAACAAGGAACGGTTGTTCCTCGAGGTGCTGGAACTGAACCTCCGTGAGTTCGCGAGCGACGCCGTACTCACCGACCACGATGTGCCGGCCTTCGCCGGCGCGCTCTTCGACCATGCGGTGCTGCACGGCGACCACCTGCGCATGATCGACTGGGCGCGGCTCGAATCCGACGGCACATGGCGGCCGGCCCTCGAAGTCATGCTCGGCTATCGCGACGAGCAGGTGCGCCGCATCCGCTTGGCGCAGGAGGCGGGACGGGTCGACGCTGCGTGGGACCCGGTTGAGCTCATGACGCTCATCTTCGGTATCGCCTCGGCCTGGGTGCACGAGCCTGGCGCTTCCCCGGCCCCCGGCGGCATTCCCGACCCGGCAGCCATGGCGGGCCGCCGCACCAACGTCATCCGCGCGGTCGAGCGCCTGATCGCACCGAGTGCAATTCGGCCGATAAACTGACACCATCATGGCAACTTTTGGAAACCTCTCAGATCGTCTTGCCGAGACGTTCAAAAACCTCCGCACCAAGGGCAAGCTCAGCGCAGCGGATGTCGATGGCACAGTCCGCGAGATCCGTCGCGCCCTGCTCGACGCCGACGTGGCCCTCGAGGTCGTCAAGGACTTCACCGGCAAGGTGCGCGAGCGCGCCCTCGGCGACGAGGTCAGCAAGGCCCTGAACCCGGCCCAGCAGGTCGTGCAGATCGTCAACGACGAGCTCATCACGATTCTCGGTGGCCAACAGCGTCGGCTCGAATTCGCCAAGAAGCCGCCGACCATCATCATGCTCGCGGGCCTGCAGGGTGCCGGTAAGACCACCCTCGCCGGCAAGCTCGCCAAGTGGCTCGCCAAAGACGGCCACACCCCGCTGCTCGTCGCCGCCGACCTGCAACGCCCCAACGCCGTCACGCAGCTGGAAGTCGTCGCGAAGCAGGCCGGCGTCGCCGTGTACGCGCCCGAGCCCGGCAACGGCGTCGGCGACCCGGTCAAGGTGGCCCGCGACGGCGTGAAGTACGCCCTGCAGAAGGTGCACGACGTGGTCATCGTGGACACCGCGGGACGCCTCGGCGTCGACGCCGAGCTCATGAAGCAGGCCGCAAATATCCGCAAGGCGATCGATCCCGACGAGGTGCTCTTCGTCATCGACGCCATGATCGGCCAGGACGCCGTCGCCACGGCGAAGGCCTTCCAGGACGGTGTCGACTTCACCGGTGTCGTGCTGACCAAGCTCGACGGTGACGCCCGCGGTGGCGCGGCCCTCTCGGTCGCGTCGCTCACCGGCCGCCCGATCATGTTCGCCTCGACCGGTGAGGGACTCGACGACTTCGAGCCGTTCCACCCCGACCGCATGGCCGGTCGTATCCTCGACCTCGGTGACATCCTCACCCTGATCGAGCAGGCGCAGGGCGCGTTCGACGAGGACGAGGCCCGCAAGGTCGCCGAGAAATTCGCGACCGACACCTTCACCCTCGACGACTTCCTCGGCCAGATGCAGCAGCTGCGCAACATGGGTTCGATCAAGAAGATGATGAGCATGCTCCCCGGCGCCGGTGCCATGAAGGCGCAGCTCGAAAACTTCGACGAGCGCGAGATCGTGCGCACCGAGGCCATCATCCAGTCGATGACCAAGCTCGAACGCACCACGCCGAAGCTGCTCAACGGCTCCCGCCGCCTGCGCATCGCGCGCGGATCGGGCTCGAGCGTCACCGAGGTCAACCAGCTCGTGCAGCGCTTCGAGCAGGCCGCCAAGATGATGAAAACCGTCGCCAGGGGCGGCATGCCCAACATTCCCGGAATGGGCCCGATCCCCGGCGCCGGCTACGGCGGCAAGCCCAAGCAGGTGGCCAAGAAGAAGGGCTCCAAGTCGGGCAACCCGGCCAAACGGGCCGCCGAGAACGCCGCGATCGCCTCGGGCGTCAAATCGACCGGAGAATCCGTCAAAGCGGATGCCGTCGGTTCCGGCTTCGGCCTCGGCTCCGGCGCCCAGCCCGGCAAGGGTAAAGCAGGCGGGCCGACGGAAGAGGAAATGGCCGCGCTTCAGAAAATGCTCGGCCGGTAGCATCCGCTCGTGGACGGGGCCCAGGCCCCGTCCACGGGCCCAGCTTATAAACTGGGCCCGTGGCCATAGGGTGGGCCCGCGAAAGGCTGGGAACCCGCGCTGAATTCGGCGCCGGGCGTCGCGACCAGCACTGGGCCCGGTCCTAGGCTTGAACCATGACTTCGACGACGAACCAGACGAACCGCAGCATGCGCCTGGGCGTACAGATCGCCCCGCAGCACGCCCAGTACTCCAAAATTCGTGACACGCTCACTGAAGTGGAGGCGCTCGGCGCCGACATCGCCTTCAACTGGGACCACTTCTTTCCGCTCACCGGCGAACCCGACGGCCTGCACTTCGAATCATGGACCATCCTTGCCGCCTGGGCCGAGCAGACCACGACCCTCGAATTCGGTGCCCTGGTCAACTGCAACAGCTATCGCAACGCCGACCTGCAGGCGGACATGGCCCGCACGATCGACCACATCAGCGGCGGACGCTTCATCTTCGGTACCGGCGCCGGCTGGTTCGAACGCGACTACCAGGAGTACGGCTACGAGTTCGGCACCCCAGGCACCCGCCTGAACGCGCTCGACGACAGCCTGAACCGCATCGAGGCCCGCTGGGCCAAGCTCAACCCATTGCCCACCCGCGATATCCCGGTGCTCATCGGCGGTGGCGGCGAGAAGAAAACCCTGCGCATCGTCGCCCAGCACGCCGACATCTGGCACTCGTTCTCGAACCCCGAAGTGCTCGAGCACAAGCTCGGCGTGCTCGGCGCCTGGTGCGACGAGGTCGGCCGCGATATCAGCGAAATCGAGATCTCCACGGAACTGCGGGGGCGCACGGTGGAAGACGCCAACGCGCTCTATGACCTCGGCACCCGCCTGTTCACGGTCGGCATCACCGGCCCCGACTACGACCTCGGCCCGGCGACCGACTGGCTGGCCTGGCGCGACAGCAAGAACGCCTGATTCGACTCGGCCCAGAAGCTGGACCAACGTCGGGCGTTGTAGGTTCGCAACCAGTAAAGCGGTCGGAGCGCGTGAGCGACAGCGGACGCCCCGTGCCGGCGGGAAGTCTTTGCCCTCGTCGAACGTTATCCGTGTAGGTCAGCCAATTGAAAGGAATATACCCATGAGCAAGACTTGGTTTATTACTGGCGCGTCCAAGGGGTTTGGCCGCCAGTGGACGGAAGCTGCGTTAGAACGTGGCGACAGCGTTGCAGGCACCGCACGAAAATTGGAAACTCTCGATGCTCTCGTTGAGAAGTACCCGAATACTTTTTTGCCGATGCGGCTCGACGTCACGGACCGGGACGCGGATTTCGCGGCCGTGCAAGAGGCGGCCGAGCACTTCGGCCAGCTCGATATCGTCGTCAATAACGCTGGGTTCGGTCACTTCGGCATGGTTGAAGAGTTGACCGAAGACGAGGCCCGAGCTCAAATCGAGACGAACCTGTTCGGCGCGCTCTGGATCACACAGGCGGCGGTGCCCGTCATGCGAAAGCAGGGTTCGGGTCACATCATCCAGGTCTCGAGTATCGGCGGTATTAGCGCCTTTCCCACCGTCGGTATCTACCATGCGTCGAAGTGGGCACTCGAGGGCTTTTCACAGTCGCTTTCCCAGGAGATCGCGGGCTTCGGCATTAACGTGACGTTGGTGGAACCCGGTAGCTTCTCGACCGATTGGTCGGGTCCCTCCGCCTCGCGCAGCGACGAGATGGCGGAGTACGCCGATGTGCGACAGGCGGCGGCGCGTCGTCCCTCTGCAAACGATCCCGGTGACCCGAAGGCTACCAGAGGTGCGATTCTCAAGGTCGTCGATGCACAGAAGCCGCCACTGCGCATCTTCTTCGGCAAGGCGCCCCTGGGCATCGCGACGAAGGACTACGAGTCACGACTGGCCACGTGGAACGAATGGCAGCCGGTGTCGATTGAGGCACACGGTGCCTGAGTCTCCAGGACCACCGCGCACTCAACGGTGAGCTGACGGAACCTTCAAGCGTATGAAATTTTCCCAGCCGCAGCGGGTGAATCAGCAAACTCTGCGTGCGGTTCCGGGATATTCGGCGACGAAACGAGGGCCAGAGTCGGGATTGTCAGGTGGTGGGCAGGGCGGCTGTCGTCTGTGCGGGATTCCAGACCGCGCGCTCGCGGTGGGCGAATTCGGCGAAGCGAATGGGCTCCCGGCCAAGGACCCCGCGCACCGTGTCGGTCAGCTCGCCCGCCATGCCGAGGCGGGCGGTGGTGTAGATCGCGGCAGTGACCAAAACCATTCCCCACGGCATGCCGAGGGTGCGGCGTGCGTGTTGGAGGTATCGCATGATGCCGGGCCGTGCATAGCGAATGGGGCGGCCGAGTTCGTCCGTCAAGATCTGGGCAACCTGCTGGTAGGTGAGGGCTTCACTCCCCGTCACCGTGTAGGCGGTGTCGGCGTGGGACGATGGTCGAGCAGGGCAGCCGCGGCGATCGCGCCGATGTCTTCCACATCGACGAATGCGGTCGCGCCCCGCCCGGCCGGAACCATGATCTCGTCGCGATCACGGATGTCGGTCAGGTGGGTGGTGGAGAGGCTCTGGTGGAAGAACGAGGCGCGAACGAACGTCCACGCGACCCCAGATGTGCGAAGCCAGGTTTCGATGGCGGCATGCGGTACGACCAGGATTGGATCGTTCGCCATTCAAAAACCTCTCGTATTGCTTCCCTACCCAAATTTTATCCGTCGTGATCGCTAGCGCACCCGCCGTAGCCGAATCGGGCCTTTCGCTGTCGACGGGTCGACCACGGCGCCGCCTTGGGTGATCTGCAGTTCACCGCGGGAGACCATGCGGCGGGCGGCTCGCCTGGCCGGTTCGATGAGATCGCGCCATTCCTCATTGCCGACAGCCTTCGCCGCGTCGGACGGACAGATCGTGGCGGTCTGTGCCCGGGCAGTGAGCAGGGTCGTGATCGATTCTTCCAACCGCAGATCGATCGCGGTGACCCCGCGGTTACGGCATGAGTCCGAGCAGTATTTCACCGAATCCCAGTCGCGCGCCCACTTCACGCGCCACTCGATCCGGCGTCCACACGACGCGCAGGTCTTCTCCGGGACGCGATCCGCAGGGGTCGAATCGGCCCGTCGATGGTGCATCATTCTAGCGGCCCAGCCCCTCGGCCAGCTCGTGGCTGAGCGCCGCAACGACCGCGGGCAGGCTGCCGCCGTGGGTGGCAGCCACGGCGAGCTGCCGCTGGTAGCTGCCGCCGTCGTCGATGATGCGGTGGAGGCCGAGCAGCTCCGGCAGGCAGCCGAGGCGCTCCGCGGTGGGGGAGAGCGTCTCGATGAGGCGACGCACGTCATCCGTTACCAGGCATTCGGCGCCCATTGCATCGAGGATGATCTCGGCGCCCAGCCCATAGCGGGCCGCCCGCCACTTGTTCTCACGCACGAACCACGGCTGCATGCGCGGTACGTCTTCGCCTTGGTCGAGGCGGGTGGACATCCACTCGACCAGGCACTGGATGAACGCGGCGATCGCGGCGAGTTCCACGGCGGTGGAGACTCCATCGCAGACGCGCACCTCGATCGTGCCCCAGCGCGGTGACGGGCGAATATCCCAGCGCACCTCGGTGACGTCCTCGATGATGCCGGTCACCGCCATGTCGTCGACGTAACGCTCCCAGGCGTCCCAGTCGGGCAGGTCCCACGGCAGGCCGGCGGTTGGAAGCTGCTGGAACATGAGCGAGCGATTGCTCGCGTAGCCGGTGTCGACGCCGGCCCAGAACGGGCTCGATGCGCTGAGCGCCTGCAGGTGCGGCACATAGGTGAGCAGGCCGTTCATGATCGGAATCACTTTGGCCTTGTTCTCGATGCCGACGTGCACGTGAATGCCCCAGATCATCATGTTGCGCCCCCACCACTGCGTGCGGTCGATGAGCTTGTGATAGCGAGCCTTGTCGGTGATGGTCTGGTCAAACCACTGCGCAAACGGATGCGAGCCGCTACAGATCACGTCCACCTCACGACCTTCCAGAACGCGACGTACCTCACCGAGCTGGCCGGCGACATCCGCTACCGCGTGGCCGACGGTGTCGTGCACGCCGGACACCAGCTCGACCGTGTTGAGCAGCAGCTCACCGGTGATCGTGGGGTGGACCGAACCGTCGGGACCGCGCAGGGCGTCGAGCACCTGGTCGGCGATATTTGCCAGATCGCCGGTCTCGCGGTCGACGAGGGCGACCTCCCACTCGATGCCCACGGTCGAGCGGGCGGATCGGGCGAAGTCGAGTGGCACGGGTGCTCCTTGGGTGGACCGGTGACGGCCGTTGAGGTTCGATTATCACAATGACAGCAATCTCTGACACAATGATTAGTCGCGATCCGTTGTGCCCGACCCTCTATCTCGGTGCAACGTGATCCTATAGAGCTTATGCCGAGTGTGCCCCCACGCTCACGGCCCAAGGTTCGCCAAACAACGAATTAACACTGGAGAATTGTGGCTGTCAAAATCCGTCTAAAGCGCATGGGCAAGATCCGTGCACCGTACTACCGCATTGTCGTTGCCGACGCGCGCACCAAGCGCGACGGTCGTGTCATCGAAGAAATCGGCATCTACCACCCCACGGAGGAGCCCTCTGTCATCGAGGTTAAGTCCGAGCGTGCGCAGTACTGGCTCAGCGTCGGCGCTCAGCCGACCGAGCAGGTTGCTGCACTCCTCAAGCTCACGGGCGACTGGGGCATCTTCAAGGGCGACAAGAACGCCAAGAGCACCGTCAAGGTGAAGGAACCGAAGGCTGCTTTCGTCGCTGACGAGAAGAAGAAGCCGGTTCTCAAGCCCAAGGCTGAGAAGCCGGTCGCCAAGGCCCCCGAGGTCGCTGCAGAAGCAACCGAAGAGGCGTAACTGTTGCTTGCTCCCGCGCTCGAACACCTTGTCAAGGGGATCGTTGATCACCCGGACGATGTGCACGTTGCAGAAAAGAATTCTGCAAGAGGCGAGGTGCTCGAGGTTCGTGTGAACCCCGAGGATCTCGGCCGGGTCATTGGTCGTGCGGGTCGCACCGCCAAGGCCCTGCGCACCCTCGTTGCAGCTCTGGCCGATGGTCGCCGCGTTCGCGTCGACGTCGTCGACACCGATTTCTAGTTCAGTGAACGATGCAACTGTGGACGACAGCGAGAAGGACCGCACCCAGCAGTTACGGGTGGGGCGCCTGACCAAGGCTCACGGGCTCAAGGGAGCAATCAAGCTCGAACTGTTCACGGATGACCCGGGACGACGTTTCGTCCCGGGCGCCGTGTTCACCCTGCAGGTTCCGACCGGTTCGGCCTGGCACGGCAAGACGATCGAACTCGTCGAGCTCCGCTGGTATAACCAGCACGCGGTCGGTTTTTTCAAGGATGTCGTCGATCGCAGCGCGGCGGAAACGCTCGCGAAGGCGATCCTCTGGATCGACGCGGACGTCGCCGAGCAGTCGGATGAAGAAGACGCCTGGTACGACCACCAGCTGGTCGGCCTCGCCGTCATGCGTGACGGTGTGCGCATCGGTACCATCGGTCGCCTCGAGCACATGCCCGCGCAAGACTTGTTGATCGTGAAAACGCCCACCGGCGACGTCATGATCCCGTTCGTGAAGGCCATCGTGCCGAGCGTCGACGTGAAAAACGGCGTAGTCACGATCACGCCGCCGCCCGGGCTGCTCGAAGAGTTGCCCGAGGACCCGGCTGACGCTGAGCCCACTCTCGAAACTGACTCTGACACGGATGCCGCGGCATCCGCTCTTAAGACAGACTAAGACTCAGACCGCACCCCTGCCGGACTGTACCGATGTGTTTCACACGGGAACAGCCCGGCATCTGTGCGCCGAGGGCTAGACGTTGAGGCGGTAGCCGCGCTTGACCACCGTCGCGACCAGCCCGGGAATGCCGAGCGTCTGCCGCAGCCGGCTGAGCGAGACCTCCATGGCATGGTCGTCGGAGTCGCCGGACAGGGCCAGCGTGAGGTCCTCACGGGAGACGACCGCCCCGCGTGCCCGCATGAGCGCCCGCAGAATGGCGAGGGCCGTCGGCGGCAGCTGCACACGTTCCTCGCCGACCTGCACGAGCGAACCGCGCAGCTGCACGAGCCCGTTCTGGGTCTCGACCCGCTCGATCATGTTCTGCTCGAGGTGTTCGCAGACCAGCCGAATCAGCGCGCCCATGCGAAAACGGGTCGGCTGAATGGGTGCGATCCCCGCGGCGATCAGCGGGGCACTGGTCACCGGGCCGACCGCTGCCGCGCAGACCTGAGTCTGCAGCGCCTTGAGTAGCTCGGGGTAGACCTCCATGCCTTCCGCCGCGGTGAACAGCGCGTGCACGGCCGGCGCACTCGTAAACGTGACGCAGTCCAGCTGGCGGGCACAGATTGCCTCGACCAGCTTGTACACCCGCTCGTCGGTGTCGTCGACGGCGATCCACCGGTACGGCGCGACGACGAGCACGCGCTCGTGCACCGCGCGCAGCCGGTCGAGCTGCTGTTCGTCCGTGGCTCCGTGCACCTGGATTCCGATCGTGAGCCCGGGCGGGTACTCGGCCAGAACCTTGTCAACGAGCGAGGCCGTCGTCTCCGAATCGCTCATCCCGGAGTCACCCAGCCCGGTCGCCCGAATGCCCCCACGCGCTTTCGGCCCGCGCACCAGGATGGTCGTCTCGGCCAGGGCGTCGGTCAGGTCGGAGCCGAGACCATCGGCCTCGGCCACCTCGAACCAGCGGCGCACTCCGTAACCGGTGGTCGCGAGCAGAATATCGGGCCGCGCGGCGATCATGGTGCGGGTGTCATCGAGCAGCGGGCCGTCCTGCTGCGAGTGCGCGATGCGCAGGGTCGGCGCGTGCACAACGCGCGCACCGCGCCGCTCAAAGGCGTCGATCAGGTCGCTGGAACGCCGATCGCTCGTCACTCCGATGCGAAACCCCACGAGCTGGTTCGGCTGCAGAAACGGTGCCGCGACCTCGATCGGCTCGACGGCACCCGGCAGGCGCACGTGGTGCACGTACAGATCGGGTGCGGGTACATCGTTCGTTTCCGTCATCAGTCGGTGCCCGCAAACTCGGCCGCTCGGGCCACGAGGTCCTCGGCGGCGGCGTCGCCGCTGTAGGCGAGGCGTACGACCTCGCCGACGACCAGCACGGCGGGGCTGCGCACGCTGGCGGCAGCGGCATCGGCCAGCACCGCCGACAGTGTGCTCACGGTGGTGCGCTGGGTGGCGCTGAACCCGCGTTCAATAATGGCCACGGGCATCTCGGCCGACATGCCGCGTCGGAGCAGCCCCTGACTGAGGGTCGGCAGGGTGCCGACGCCCATGAGTACCACGATGGTGCTGCCGAGCAGGGTGAGTCCTTCGAGTTCGTTGTCGGTGAGTGGTGCGTGGCCGCTGATCACGGTGAAGGCGTGGCTGATGCCGCGGTGGGTCAGCGGGATTCCGGCCGCGGCCGGCACCGCAAGCGCACTCGTGACGCCGGAGATGACGGTGACGGCGATGCCATTGCGGTGGCAGGCGAGCACTTCTTCACTCCCGCGACCGAAGACATAGGGGTCGCCGCCCTTGAGCCGCACGACGCGTTTGCCGGCGAGGGCATGCTCGACCATGAGTTCTTCGATTCCGGTCTGCGAGACCGGGTGGCTGCCGGCGCGTTTGCCGACGTCGATGAGCGTCGCCTGGGGTGCGAGGGAGGCGAGGTCGTCGCTCGGCGCGAGGCGGTCGAACAACACGACATCCGCTTGCGCGAGGGCGGTCACCGCGGCCACGGTCAGCAGTTCAGCGGCACCGGGGCCGCCACCCACCAGGGTGACGGGACCGGTGGTCACTGGGCCGGCGGCTACTGAACTGGAGCTGACTGACCCAGCCGTACGGGAACTCTGGGCTGTCATCTGCCTACTCTTTTCGAACGGGAATGCGGCTTCCACTTAGGAGAACAGTACTCGACGAGGCCCGTTCGGCCGGAGTCGCCGGCCTTATTTGGTCACGCTCCGTAACGAGCGCGATGCTCGGGTCGGGTTCGGCCGGAGCGTTCACGAAGGAACGAAACCGGCGCAGTCGTTCCGGGTCGGCGAGCGTCGCCGCCCACTCGTCTTCGTAGTTGTCGACGTGGGCGAGCATGGCCTGCTCGAGCTCCTCGGCCAGTCCAAGCGAGTCGTTGATGACGACGTCGCGCACGTGCTCGAGGCCTCCCTCGAGGTCCTCCATCCAGCGGGCGGTGCGCTGCATCCGATCGGCCGTGCGAATGTAGTACATCATGTAGCGGTCGATGTACTTGATCAGGGTTTCTTCGTCGAGGTCGGTCGCGAGCAGCTGCCCGTGCGCCGGCTGAAAACCGCCATTGCCGCCGACGTACATGTTCCAGCCGTTGTCGCTCGCGATAATGCCGACGTCCTTGGCCCGGGCTTCGGCGCACTCGCGGGCGCAGCCCGACACCCCGAACTTGAACTTGTGCGGCGCGCGCAGGCCGCGATAGCGCAATTCGAGCCGAATCGCGAGGCCGACGGCATCCTGCACGCCGAACCGGCACCAGGTGGAGCCGACGCAGGACTTCACGTTGCGCAGCGCTTTGCCGTAGGCCTGCCCCGACTCGAAGCCAGCGTCCACCAAAATGCGCCAGATGTCGGGCAGCTGTTCCAGCCGGGCGCCGAACAGGTCGATGCGCTGTCCGCCGGTGATCTTGGTATACAGGTCGAAGTCGAGCGCGACCTGGGCGATCACGGCCAGTTTGGTCGGGGTGATCTCGCCACCCGGAATGCGGGGGACCACCGAGTAGGTGCCGTCCTTCTGCATGTTGGCCATGGCGCGGTCGTTGGTGTCCTGCAGGGTGCCGCGGCCGGCATCAAGAATGTAGGAGGTGTTCTGGCTGGCCAGGATGGAGCCGACGGCTGGCTTGCAGACATCACAGCCACGACCGGTGCCGAAGCGGGAGAAGATCTCGTCGCTCGACGTGAGCCCCAGCACCCGCACCGATTCGAACAGCTCTTGGCGGCTCAGCTCGAAGTGCTCGCACAGGGCGTGCGAGACCGTTTGACCGGATGCCGTCAGCTCGGCCTCAAGGATCTTCTTGACCAGCGGCACGCACGAACCGCACTGGGTGCCGGCCCGGGTGCAGACTTTGAGCGCGCCGAGCTCGGTACAGGCATCGGTGTGGTCGTCGCCGCGAACGGCATTTCGCACCGCGCCGGCCGAGACCATGTTGCAGGAGCAGACCAGGGCGTCGTCGGGCAGTTCGTCGCCAGCCGGGGCCTCGGCGCCCGCGGCTGAGAGGTAGGCGGCGGGCTCGCTGCTGAGCTGTCGGCCCACCATCGGGCGGAGTGCCGAGTAGGGCGTGGCGTCACCGACGAAGATGCCGCCGAGCAGGGTTTTGGCGTCGTCGGTCATGACAAGCTTTTGGTACAGCCCACGGGCCGGGTCGGCGTAGACGATTTCCAGCGAGCCGGGCGTCGTCGCGAGGGCGTCGCCGAAGCTCGCGACGTCGACGCCGGACAGCTTGAGCTTGGTGGCATCGTCGACGGTCGTGAACTCGGCGATGCCGCCGAGCAGACGGTCGGCGACGACCTCGGCCATGGCGTTGGCCGGGGCGACGAGGCCCACGCAGCGATCGTTCCAGCTGGCGACCTCGCCGATCGCCCAGATGCTCGGGTCGCTGGTGCGGCAGTCGTTGCCGATCGTGACGCCGCCGCGGGTGCCCACGGTGAGCCCGGCATCGCGGGCCAGTTCGTCGCGAGGCGAGATGCCGATCGCGTAGACGACCATGTCGGCGGCGATGTCGCGGCCGTTGCCGAGCTGCAGGCCGGTCACGGCGGTGTTGTCGTCGTTGGTGAGGATGGTGCGGGCGCGGGTGCCGAGGTGCAGTTCGATGCCCTGGGCAACGATGAGCCGGCCGAGCGACTGTCCGCCGCCCTCGTCGAGCTGGGCGGACATGAGCCAGCCGCCGGAGTGCACGATGGCCGATTCGGCGCCGAGCTTGTGCAGTCCGCCGGCCGCTTCGAGGCCGAGCAGACCGCCGCCGGCCACGACGACCTTGGGGGTGCGGCCGAGTGAGGCGGTTAGAGCGGCGAGTTCGTCGACGAGGGCGTCGACGTCGTCGAGGGTGCGGTACACCCGAATATGTTCGCGGCCGGGCAGCTCCGGTACGGGGGCACTGGAACCGGTGGCGAGCACGAGGTCGTCGTACTGCAGCACCGCGCCGGTCGACGTCGTGACCGTGCGGGCGAGCCGGTCGATGCTTGTGGCCCGTTCGTTGATGCGCAGCGCGATGCGTTCGCTGTTCCACGGGGCCGTGGGCTCGAGGGTGAGGTCGATCAGGCCGGCCAGGCGCTGGCTCAGCGCGACCCGGTCGTAGGGTCGGTGGTTTTCTTCGGCCAGCACGGTGATCGAGAGGGCGTGCTCGGTGTCGCGGGAGTGCAGCGCGTCGGTGAGGCGGTGCGCGGCCGGGCCGCCGCCGATAACGATGACGCGGCGCGGGGCGTCTGGATCGGCGCTGGCGGCATCCGCTGGGGTCGTCGATGTGACGGCGTGCGTCAAATCCATAGCGGGAACCGCAGGGTCTGGGGCAGAATACGCGGAGGCGGTTTCACGAGAAGCTGGCATCAGCATCCTTTCAAAGCGGGGCGATCATGAGCGTAGTTCGGGGCAGTTTCACCCTCGTGTCGCACGTGTGTCCCGTACTGGTCGAAAGCCCCACAGTGCGGCGTTCCCGCTGTGAGGCGGGTTTCACTCGGGGGAAACATAGGGGGCGACTGGCCGAAATATGGCTCGCCTACCGTGGTACCAACGCACAAACGCGACAACCCCCGATAGAAACCCCCTGGGAGCGCACCATGACGATGACCGACATGACAACGACCATGACCCGCCCCACAGTGGTCTGGGAGCGCGCCTGCGCCGTGACCGATCTGGAACCCAGCTGGGGCGAAGCCGCACTGATCCGCATGAAGCAGATCGCCTTATTTCTGCTCTCGCCCACCGAGATCTACGCCGTCGACCACCGCGACCCGCACACCGAGGCCAACGTCATGGCCCGCGGCATCGTCGGGTCCAAGGGAGACCGCCCCACCATCGCTTCACCGCTGCACAAAGAGGTCTACGACCTCGGTACCGGCGAATGCTTCACCAACCCGACCCTCGTGCTGAACACCTACGAGACCCGCATTGTCGGCGGCTATATCGAGGTCGCGGTCGAGACTGAACTACTCGCTGCGGCATGACCCTGCTTGGGGAACGGCGCGACACTGAACGGCGCAGCACCTTCGGGCGCCGCGCTGCGATCAGCACGCCGCTGCCCGCCGCGCTCGTCGCCATCTCGCACGGCACCAACTCGCCTGACGGCCAGGCGGCCATCGCCGCTCTCGTCTCAGCCGTCTCCCTCGCCCGCCCCGATCTGGCTGTGACCGGGGGTTTCGTTGATGTGCAGCAACCGGATGTCGCGGCGAGCCTTGGCGCGGTACGCCCGGACTGCGCCGCTGTCGTGGTGCCCCTGCTGCTCTCGGCCGGGTACCACGTCCACGTCGACCTCCAGCGTGAAACCCGCGAGCACGACCGCGTGACGACGGTATCGCGCGCGCTCGGCCCGGACGACCGACTCATCGACGTGCTGGTGCAGCGCCTTCTGGCCGACGGGTTCGACAGGCGGGTACGCGGCCAGGAGATCGTGCTCGCCGCCGCCGGCTCGAGCGATGCACGCGCAGTGCACGACTGCCGCACGGTCGGCGCCCTGCTGGAACAGCGCCTCGGCGTGCGCGTCACCGTAGGCTTTCTCTCGGCCGCAACGCCGCGACTGGCCTGCGCCGTCACCGGGGCCCGGCTCCGGGGCGCCAACGTCACCGTCAGCACCTATCTCGTGGCTCCCGGATTCTTCTTCGACCTGACCCGCGCCCAGAGCGTCGGCGCCGACCTGGTCACCGCTCCGCTGCTCCTGCCGGGGGAATCCGCCCCCGCTCCGTTGGTTGATCTGGTCCTCGACCGGTACCTCGAGGCGAAAGAGAGCGCCGGACTCTTCTAGAATTTGACCATGCGCATCGATATTGTCACCATTTTTCCCGAATTCTTCGATGTGCTCGATCTGTCTCTGCTCGGCAAGGCCCGGCAGAGCGGACTGATTGATCTGGGCGTGCACAATCTGCGCGACTCCACCATTGACCGGCACCACTCGGTCGATGACACCCCCTACGGCGGCGGTGCCGGAATGGTCATGAAGGCGGAGCCGTGGGGCGCGGCCCTGGATGCCATTCTCGGTTCCGATGCGCCCGCTGCTGCGCCCGCTGCTGCGCCCGCTGCACAGGCCGAGGGCGGCCCCATCCTCATCTTTCCCTCACCGGCGGGCGACCAGTTCACCCAGGCGATGGCCCGCGAGCTGTCCCTCGAGCAGCACCTCGTCTTCGGCTGCGGCCGCTACGAGGGCATCGACCAGCGTGTGGTCGACCACTACTCACAGCGCGGCCGGGTGCGCCTGGTCAGCCTCGGCGACTACGTGCTCAACGGGGGAGAGGTCGCCGTCATGGCCATGATCGAAGCGATCGGCAGGCTCATTCCCGGTGTCGTCGGCAATCCCGCGAGCCTCGTCGAGGAATCCCACGAAGACGGCCTGCTCGAATACCCGAGTTACACCAAGCCGGCCAGCTGGCGCGGCCTCGAAGTGCCGCCGGTGTTGCTCAGCGGCAACCACGGCGCCATCAGCACCTGGCGGCGCCAGCAGCAGATCGAACGCACCGAACGGGTGCGCCCCGATCTATTGCCGCGCACAATCTAGAGCACAACCTTCTGCCTCCAGCGAACGCCAAGGTTAGTGTCAGTCCCCGTCGATAAACTCGGGGTCGTGATCATCCGCCGTGCCTTCTACCACTGGCAATTTATTGCCGCCGGAGCCCTGCCGCTCTGGCTTCTCGTCGGTTCCGCCATATTTGGCTCCGGTGCCTGGGCGGTCCTGGGCATCTTCTTCGGAGCCGTTCTGATCGGCCTCGGGCTACTGCTGGTGGCACTCGTCATCTACGCGCGCAAAGAGGTCCGCGAAACCCGGGCGGTCTCCTATGCCGATGTCGGCGTGCTTGCACTCTGGCACCTGCTCATCATCGCAATTCCCTTTTCAACGGATGCCGCCGGCTGGCTCAGTGTGCTCGTCATCATCGGCGGGCTGGCCGTGTTCTGGTTCGCCGTCTGGGAGCTGTTCGCCGCTGCCCGGCGTCGCATGCGCGCCATGGTCGACCTGGTGGAACAGCAGGCGCGCGGGCAGTCTGCGCCGGGCCGGCCTTCACCGGCCGGGCCGCAGCATCCACTGCCCGGCCGCGGCGCACCCTTCGGACGACCCGGCACCCCCGAGACCATCATTATCGAAGAAAAGCGCGACCGGCCCTAACCTGCCCGCCCCGCTTTGCAGTGCGCGCCAGTTCATGGCAGAATAGGCGATTGTGCCGCTGCAGGACTCTGCCACAGGGGAGCCTGCTTTGTGCGGCGCACATCCTCATACTGATTGCTTCGAATGAAGCACCTAGCGTAGTCGACCTGTGGCGGGTACAGAGAGCGAAACAACATGCATATTCTCGACGCGGTAGACGCCCCATCGCTGAAGACAGATCTTCCTGACTTCCGTGCCGGCGACACCGTCAAGGTTCACGTCAACATCATTGAGGGAACCCGCTCTCGTATCCAGGTCTTCCAGGGAGTCGTCATCGGCCGCTCCGGCGAAGGCGTGCGCGAAACGTTCTGCGTTCGCAAGGTCAGCTTTCAGATCGGCGTCGAGCGTACCTTCCCGGTGCACTCCCCGGTCATCGACCACATCGAGATCGTGACCCGCGGCGATGTTCGTCGCGCGAAGCTGTACTACCTGCGCGACCTGCGTGGCAAGAAGGCCAAGATCAAGGAAAAGCGCTAACTCTCGCGCCTACTAAGATCCAACCGGATTCTTCACTGAGCTCCCCATCACCTAAACTGATGGGGAGCTCAGGCGGTTAAATGACAGATGAAGTGCTCGCCTCCAGGTCCGATCATCGGGTGACAGGGTCGAAGAAGTCTCGCAGTAAGAAGGCGTCCAGCAAGAATCGCAGCGTCTTACTGTTCATCCGCGACCTCCTGATCATTTTCGTGGTCGCACTGCTCATCTCCTTCCTGATCAAGACCTTCCTGATCCGGTCGTTCTATATCCCCTCCGGGTCGATGGAGAACACCTTGCAGATCAACGACCGCATCATCGTGAACCAGCTCGAACCGGAGCTGATTCCGATCACTCGCGGCGACGTCATCGTGTTCAAGGATCCGGGCGGATGGTTGCTGCCCCAGGCGGACGTGGTGCAAAACCCGATCGTGGCCGGCGCCGACTGGCTGCTCTCGGTCGTTGGACTCTCAGCTCCCGACAGCAATGATCACCTCATCAAACGCGTCATCGGGCTGCCCGGCGACCACGTCGTGTGCTGTAACGCCCTCGGCCAGATGAGCGTCAACGATGTTCCCCTCGACGAGTCGGCCTACGTGCTGCTGCCGGCCGGCGAGACCACGGTGTCCAAGGACGACTTCGACGTCACCATCCCGGCGGACTCGCTCTGGATGATGGGCGACAACCGCTACAACTCCAAGGACTCCCGCTACAACGGTGACACCGCCGGCAAGGGCTACGTCCCCATCGAAAACGTGGTCGGTCGTGCCCTCGTCGTGAGCTGGCCGCTGGCCCGCTGGGCCTGGCTGGATGACTACCCCGATGTGTTCCGCGAGGTGGAACAAGCCGGCAAAGGCTCCGAGTAGTGGCCGTGTCCGACCCCACCCTCGAGGTGGAGTTCGACCTGCTGCGCACCGGCGCCAGCTTCGTGATCGGCTGTGACGAGGTGGGCCGCGGCGCTCTCGCCGGGCCAGTGGCCGTAGGATTTGCCGCGGTGAACGCATCCGTTCTGGCCATGCCGGTGGGACTACGCGATTCCAAGATGCTCAGCGAACCGCGCCGGGAACTTCTCGCCCCCCTCGCCTCGCAGTGGGCGACGCACTCGGCCGTCGGGCTCGCCTCGGCCGCCGAGGTCGATGAACTCGGCATCATCGCCTGCCTCGGGCTGGCCGGTAAGCGTGCCCTGTCCGATCTATACCTGCAGGGTGTCGATGTGGCCGGCAGCATCGTGCTGCTCGATGGCAGCGACGACTGGCTGAACAAGGCCCTGGCCACCCCGTTGAGCGTCGTGACCCGCATCAAAGCTGACCGGGATTGCGGGTCGGTGGCGGCGGCATCCGTTATTGCGAAGGTGCACCGCGACCGCCTGATGATCGCCGCACACGATGGCGCTCCCGGCTACGGCTGGGCGTCGAACAAGGGCTACGGCAGCTCGGCGCACATGAGCGCGATCGACCTGCTCGGGCCGAGCCCTCTACACCGAAAATCGTGGCTCAAAATCTCAGCGTAAGATGAGATCACCATGGAAGAAGACGAATTCGAGGACTACGACCGCGAGGTCGAGTTGGCCCTGTACCGGGAATATCGAGACGTCGTTGGTCAGTTCCAGTACGTCGTCGAAACCGAACGACGCTTCTACCTCGCGAACGAGGTCGAACTGGTGCGCCGTGACACGGAACACGATTTCTACTTCGAACTGACCATGAAGGACGTCTGGGTCTGGGACGTCTACCGCTCCGATCGATTCGTGAAATCGGTGCGCGTGCTGACCTTCAAGGACGTCAACGTGGAAGAGCTCGCGTCGAAAGACTTCGAACTTCCCAAGGAACTTGCGCTCGACGAGTGAGGAATGACTCCGGGGCCTCGGGTGGCCGGACAGGACCGACGAAGGTTTAGGAAGGCAACCCTGTGATCCAGGACGCTGATCGTGCCCGTGCTCTGTGGAGCAACCGCGAGGCTCTCGCCGAGGCGATGATTCCTCTGATCGGGCGCCTCTACCGGGACAACACCGTGGTGACGAGCGTCTACGGACGCGGTCTGGTCAACAAATCGGTCGTCGGCCTGCTCAAAGCACACCGCTTCGCCCGTCACATAGCGGATGTCGAGCTTCCGCTCGAAGAGACCCTCCCCATTTTGCAGGCCATCGATGGCCTCAATCTGGGGGCTGCGTCGATCGACCTCGCGCGCCTCGCGCTCGGTTTTCGCGAGCAAAACGGCCGCGTCACCCTGGAAGAATACCTCCGCGCTGAACTCGCCGACGTCGTCGGCCAGCACGGACTCGACGGTCGCACCAGCACCGACGTTGTGCTCTACGGTTTCGGCCGTATCGGGCGCCTGCTCGCGCGCATCCTGATCGAACACGCCGGCGGCGGGCAGGGCCTGCGCCTGCGCGCGATCGTCGTGCGCCGCGGTTCGGCCAACGACCTGGTCAAGCGGGCCAGCCTGCTGCGCCGCGACTCGGTGCACGGCCCGTTCGAGGGCACGATCACCATCGACGAGGAGAACAACACCATCCTCGCCAATGGCACACTCATCCAGGTGATCTACTCCGGCGACCCGGCCAGCGTCGACTACACGCAGTACGGCATCCACGATGCCATCGTCGTCGACAACACCGGCAAGTGGCGCGACGAGGAGGGCCTCTCCCAGCACCTGAAATGCCCCGGCGTTGCCCGGGTGCTGCTCACCGCGCCGGGCAAGGGCGCGCTCAAGAACATCGTGCACGGCATCAACCACGGGGACATTCTGCCGACCGACCGCATCATCACCGCGGCGTCCTGCACCACGAACGCGATCACCCCGGTCCTGAAGGCCGTCAACGATCGCTACGGAATCATCGACGGCCACGTCGAAACCGTGCACTCGTTCACGAATGACCAGAACCTCATCGACAACTTCCACTCCGGTGACCGTCGGGGCCGTTCAGCCGCGCTCAACATGGTGATCACCGAGACCGGTGCCGCCAAGGCCGTGGCCAAGGCCCTGCCGGAGCTGGCCGGTAAGCTCACCGGCAACGCGATCCGCGTTCCCACGCCCGACGTGTCGATGGCTATCCTCAACCTGAACCTGGCCAGCGCGACCGACAAGGAGGAGCTCAACACCTACTTGCGCACGATGTCCTTGCACTCCTCGCTGCACCGCCAGATCGACTTCATCGACTCGCCCGAGGTGGTCTCGAGCGACTTCCTCGGCTCGCGTCGCGCTGGCATCGTCGATGGCCTGGCCACCATCGTCACCGACCAGAAGGCCGTGCTCTACGTCTGGTACGACAACGAATACGGCTACAGCTGCCAGGTGATTCGGGTGCTCGAGGAGATGTCCGGCGTGCACGCGCCGATCTTCCCGCCCATCCTGGTCGAGGCGCTCGAGCCGGTCGCCTAGTGCTCTGAGTCGGACGGGGCCCAGGCCCCGTCCGTATTTTAGGGGCGGGGGTCGCAGATGACCACGGGGATGTCGCGGTCGGTTTTCGTCTGGTACTTCCGATAACCGGCGTAGGCGGCGACGATGCGCGGCCACAGCTCGGCTTTCTCGGTGGATGTCGCGGTGCGCGCCCGAAACGGCCGCGTCACTCCGCGAATGGTGAGCTCTACATTGGGCTGGGCCACGAGATTGCTGTACCAGAACGGATGCCGGTCGTCGCCGCCCTTGGACGCCACGAGCACATACCTTCCGCCCTCGTGCACCGGTGCTGTCAGCATCGTCGACCGACGCTGCCCGCTTGTGCGGCCGATCGTGTGCAGCTCGACGGCGGCCATGGTACCGATAGTCCAGCCGAGGCGTCCGCCGGAGACGAAAAGCAGCATCCGGTGTACGCCGTTCATCGCGCGCATGCCCAGATCGGTCAGCCGGTTGCCCACAGTCATAAGCCCAGCGTACGTCGCGTCGGGCGTTAGGTTGGAACAATGACTCCAGCAACGATGCTCAGTACGATTCTTCGCGAAGCCGGCACCTCGCGCCCCTATGCACAGAGCCGACCGCTGACGCTCGAACGGATTCCGGTGCCGACGCCGCGGACCGGCGAGGTGCTTGTGCGCATCGAACGCGCCAGCCTGTGCCACTCCGACCTTTCGGTCATCGATGGGTCGCGCCTACGCCCGCTGCCGATGGCGCTCGGCCACGAGGCCGCCGGCACAGTGACGGCACTCGGCGACGGCGTCGACGATCTGGCCATCGGCGACCGGGTCGTGCTGGTCTTCGTGCCGAGCTGCGGTGACTGTCGGGCCTGCCTGGCTGGGCGCCCGGCGCTGTGCCACCGCGGCGCCGAGGCCAACGGATCCGGCGACCTGTTGCACGGACCGGCCGTGCTGATCGGCGGCGAGGGCGAACGCGTCAACCACCACCTGGGGGTCTCGGCGTTCTCGCAGTACGCGGTCGTCGCCCGCGAATCGGTCGTGCCGATCGACCAGGATGTTCCGTTCGACATCGCCGCCATGTTCGGCTGCGCGGCCCTCACCGGCATCGGCGCCGTGCTCAATACCGGCGCCCTCACGTCCGGCCAGTCCGTGATCGTGTTCGGACTCGGCGCGGTCGGCCTGATGGCTGTCATGGCCGCCGCCCAGGTCGACGGCACCACCGTCATCGCGATCGATCCGCTGCCCGAAAAGCAGGCGCTGGCCATCCGCTGCGGCGCCGACCATGCCGGCTCGCCCCAACAGGCCGCCGAACTGGTGCGTGAATACGCGGGCGACGGCGTCGACCTCGCGATCGAGGCCGTCGGCAGCGCCCGGGTGATGGAGGCGAGCCTCGCCCTGCTCACCCGGGGCGGCGCGCTCGTCTCGGTGGGCCTGCCGCACCCCGAGCAGACCATCACCACCCCGGCGTTGCAGTTCGCCGGGCTAGGCCGCCGGCTGCTCGGCTCGTACATGGGCGACTCCGTGCCCAGCCGCGACGTCCCGGCCTACCTGCAGCTGTGGCGGGACGGCAAACTGCCGGTCGAACTGCTGCACACCGACACCCGACCGCTCACTGACCTCAACGAGAGCCTCGACGCGCTCGTTGCCGGCGACGTCGTGCGCCGCCTGTTCGTCATGCACGACGAATAGCCTCTCCTCCACAGGGGCCGGGCCGCGCGACTGTCCACGAATGTGGCGGCGGCCCACCCTCGGCCACGCGTGAGCGCGCACTCTGGTGTTCGGAGGCACTCGTGGCGCGCAAGGACGAACTCGGCAAACTCGGCGAAGAGCAGGCCGCGCTTTTTCTTCAGGGTGCCGGCTACACCATCCTCACCCGCAACTGGCGGTGTGCGGAGGGAGAGATCGACCTCGTCGTACAGCGCGGCGCGGCAGTCGTCTTCGTCGAGGTGAAGACGCGCAGTAGCCTGCGCTTCGGGCATCCGTTTGAGGCGGTCACCGTGAAAAAGCTGGCCCGGATGCGCCGACTCGCAGCCGCCTGGTGCGCGGCGGCCGAGCGCTGGCCGCGCCAGATTCGGCTCGACGTCATCGCTGTGATCGCGCCGAGGGGCCGTGAACCGGTCATCGAACACCTCGAGGGTGTGTTCTGATGGGAATCGCCCGCACCCACGCCGTCGCGATGCTCGGCCTGACCGGAGCACTCGTCGAGGTCGAGGCCGACATCTCCGCGCAACTACCGGGCATGATTTTGATCGGTCTGCCCGATGCCGCCCTGGCGCAGGCGACTCAGCGGGTGCGCGCCGCGGCGGCCAACAGCGGATGCCCCCTCACCGTTCACCGTCTCACCATCAATCTGTCGCCGGCCGCGTTGCCCAAGCACGGCGCCGGCTTCGACCTCGCGATCGCGTTGGCTTGCCTGGCGGCTGACAGCACCGTTTCGGGCGAATCGGTCGGTAAGGTCGTGCATTTCGGCGAACTCGCCCTCGATGGTCGGCTGCGGCCGACGCCGGGCATTCTTCCCGGGGTGATGACGGCCGCCCGCCTCGGTCACACCACTGTGATGGTGCCGATCGGCAACGAGGCCGAGGCCCGACTCGTGCCCGACGTTCGGGTGATCGGTGTCACGTCGCTGCGCGATGCGGCGATCTTTCACGGCGCCCAACTGCCCCCGATACCGGTTGAGCCGATTCTGGCCGCAACAGTGCCGACCGATCTGGTTGCCGAGCCCGACCTGGCCGACGTGATCGGCAACGACGACGCCATTTTGGCCCTGCAGATTGCCGCCGCCGGCGGTCATCACGTGTTTCTGCTCGGCCCGCCCGGAGCCGGAAAGACAATGCTTGCGGCCCGCCTGCCCGGGCTGTTGCCTGACCTCGACCCGGCGAGCTCGCTCGAGGTCAGCTCGCTGCGCTCGCTCAGCGGCCTCGGACTGGGCGACACCCTGATTACTCGGCCGCCGTGGGAAGCACCACATCACACCGCGACAGCCGCCGCCATGGTGGGCGGTGGCAACGGGCAGATTCGGCCGGGGGCCGCGTCGCAGGCCTCGCACGGCGTTCTGTTCCTCGACGAGGCTCCCGAATTCGCCTCACCGGTGCTTGACGCCCTGCGTCAGCCGCTGGAATCCGGCTGGATCAGCATTCACCGGGCCAATGCCGTCGCGCACTTTCCCGCCCGGTTTCAACTGGTCATGGCGGCCAACCCGTGCCCGTGCGGGCAGTATGGCGCTGGCGATCTGAGCTGCACCTGCCCGCCGAACGCCCGCCGCCGCTACCTCGCCCGCATCTCCGGGCCGTTGCTTGACCGCATCGACATTCAACTCAACGTCAAACGAATCACCGCCGCCCAGCTGCGCCTCGCCGCGGGCACCCTGCGGATGACGAGTGTCATCGCCCGAGAGCGGGTGGTCACCGCGCGGGCTGCCGCGGCCGAGCGGCTTCGCAGCACCGCCTGGAGTCTGAACTCCCAAGTTCCGGGCCCCTGGCTGCGCGGCGCGGCGGTGCGCCTGGCCCCGAGCACCACCGCCGGCCTCGACCGCGCGCTTGAACGTGGCGGAATCACCATGCGCGGCTACGACCGGGTGCTGCGAATCGCGTGGACCCTGGCCGACTACGACGGTCTTACCATTCCCGGCCCTGACCAGGTCGGCCAAGCCCTCTACCTACGCAAAGGAATGACATCATGACGCTGTTCGGGCTCGACGAAACCCGGGTGAGTCAGCTCACTGCCGGCGTACGCCGTGGAATGCCGGTTGACGCTGGCGACAACGCTGACTCCGCCGCGGCCGGCGAGGTCTTCGCCCGCGCGGCCTGGTCGGGCATTGCCGAACCCGGTGACGGTACGGCGGGCTTGCTCGTGGCGAGCCTTGGCGCGAGCGTGGCCCTGACCGCCATTCTCGAGTCGTGGAGCCCGGTGCGCATCGGCGCGCTCGTGCGAGACGCGCTCGGCGAAGACCCGGACGGGCCCGATCTCGTCTTTGCGGCCGGTCCCAGCGCCGATCCCACCGAAGCGGATGCTCACACCAGCGCCGAGCTGGAGCTGGCTCTCGACGCGGGACTGCAGCGCTGGCGGCCGCGGCTCAACTCGGGTGACGTCATCCGCTCGCTGCAGCAAGCGGCCCGCGTCGATGCACGGTTGCTGCTGGCCACGGATGCCCTGTGGCCGTCTTCGCTCGGCGACCTCGAACAGCATGCGCCGCTCGCGTTGTGGTGGCGCGGCGTACCCGGTGCCCTCGCCGCGCTGCCTAACTCGATCGCGCTGGTCGGGGCGCGGGCGGCCACCGGCTATGGCGAGCACATCGCCATGGAAGCCTCGGCCGGGTTGGTCGACCGCGGATTCGCGGTCGTCTCCGGTGCCGCCTATGGCATCGATGGGATGGCCCACCGGGCCGCACTGGCCAGCGACGGCGTGACCGTGGCCTTTCTGGCTGGGGGAGTCGACCGGTTCTACCCGAGTGGCCACGACTCCCTGCTCACCCGAATCGTCGCCTCCGGGGCGGTGATCTCCGAGCTGCCCTGCGGCGCCGCACCCACGAAGTGGCGCTTTCTGCAGAGAAACCGGTTGATCGCCGCAGCGAGCGCGGCGACGGTCGTACTGGAGGCGGGCTGGCGGTCGGGCTCCCTCAACACGGCCGGACACGCCTCCGCGCTGGGTCGGCCGCTCGGCGCCGTACCGGGTCCCATCACGAGCCCCACCTCGGCCGGCTGCCACCGTCTCATTCGCGAATTCGCCGCGGTCTGCGTGACCAGCCCGACCGAGATGGCCGAGCTCGTCGGGGAGCGGTCGATCCAGGTGCCCCTCGACTTTGCTGTCACCGATGCCGGGCCGGGTCCGATACCGCGCACGAGCGACCAGATCCGCGTGTTCGATGCCCTGAGCGGACGCTCGCCGCGCACGGTCGCCGACCTGTCCCGTCGGGCCGGGCTGTCAAGCGCGGCAGTGCGCGGTGCCCTCGGCGGGCTCGATCTCGACGGGGCTGCCCAGGAGCGGGAGGCCGGCTGGGTGCGGCGGGCCTAGGGCTCAGTCTTGATCGTCGGTCGCGTGGGGAGTGCTCGCTGCTGTCGGCTGGGGCGGGATCGCCTTCGCGTCCGCTGATCGTGCAGGGTTAGCATCCACTGCCGCGCAGGCCCGCGCCACTGCGGCGAGGGAGAGCGCGACGTCCGCGGCATCCGTCGACCAGTTGCTCACCGAGATGCGCAGGATGTCCCGGTCGTGCCAGCGCGACCCCGACATCCAGGCCGAACCGTCGGCAATGAGTTGCTGGGTCACTTGTCGGGTGCGATCGTCGCTGCCGAAGCTCACGCACACCTGCGTGAACAAGACCTCGTTGAGCACCTTAACGCCCGGCATGGCCCGAAGGCCGTCGGCCAGGGCCTTTGCGTTCGCGGCGAGACCGTCGACCAGAGCAATCGTGCCGGCGCGGCCGAGGGATCGAAGCGCCGCCCAGACCGGAACGCCCCGTGCCCGACGGGATAATTCGGGCACCTTCTCGAACGGGTCGCCGGGGCTGCGGTGTTCGCCTGCAGCGTCCGCGGCGATGAGGTAGCTGGTGTGCACGCCGAAGACCCGGCGCACCACCTCGGGCCGCGACACGATCGCCACCCCGCAGTCGTAGGGAACGTTGAGGGTTTTGTGGGCGTCGGTGGCCCAGGAATCAGCCCGTTCCAGACCGGTTAGCTGGTCGCGAAACCGCGGACTGGCCGCCGCCCACAGGCCGAACGCGCCGTCGACGTGCACCCAGGCTCCGTGCCGGCGGGCCACGTCGATCGCCGCACCCATCGGGTCAGACGCTCCGGAATGCACGTTGCCGGCCTGAAGGCAGACGATCGCCGGGCCGGAGCCGGCATTCAGTAGCTCGGCGAGGGCGTCGGGCCGTAACCGCCCCTCAGCGTCGACATCCACCACGATCGGCGCCCCGAGACCGAGGTAGCGCAGCGTGAGATCGATGACCTCGTGACGCTCGGCGCCCACAAAGACCCGCACCCGGGGACCGCCCGTCAGGCCGTCCCGGTCGATTTCCCACCCGGCCTGCTCGAGTACCCACTGTCGACCGGCGGCGAGACCGACGAAATTGGCCATGGTCGCGCCCGTTGTGAATCCGACATCCGCTCCCGGCGGAAGCCCCAGCAGGTCGAGGAGCCAGCCGGCGGCGGTCTCCTCGAGCACGGCGGTCGCGGGCGTGGCGAAGCGCATTCCGGCATTCTGATCCCATGCGGTGACCAGCCAATCGGCGGCGAGGGCCGCCGGCAGGGTTCCGCCAATGACCCAGCCGAAGAACCGGCCGGACGGCATCGCCATCAGGCCGGGTTCGGCAAACGAAGCGAGTTCATCGATGACGTCAGCCGCAGGGGTCGGGGCAGGGGGCAGCGGGCCAGCCGACAGCGCGGCCAGGGTATCGGCGTCGACGCGGGGGCCGACCGGGCGGGAAGGAAGCGACGCAAGCCAGGCCTGGGCGTGCAGCAGCGCACGATCCAGAGCCTCGAAATAGGCGTCCGGCTGGGCAGACATGGAGCCATGATAGCCCGCCCATGCGCCCTTGTCGCCGGTCGGTGACGGGGCTACTGTAACCCGCAACATCGCCAATTGCCCCACCCTGTCGACTGTCAGAATTTTCAGAGAAGTGGATGTCATGAGCGCACCAGTAGCCGTCCAACGTCGAGGCCTCGGCTTCGCACTCACCGTTCTCGCCGTTGGAGCGGCCGTCCTGGCCTCCGCTCCGGCGGCGCTCGCAAACCCCGCGACCAGCGCGCCCCGCACGATGAGCCAGCCGACCGCGATTCAGCCCGCAGCCAGCCAGTTGACCGCAACGCCGATTCCCACCATCAGCGGTGTACCGCAGGCCGGTCGGCGGCTGACCGCCTCGCCGGGCACCTGGAAACCGGCTCCGGTAACGCTGTCCTACCGCTGGAAGGTGAACGGTGTGGCGGTATCGGGCGCCACGGCATCCACTTTCACGCCCTCCAACACCCAGGTGGGCAAGCGCGTCACCGTGACCGTCACCGGCACCAAGACCGGGTATCAGACGGTCTCGAAGACGAGCGCGTCGACCAAGCCCGTCGCTCCGGCCACGATCGCCGTCGGTGCCAACCCGCGCGAGCTCATCGTGACGAAAAACGGCCGCTGGGCGTACGTCGCCAACGCCGGCGCGCGTACGGTCTCGGTGATCGACACGGCCACCGGCACAGTCATCGCCACCGTTCCGCTGGGCGGCACCCCCCGAGCTCTCGCAGTGTCTACCAACCAGAAACAGGTGTTCGTGAGCACCTGCAGCGACGAAAAGATCTACGCCCTCAACATTGCCACAAACACGGTCGCCTACTCCTTCCAGGCCGGCGCCTGCGGTGACCTCGTGGCCACCCCCGACGGCAAATCGCTCTACATCGGCGGTTCGCCCTCACTGTTCGATATCACTGTGGCGACCATCGCCACCCGCTCGCTCGCCGAGCCGATCTTCACCGGTGCCCCGGTCGGTGAACTCACTCCGAGCGCTGATCGAAAGAAGGTCTACCTGAGCAACGGCGACGACTACGGCGTGCTGATCATTGACACGGCCGCGCCCCAGGGACCGCTGCAGGAGTTCAACACCTCGCACCCGCCGATCGCGTCGGCACCATCACCCGACGGTAAGACGGTCTACGCCAGCCTCGGACGCGACCTGCTCACCGGGCCGTCCAATGCCGTGGAAGTCATCGACACCGCCACGAATCGGGTGCGGGCCAGCATCGCCATCACCGCCCCCGGCGCCCTGACGGTGAGTCCAGACGGAACGAAACTCTACGTGCTGTCGACCGAGAACAACACCATCGTCACGATCAGTACCGCCACCAACCGGGTGCTCAGTCGCATCCCGGTCGGGCATACCCCGACGAGCCTCGCGGTCACCCCCGACGGCAGCAAGGTGGGCATCACCAATTACGACGACAACACGGTGTCGGTGCTGCCGGTGTTCTGACACGGCTGTCGGTGGCTGCCCGTAGTCTGAAGACCGACGAAAGGTGATTCATGGCAGCCGTGCAGCTGGGTCAGTACGCGCCCGCCGAGAAAATTCTGGTGCATGTCAGTGACACCCATTTTCTGCGCGACGGCGCGACGCTCTACGGAGCCGTCGACACCGACCAGACCGTGCATCGTGCCTTCGAGCAGCTGCACCGCTCGGGCATTCGCCCCGACGCGTTCATCCTCACCGGTGACGTGGCCGATCGCGGCGAAGCGGATGCCTACCGCCGCATTCGCGGCATCGTTGAGGCTGCAGCCGCGCAATGGGGGGCGGCGATCGTCTGGGTGATGGGAAACCACGATCAGCGCGAACCGTTTCGTGCCGAGCTTCTCGGCGAGACGCAGTCGGGCGGCGTTGGGGAGCCCGTCGATCAGGCCCCCGTCGATCAAGTGCACGACCTCGATGGCCTGCGCATCATCGTCCTCGACACGAGCGTTCCGGGCTATCACCACGGCGAGATCACCGATGACCAGCTCGAATGGCTGCGCGCGATTCTGTCAACGCCGTCCCCGCGCGGGTCAATTCTGGCCCTGCACCACCCGCCGATACCCACCCCGCTGCCGTTGATGAGCGTGCTCGAACTGCAGGACCAGCCGCGACTGGCCGCCGTACTGGCGGGCAGTGATGTGCGGGCCATCCTCGGCGGGCACCTGCACTATTCCACCCAGGGTCTGTTCGCCGGTATCCCGGTATCGGTCGCGGCTGCGACCTGCTACACGATGGACCTCGGCGCCCCCGACCGTGAACTCACCGGGGTGAACGGCGCTCAGACGCTCAACCTCGTGCACGTCTACACCGACCAGATCACGCACTCCCAGCTGCCGATCGGAGAGTTCGTCGCCGTCACGCACTTTCCCGCTGCCTATGTCGATCAGCTGGCTGTGCTCACCCCCGAAGGCCGCCGGGAGGCCTTTTCTCGCCAGCAGTGAAGGGAACCACAGGGTGGAGCTGAACAACGACATCGACGAGTTTCTGCGCTACCTCAGCGCTGAGCGCGGCTACTCGGTGCACACGCTGCGGGCCTACCGCACCGACCTGAACCAACTGGCCGGGTTTGCCGGCGACCGGGGCGTCGAGGCATCCGCTGACCTCAGTCTCGAACTGCTGCGGGAATGGCTCTGGGCGGCCACCCAGGCCGGCCTGGCCCGGGCCACCCTGGCTCGCCGGTCGGCGTCGGCGCGCAGCTTCACCGCGTGGCTGGCGCGCAGCCATGACGACAGCGCCGACCCGGCGGCCCGCCTGCGCTCGCCGAAGCCGGGGCGCACCCTGCCGCGGGTCATCACCCACACCCAGATGACCGATCTGCTCGATCTCTTGGCGGCGCGCGCCAGTGGTGGAGAGGCGCTCGCACTGCGCGATCTCGCGATTGTCGAGCTGCTCTACGCCTCGGCGCTGCGCGTCTCCGAGCTCGTGGGTCTCGATCTGCCCGACGTTGACCTGGATCGGCTGACCGTGCGGGTCACCGGCAAGGGCGCCAAGGAACGCGTGGTTCCGTTCGGGGTGCCGGCAAAACGCGCCCTCGTCGAGTACCTGCGCCAAGCCCGGCCGGCGCTGCTTGCACAAGCTGGAGCGCCGCCCAACAGCGCGACGGCGCCCAATACCGTCGCGTTGTTCCTGGGCCGCAAAGGCCAGCGCCTCGGCGTGCGCGGGGTCTATCGCCTCGTTGCTGCCCTCCTCGACGCAATCGGCGGCACCGGCCCGGCCGGACCGCACGCCCTGCGCCACACCGCTGCCACCCACCTGCTCGACGGCGGAGCCGACCTGCGCGCCGTACAGGAACTGCTCGGTCACGTCAGCCTCGGTACCACCCAGATCTACACCCACGTCTCGGCGGAACGCCTCAAAGCCAGCTACGGACTCGCCCACCCCCGCGCCTGACCGCATGACCCAGTCGCGGTCATGGCACGGCGGGCAACAACACCGCGCGCGGCACAGTCCCCAGGAAGAGTAATGGCGACACGTACCAGCCGTGCTGACGAACACCGAAGTGCAGGCACCCGGGCGGGCAATGACCGCCGCTCGCGACGATGCCGATCAGCTGCCCGGCCCGAACATGATCGCCCACAGCGACTACGGCGTCCACCGGCTCGACCGTCGTGATCACATCGTTCGGCTGCATGATCGACAGCACCGACCGATCGACGACTCGGCCCGCAAAGGACACCACGCCATCGTGGGCCGCAAAGACCTTCTCGTTCGCCGCGGCCGCCAGATCGATCCCGCGATGGCCGCCCGCATACTGTGATTCCGGCGCCACAAACCCCCGGATCAACCGGTGGGGTTCCGCGAGCGGCCAACGCCAAGCATCCGTTGTGGTCGCTGCGGCTGACGACGAAGTCCCGGCTGACACGGCGTCCGACGCCGGCCCAGCACCAAACACGACGATCACAGTAACGAGAGCGGATGCCGCCAGCGCGCGCAGATTCTGCATGCCTCCACCCTGCCGCCGGGCTCCGGCAACCGCCGGGCCTCGGCTGCATTGGTGTACATCTCCAGAGGTCAGGTCCTGTGGAGGAGCCGGTCACACGGCACGGTCGCCCGAGCACTCCCGTCGGTGATACGCTATCCCCAGCAGCGCTTTGTGCGCTGACTACGCGTGCCCATTTGGCCGCCATGTCCAATCGGTCCCGTCTCACGAGTAACCAGCGTGAACAGGGCGGACATGTGCCGGGCACCAGGAGTGATGATCGACCGATCATCGCACAAACCGATTGGTGGGGCCTCTCGAGGCCTGCATCAGAACAGGAGTACGGCACATGGCCGTCGTAACAATCCGCCAGCTGCTCGACAGCGGCGTGCACTTCGGGCACCAGACCCGCCGTTGGAACCCGAAGATGAAGCGCTTCATCTTCACCGAGCGTTCCGGCATCTACATCATCGACCTGCAGCAGTCGCTCGGTTTCGTTGACAAGGCCTATGACTTCGTCAAGGAGACGGTTGCCCACGGCGGCACCATCCTCTTCGTCGGCACCAAGAAGCAGGCCCAGGAATCCATCTCGGAGCAGGCGCAGCGCGTGGGCCAGCCGTACGTCAACCAGCGTTGGCTCGGTGGACTTCTCACCAACTTCCAGACCGTTTCCAAGCGTCTGGCCCGCATGAAAGAACTCGAAGAGCTCGACTTCGAAGACACCGCCAAGAGCGGTTTCACGAAGAAGGAAATGCTCATCAAGAAGCGCGAACTCGTCAAGCTGCACAAGAGCCTCGGCGGAATCCGCAACCTCACGAAGACCCCGTCTGCCCTGTGGGTTGTCGACACCAACAAGGAGCACCTCGCCATTGACGAGGCGCGCAAGCTTGGCATCCCGGTTATCGCCATCCTCGACACCAACTGCGACCCCGACGACGTGCAGTACCCGATCCCGGGCAACGACGACGCCATTCGCTCCGTTGGGCTGCTGACCCGCATCATCGCGGACGCCGCAGCCGAGGGCCTGATCCAGCGCCACGCCAAGCCGGAGGCCGAAGTTGAGCCCCTCGCCGCGTGGGAAGCTGAACTGCTCCAGGCGTCCGACGTCGAGACCACCCCCGCGCAGTCCTCTGCCGAGACCGAGAAGGTTGCCGACGCTACCGTCGTGGCCGACGAGGCCGTCGTTGCAGAGCCCACCATCGCCGATGCAGTCGCCGACGCCGACGTTGCCGCCGTTCTGGCTGCCGTCGCTCCGGTTGCCGACGAGACCGTCCCAACCGACGAGACCAAGTAAGGAACCCGGTATGGCAAACTTCACACTCGAAAACGTCAAGGCTCTTCGCGAGAACCTCGGCACCGGAATGGTCGACACCAAAAATGCCCTCGTTGAAGCTGACGGCGACATGGACAAGGCCATCGAGATCCTGCGTCTCAAGGGTGCCAAGGGCAACGCCAAGCGCGCTGACCGTTCCACCTCTGAGGGACTCGTCGCCGCCAAGGAAATCGGCACGACCGCGTACATGATCGAACTCGCCTGCGAGACCGACTTTGTCGCTAAGGGCGACAAGTTCGTCGTTCTGGCCGACAAGGTTCTCGACGCGATCGCCGCCGCTGGCGCGACCACGGTTGAGGCCGGACTGGCAGCATCCGCTGGAACCCAGACCGTTGCCGAGCTCATCGACGGCGAAGCCGCAATCATCGGCGAGAAGTTCGAACTTCGCCGTGTTGCGGCCGTCACCGGCGAGTCGTTCTCGATCTACCTGCACAAGACCAGCAAGGACCTGCCCCCGCAGGTCGGCGTTGTTCTGGGCTTCTCCGGCACCGATGTGGAGACCGCGCGCAGCGTGGCCCAGCACATATCGTTTGCCAACCCCGAGTACCTCGCAGCGAGCGACGTTCCGGCCGATCTGGTGGAGACTGAGCGCAAGATCGTCACCGAGATCTCGAAGAACGAGGGCAAACCGGAAGCGGCACTGCCCAAGATCGTTGAGGGACGCGTCAAGGCGTATCTCAAGCAGGTCGCCCTGCTCGAACAGGACTACGCCAAGGACAACAAGGTGTCCGTTGCGAAGGTTCTGGACGATGCAAAACTGACAGTGTCGGGCTTCGCCCGGTTCAAGGTCGGCGCCTAACAATAAATGTCGGAGGTCGGATTGCGAAAGCAATCCGACCTCCGTTTGTGTGTGTGCCCCCGCTGGGGTACGCGCGTGCACTTGGTAGTTTGGTAACACTCCCTCTCGGAAGGCCCCGCACGACATGACTGACACGGCCAGCTCGCCCACGACCCACACCAGCCCGACCGCGGTCGTCAAGAAACGACGGGTGCTCCTCAAACTCTCCGGTGAGGCCTTCGGCGGTGGCGCCGTCGGCGTCAATCCGGATGTCGTGAGTTCGTTGGCCCGTGAAATCGCCGAGGGCGCCAAGCAGGTCGAGGTGGCCATCGTGGTCGGCGGCGGAAACTTCTTTCGCGGTGCCGAGCTCTCCCAGCGCGGCATGGACCGCGGCCGCGCCGACTACATGGGTATGCTCGGCACTGTCATGAACGCCCTGGCCCTGCAGGACTTTCTCGAACAGGCCGGCGCCGAAACGCGCGTACAGTCCGCCATCTCGATGACCCAGGTGGCCGAGCAGTACATTCCGCGGCGCGCCGAACGCCACCTGGAGAAGGGCCGCGTCGTCATCTTCGGTGCCGGCGCCGGACTGCCCTACTTCTCCACCGACACCGTCGCCGCGCAGCGCGCCCTCGAAATCGACGCCGACGTCGTGCTGGTGGCCAAGAACGGCGTTGACGGCGTCTATTCCGACGACCCCCGCACCAACCCCGACGCCCAAAAGATTCACCACATCACCTACCTGGAAGCCCTGCAGCGCGGCCTCAAAGTGGTCGACTCCACCGCCTTCAGCCTGTGCATGGACAACCACATGCCCATGCAGGTCTTCGGCATGGCGCCGGAGGGCAACGTGACCGCAGCCATCCTCGGCACCGATCTGGGCACTCGCGTCTCCAACTAGAATTGTTCCACCACCAATAAAGGAGTCACCGTGATCGCGGATGTTCTTTCCGACGCCACTGCGCGCATGAACCGGGCCCTCGAGGCCGCCAAAGACGACTTTGGTACCGTGCGCACCGGGCGAGCCAACCCGCAAATGTTCGCGAAAATTCTGGTGAGCTACTACGGCACCCTGACGCCGCTCGAACAGCTCGCGTCGCTGCAGAACCAGGAAGCACGCACCATGCTGATCGGCCCGTATGACAAGGCAGCGCTGCGCGACATCGAAATCGCCATTCGCGACACCCCGAACCTGGGTGCCAACGTCGGCAACGACGGCACCACCATTCGCGCCACCCTGCCCGAACTCACCACGGAACGCCGCAAGGAGTTCGTGAAGATCGTCAAGGCCAAAGCAGAGGATGCCCGCATCTCGGTGCGCAACATTCGCCGCAAGGCCAAGGATGAACTCGACGCCCTCAAGAGCGAGGTCGGCGACGACGAGGTCGGTCGTGCCGAGAAGGAACTCGAGCTGATCACCAAGAGCCACGTGGACGGCATCGACGACGCCTTCAAGCGCAAGGAAGCCGAACTCCTCGAAATCTAGGAGCTTCAGATGACCGAGAAACCGGAGAATGACCAGCCGCACAAACGCGGTCGCGGCGTCAGTCGCGCCGAGTTCCGGGCGCAAGTGAAAACCACGCGCGCTGATTTCGAACGCCAGGTGCAAACCACCAAGGCCGATTTTGAACGCCAGGTGCAGGCCACACGGGCTCAACTCGACCAGGCCAACGAACGCATCGAAGCGCGTACTGGGCGCAACCTCATTCTGGCCATCCTGATCGGACTGGTGCTCGGCGGCTCCATGCTGGTGAGCCTCATCATCATCAAACAGCTCTTCATGATCTTCGCCGTCGTGATCGTCGGTTTCTGTGCGTTCGAGCTGGCCCAGGCCCTGCGGCATGCCGGACGCAACGTTCCGCGCATCCCCGTGATCATCTCGGCCATCGCGATCGTTCCGGCCGCGTTCTATGGCGGGGCAACCGGCCAATGGCTGGTCATGCTCGGCGGCATCGTGCTGATCGGCCTGTGGCGTCTGGCACTGCTGGTCATTCCGTCACATCGCGCCTCGGCCCGATCCATCGTTGGCGACGTGGGCGGCGGCATCCTGATTCAGGTCTACGTGGTCTTTCTCGCGAGTTTCGCCGTGCTGCTCGTGGCCCAGGACCACGGACAGTGGTGGACGCTCGCCTTTCTGATCCTGGTTATCTCTGCCGACACGGGAGCCTACGTCAGCGGCCTCAACTTCGGCAAGCACCCGATGGCACCGTCGATCAGCCCCAAGAAGACCTGGGAAGGCTTCATCGGGGCCGGCCTGATCTGCATGATCGCTGGTGTGCTGCTGTCGATCTTCATGCTCCAGCAGCCGTGGTGGTTCGGACTGGTGTTCGGCGCTGTCATTCTGCTCACCGCCACCTTCGGCGACCTGGCCGAATCACTGATCAAGCGTGACCTCGGCATCAAAGACATGAGCTCGTGGCTGCCAGGGCACGGCGGCTTTCTGGACCGGCTCGACTCGATCCTGCCGTCGGCCGCTGCCGCCTACGCGCTCTACCTGGTCTTCGCATGAGCCGGGCCGATTCTTTTCCCACGAACTTCGTACGAGACAATGAGGCTATGAGCACCATATTTCCCCGAGTGGTCAAGAAGTCTCTCGGCTACAACGTCTCCCAGGTCGACGCGTTCCTGGCCGCAGCCCGACGCGCGTACGACCAGCCTGACCACCCGGGCGACGACCTCGATGCCGATACCGGTGTCGTGGAGTCCGTCGACGAGATCGCCGCCGGCACCGAGACTGCCGACACCGAGACCGTCACCACGCCGCCGCCGACCACGGACGACGAAGCCGGCGCCGCCGACGGGACCGAGGCCATCCACGCGATTGTCGCGGAGAAGGCCGAGGCGGAAGCTGCCCGCACCGGTGCAGCATTGACGGCCGAGGGGATCCGTCACACCGCCTTCGCCATGCACAAGGGCGGATACTCACCCGAACACGTCGACGCGGCGCTGGAGCGGCTCGAAGACGCCTTTGCGGCTCGGGAACGCGATCAGGCGACGCACGACCGGGGCGAGCAGGCCTGGATGGCTGACGCCGAGGGCACCGCCGACGTGATCGTGGCCCGACTCAGCCGCACCCCCGGGCACCGTTTCACCCGCACCAGTGTGCTTGCGGTTGGCTATAAACGAGTGGATGTCGACCGCCTCGCGAACAAATTGGTGAAGTATTTTCAAGACGGTCGCGAGCTCACCGTTGACGAGGTTCGCACCGCCGTTTTTCGCCCTGAACGGGGCGGATACCGGGAAGCGCAGGTGGACCTCGTGCTCGACAGCGTCGTCGACGTCATGCTCGCGGTCCGCTGATTTGACCGCCGTTACTTGGTCGTTACCTAATTTGTCAGCTAAGGTCGTCTACTAATGGGTAGGCATCTGCAAGTTATCGACACTGTCCCGGCCGCGGCCCGGCCGAAAGTTCGTCGTACCCGACGCCGGGTGAAGCCCGCGCACTTCATGTTCGGCTTCACCGCCGCCTGTGCGTTCGTGCTCGTCACCGTGGTCGACCCCTACTCCGGCGCTACGGCGTCACCGTATTTTCAGATAGCCGGCAGCACGACCGATACTGGGCCGGCCCAGGCCGTTCTCGTCGCCGGCAGCTACGCCAACACCATTACCCGCGACGGCTATGCCGTTACCGAGAAGCCCCAACCGGTGCCCGTTGTCGTCGCGGTCGAAAAGAAAACGCAGAGCTTCACCGCCCCCTCTGCCGCCGTGCCCGATCCCGGCTCGGCCCAGGCCTACGCCTACGACGCCGTTGCCGCTCGCGGCTGGGGCGAAGACCAGTACAACTGCCTCGTCTCGCTCTGGCAGAAGGAATCTGGCTGGCGCGTCAACGCCCAGAACGGTTCGAGCGGAGCCTATGGGATTCCGCAGGCGCTCCCCGGCTCCAAAATGGCCACGGCGGGCGAGGACTGGGCCACCAATGCCGGAACGCAGATCGAATGGGGCCTGGGTTACATCACCGGGCGCTACGGCACCCCCTGCGGCGCGTGGGCGAAGTCGCAGGCCTCGGGCTGGTACTAGCCGCACTTCGGCTGTCGAGCGGCGCCAGGTGCGCACTTTAGACTGGAATCATGGCGCGCAGCAATCGACCCCGAGGCCGCAAAGCCCAGCAGCCGGTCGATGACGATGAAGCCGTTGACCTGAATCATCTGCTCGCGGGGTGGCGGCGCAGTGAGGTGCGGCGGGACGGCCTTTGGCACGTGCAGCCGGTTCCCGCCAAGCAGGCGGTCAAAACGTATCTGTGCCCGGGATGCACCCAGGGAATCCTTCCCGGCACCGCTCATATCGTCACCTGGCGCGGGGATGGAGTGCTCGGCGACAACGCCGACCTCTCCAACCGGCGGCACTGGCACACCCACTGTTGGAAGATCAAATGACCCGCGAAAGTTCAGGAGAACCCGTGCTGGTTGATATTCGTGGTGGCATCGAACTGCCCGCCACCATCGAACACATCGAGCTGCGCACCAGCGACGGCCTCACCCTGGTGGGCGAGCTGGCGACCCCGGTGGATCGTGCGCCGGTAGCGACACTCGTGACGCTGCATCCGCTGCCCACCGCCGGCGGCTTCATGGACTCGCACATTCTGCGAAAGGCCGCCAACCGGCTGCCAGCCCTGGCCGATCTGGCCGTGCTGCGCTTCAACACCCGCGGCACGTCATCGCCGCGCGGCACCAGCGAGGGTGATTTCGGTCATGGCTTCACCGAACGGGCCGATGTCGCCGCGGCAATGACTTTCGTCGCCGAACGCCACCTTCCCAATCCCTGGCTGGTCGGCTGGTCCTTCGGCACCGAACTGGCCCTCAAGTACGGCCTGGAGCATCCCATCCGCGGGGCCATCCTGCTGTCACCGCCGCTGCACCGCACGACCAACGAAGAGCTGGCAGCGTGGGCCGGCAACGAACGCGAACTGGTCGCGTTGATCCCCGAGTTCGACGACTACCTGCGACCGGATGCCGCCCGCCTGCGGTTCGCCAGCGTGCCCGGTATGCGTCTGGTCGCCGTCGAGGGTGGCAAGCACCTCTGGGTGGGCGAGAATCTGACCCGTCGGGTGCTCACCGAGATCGTCGCCACCATCAACCCCGGCGCACTGCCGTTGCCGACCGAGTGGACCGCGCCGCTGCCCGCTGACTCCTGAGGCAGGTCGTCGGGCGTCAGAGTTCGTTCTGGCGGGGGATGACGACCTGTTTGACGATCATGATGACCGAAGCGGCCACCGGGATCGCGATCAGGGCACCGAGAATGCCGAGCAGGCTGCCGCCGGCCAGAGCCGCGATCACGACGACCGCGCCCGGCACAGAGACGGCCCGGTTCATGATGTTGGGGCTGAGTACGTATGCCTCGACCTGCATATAGATGAGGTAGTAGATCGCCGCGGCCAGCGCGGTCTGCGGAGAACTGCCGATCTCGGGAATCAGGCAGGTCAGCACGATGATGACCGAACCGGAGATCGTACCGACCAGCGGAATCAGCGAAAGCAGGAAGGCGATGAACGCCAGCAGCGCCGGGAACGGCGCGCCGATGATCGACAGAAAGATGAAGCTCAGCACGCCATTGACCGAGGCCAACGCCGCCTGGCCGACGATGTAGCGGCCGACGGCCGTGGTGATCTGTTCGCTGATGTCGGTGAACCGTTCCCGCTTGGACGCGGGAACCAGCTGGTAGGTGGCGCGTTTCATGTTGTTCAGCGAGGCCGTGAAGTAGAGCGTGAGAATCAGGATGATGAGCCCGCCGAACAGCCCGTTCACGAAGGCCAACCCCGACTGCACGACCGTCGCCGTGATGTTGGTGAGGTTTCCGCCGAGAAAATTAGTGATCGTCTTGGTGATCTCGGTGATGTCGAGACCGGGGAACTGCTTCTGCAGATCGCTCAGGAAAGTTGAGCTGTTCACGGCCGTGACGAGCTCGGGAATGAGCTTGGACAGCTTGGAGACCTGGTCGACGATGATTGGCACGATCGCAAAGATCACGCCGGTGAGTACGCCGAGGACGCCCGCGACGACGATGAGAATGGCCGCCCAGCGCGGGAACTTCTTCTTCTCCAGCCAGGAGACCGCCGGGTCGAGGCCGAGCGCAATGAACAGCGCGGCCCCGACATAGATGATGATCGTCTGCAGGGTGATCACCGAGGTGATGATCAGCAGGCCCAGGCCTACGCCCAGGGTTCCGACGAGTCCGAATCGAAAGGCGTTCTGAATTTTCACGTGTCGTCTCCAAGATAGGGAATTACTCGGCTGCGACCCGTTCTGCCTGGGTCAAAACGCTGCGTAGGCTTTCAAAATAACCGGCAACGGCGTCGCGCTCAATCCTAATCTGGGACAACCGGTCTTCGGCGTCGGCAACGAGGGTACGTGAGCGTGTCGTGGCGTCGGTGACGAGCGCGGTTGCCGTGGTGTGGGCGTCGCTGAGAATGCGCGCGGCGCTCTCTTCGGCCAGTTCCTTGTTGGCTTTGGCCTCTTCGCGAGCGCCAGCATCGAGCTGGTCGTTGAGCGTGCGCAGTTCCGCGGTACGCTCGGTCGTCTCGGTGAGCTGTTTGGCAGCATCGAGCTGGAACTTCTGCGCCTGCGCCACGGCTTCCTGGTGCCGGGCGAGGTGCTCCTGCTCGGCCTCGTCACGGCGGGCCTTCAGCTCCACGTCGAAGTCGGCTCGCGCCTGGTCGATCTCCCGGGCCAGACGGCTAGCTTCGTGCTCGCCCTTCTTGCGCGTGGCGGTGAGCTGGTTCTCCAGATCGATGCGGGCCTGCTCGGCCTCGGCCTCGGCGTCGATGCGGGCCTGCTGGTTCTCGCGGGCCAGGTCGGCGGCGGCCTGCTCCACCTCGGCGGCGAGGGCCGCGCGGCCCTGTTCGATCTCGCGGGACAGACCGGCACGCTTGCGATCAAGTTCGCGGGCCAGATCGGTCTGAGCCTGCTCGCGTTCGACCTCGGTCACTGCGTGTGCCTGTTCGATCTCGCGGGCCAGGTCAATGCGCCCCTGTTCGATCTCGGCGGCGAGCAGGGTGCGCGCCTGGTCTGCCTCGTGGGCGCCAGCCAGCCGGGCGAGCTCGGACTCCCGAGCCAGATCGACTCTGGCCTGGTCGGTCTCGGCGGCCAGATCGACGCGGGCCTGCTCGGTTTCGCGCTGCAGGTCAGCCCGCTGCTGGTCGAGTTCCAGGGCTACTTCGGCGCGGGTGAGTTCGGTCTCGTTTGTCAGACCGGCCGCGATCTCGCGGGCTTCGGTGGCTTCACGCTGAGCGACCACGCGTACTTCTGCCGCTTCACGATCGGCTTCAGAGCGGATGGCCGCAACCTCACGCTTGACCGTGGCACGGGCTTCCGCAGCCTCGGTGGCGACAGCGCCCCGAATCAGGGAGGCATCGCGAACCGCATCCTGAACGATCTGGGCCTGGTCGTCCTGGGCACGGGCGCGCACGTCATCCGCTTCGACCCTGACGTCATCGAGCACCCGACGCGCCTTGACTGCGGCGTCGGACAGGGTGCGTTCGGCCTGCTCGAGGGCATTGTGACGGAGCAGTTGCACCTCGTCAGTGGTAGCGGCCCGAAGCTTTTCGGCGTCGATATCGGCCTGGGCGATGACGCGAGTGGACTGCTCTTCGGCGACGCGAAGGGTGTTCTCCAACTTGGTTCCAAGTCCGGAGAAGGTGGGGCTTCCAACCTCTTCGATCTCGGCGTTGAGATCGTCGATGCGCGCCGCCAGGCGTTTGACCTCGCGGCCGGCCTCGGCGTTCTGGGTGTTCGCTTGAATCAGTTCGCGACGCAGCGACTGGATAGCCTTGGCCACCTCGTCCTTGTCGTAGCCGCGAAATACCTGGGTGAAATCAGCTTCGTCGTCAGACACTTTTACTCCTTACAGATGGGGCCCCGGCCCTCGATGGATCATGCATGACGGGGAACGCCCCCAATTTTAGTGTCTCGCCGCCGTCGCGAATACCCGATCATCGGCTGGCCGGGCCTCGGCTGCTATTAGGCACCTTTCAGGTGAACGCAGTAACGTAGAAGGTCCGTGTCTGAGGACTTTCAGTCACGTGAGTCAGCCAGAGTGACTGAACAGTACCAACCAGCTCAAATGCTGAAGGGTGATACGTGCGTTTTGTTCTTGCCATTGCGGCCTTCGTTCTTGCTGCCGTGATGATCGTTCTCGGCATCGCACAGCGCACGATCCTGCTCGAGCCCGCTTTCACGTCCCTGAGCTCGACCGTCACCGGAACGGCGAAGTACACCGTGATCGACCCGAGCGCCCTCGCAGCCTCTTCGGGCAGCCAGACCATCAACGTGCGCGGAGACGGGCCCATCTTCGTGGCCTACGGGCGGTCGGAAGACGTCGCGGCCTGGATCGGTGACGACTCATTTGCCACCGTCGGCCTGAGCGAGAAAACCGGTGAGCTCACCTCCACCATCACTGCGGCGGTCACGCCCGACGATTCTGAGGGGGCCACGGGCGGTGGCGCAGGGACGGATGCCGCCACAACGGATGCCGCCGCCGCGATCATGAATCCGGCCGGCTCCGACCTGTGGCTCGACGAATACTCCGGCACGAACTCCGTGACCACCACGCTGACCCTGCCGGAGGGCATCTCGGTGATCGTCGCGTCGGACGGAATCGAACCGGCGCCCGCCAGCATCCGTTTATCGTGGGCGTCCGACAATTCCACGCCGTGGGCGGGCCCGCTGCTGGCCGGTGGTGCCTTGCTGCTATTGGCCGGCCTGGTGTTGTACCTACTGGCCCTGCTGCATCTGCGTCGATCCCGTCGTCCGCGCCGCAATGTTCCGCGCGGTCCGCGTATGCCCAGGTTGCCGCGCGCGCCGCGTCCGAAGGCGATCAAGGCCAGTCAGATCACGTCACGGCGAGGAATCGCTCGCCGGGTCGCCATCCTTCCCATGATCGTGGTTTCCGGTCTGGCGTTGAGTGGCTGTTCGGCAGATCTGTGGCCGGATTTCAGCACGGCCAACACCGCCACAGCGACCCCAACGCCGACGCCCCAGTCCACCGATTCCGTCGAAGCTGCCGCCGAGCTGCCACCGCCCGCCGTGACCGTCTCCCAGCTTGAGACGATCATGAGCGAAATTTCGCTGCTCACTGCGGATGCCGATGCGAACCTGAATACCGAGACCCTCGCCACGCGATTCACCGGCCCGGCCCTGGAACAACGACTGGCCAACTACAAGATTCGCGCCGTGGATCCGGCCGTGGCGCCGCTCGTCGCTCTGGCGGGTGCTCCGCTCACCTTCACCTTGCCGCAGCAGACGAATTCCTGGCCGCGGGTGGTCATGACCGTCATCCAGGATGAAAACGACCCCAGCATTCCGACGATGGCGGTCATCCTCAAGCAGGAATCGCCCCGCACGAACTACCAAGTGGATTACCTGTTCGCGCTCGAGCAGTCGGCGCACGTTCCCAAGGTGGCTCCGGCCATCGTCGGTGCTCCGGCCATCGCTCCCGACAACAAGTTGCTGTTGCTGCCGCCGGATGAATTGGCCGCCGCGTACGCCGACATCCTGGTGCAGGGCGAAGCCAGCCCCTCCTTCGGGCTGTTCGAGAGCGAGGGCGATAATTTCCGGGTGCAGGTCGCCGACCTGAATGCGGCCAAGATCGCCGCCCTGCCGTCGACCGCGTCGATCGAGTTCGCGGCTGCCGCGGGCAGCGATGAAGCCGTCGCCCTCGCGACCAACGACTCGGGCAGCATCGTGGCGGTCAGCATGACCGAGACCGAAACGGTCAAGCCGGTGGATGCCGGTGCCACCGTGGGTCCGGCGGCCGATGCCCTCGCCACGAAGGCGCTCTCCGGCATCACCACCACGGCCAAGGGCTTCTCGAACACCTACCGCGACCAGCTGTTGTTCTATGTGCCCACGGCCGGTTCGAGCGACAAAATCGTGCTTCTGGGCTTTGCCCAGGGCCTCATCACATCGGCGGAGCTTCCATGACGAATATGCCCCCTTCCGGATCGAACCTGCGCGGAGCGGTCGACCTCTCCTCGCTCGTGAACCGTGCCCCGACGGGCGCGCCCCCGGTGGCCACGAACGGGGCGCCCGTGACCGGTGCACCCGTGGGGGGAGCGCCGGCGCCGTCCGGCCCCGTCATGGTTCCGAGTCTCGTCATCGACGGCACGGACGCCAATTTCGGTGAGCTGCTCGAGCTCTCGTCCCGCGTTCCCGTGATCGTCGGGCTGTGGGCACCCCGCAGCGAGCCTTCGACCCAGCTTCTGGCGGTGCTCGAGAAGCTCATCACCGGCCTCGACGGCCGGTTCGTGCTGGCCCGCGTTGACATTGACGCGAATCCGCAACTCGCTCAGGCGTTCCAGGTCCGGACGGTGCCCACGGTCGCCGCCGTCATCACCGGTCAGCCGGTACAGCTCTTCAACGGCCCGCTCGGCGAGGAGCAGATCGCGGAGCTGCTCGTTCGGGTGCTCGAGCTCGCCGCCCAGCAGGGCGTGACCGGCACGGCCGAGGCCGCCGACGCGAACGCCGGCACCGAGCCGGCCGTTGCCGTCGATGAGCCGTTGCCACCGCACCACCTGGAGGCGTACACCGCCATCGAGGCCGGCGACTACGCCACCGCCCAGAGCGAATACCGCACTGCACTGGCGCAGAACCCGAACGACACGATGGCCGTGGCCGGACTGGCCCAGGTTAGCCTGCTGGCGCGGCTGCAGGGCAAGACCATCGACCAGATTCGCAATGGGGCGGCATCCGCTCCCGACGATCTCGACGCCCAACTTCTGGTCGCCGACCTCGATCTGTCCGGCGGCCACATCGAGGACGCTTTCGATCGGTTGCTCGGCCTCTTTCCGGCCCAGCCAGCCCCCGGGCGCAACGCCATCCGCGAGCGCATCCTCGAGCTGTTCGAGGTCGTCGGCCAGGACGATCCCCGCGTCCCCCCGACACGCTCGCGCCTCACCGCCCTCCTCTACTAACTTTCCATTTCGCTCTCGCGGGATAGTTAGCGGCGGAGGCGCAACCAGAGACCGGCCAGAGGCGGCAGGGTCACGGTCGCCGAGGCCGGGCGACCGGCCCAGGGCTCGTTATACGCCTCCACACTGCCCTGATTTCCCACACCGGAGCCGCCGAAGTCGCCGGCATCCGTGTTGAGGATTTCCTCCCACTGCCCGGCGAACGGAAGGCCGACCCGGTAGTCGGTGTGCGGCTGGCCGGCGAAGTTGAAGAAGCACGCGACCGGAACGCCGTGGTTGTCCCAGCGCAGAAACGACACGACGTTCTGGCTGGCAGCGCCGCCGTCGAGCAGTTCGAAGCCGCCCGGGTCGTTGTCCCGGCTCCATAGGCTCGCGTTGTCGCGGTAGACCCGGTTGAGCTGGCCGACGAGATTGAACAGGCCGCGGTGTGCCGGCTGGTCGAGCATCCACCAGTCCAATCCGCGCTCTTCGCTCCACTCCGAACGCTGACCGAACTCGCTGCCCATGAACAATAGCTGCTTGCCGGGGTGCGCCCACATGAACGCGAGGTAGGCGCGCACATTGGCGAGTTGCTGCCAGGAGTCACCGGGCATCTTGGAGACCAGGGCGCCCTTGCCGTGCACGACCTCGTCGTGGCTGATCGGCAGCAGGAAGTTCTCGCTAAAGGCGTAGATGAACGAGAACGTGATGTCGTTGTGATGGTATGAGCGGTACATCGGGTCGACCTGCATGTACTCGAGCGAGTCGTGCATCCAGCCCATGTTCCACTTGAACCCGAAACCGAGGCCGCCACCGCTGGTCGGCGCCGTCACTCCGCCCCAGTTGGTGGATTCCTCGGCGATCATGATCGTGCCCGGATTGCGCTTGTACGCCGTCGCGGTGATCTCCTGCAGCAGGCTGATCGCCTCAAGGTTCTCGTTGCCGCCGTACTGGTTCGGCTCCCACTGGCCGTCTTCGCGCGAATAGTCGAGGTAGAGCATGGAGGCGACGGCGTCGACGCGCAGGGCGTCGATGTGGAATTCTTCGAGCCAGTACAGCGCGTTGGCGACGAGGAAGTTGCGCACCTGCATCTGCCCGAAGTCGAAAATGTAGGTGCCCCAGTCCAGCTGCTCACCGCGACGCGGGTCGGGGTGCTCGTACAGGGCCTGGCCGTCGAACCGGGCCAGGGCGAAGTCGTCCTTGGGAAAGTGACCGGGCACCCAGTCCATGATCACGCCGATGCCGGCCTGGTGCAGCTGGTCGATCAGGTAGCGCAGGTCGTCGGGGGAGCCGAACCGGCTGGTCGGTGCGTAATAGCCGCTGACCTGGTAGCCCCAGGAACCGCCAAACGGATGCTCCGCCAGGGGCATGAATTCCACGTGCGTGAAGCTCAGTTCCTGCAGGTAACCGACGAGCTCATCGGCCAGGTCTCGGTAGCCGAGGCCGGGGCGCCAAGAGCCGACGTGCATCTCGTAGACGCTCATGGCCTGGTTGTGCGGATCGTTGGCCTTGCGATTGAAGAGCCAGGCGTCATCCGCCCACTCGTAGTGGGACTCTGTGACGACCGACGCGGTCTGCGGTGGTACCTCGGCGAGACGGGCCATCGGGTCGGCCTTTTCCACCCAGGCGCCGGACTGCGCGAGCAGCTGAAACTTGTAGTTGGTGCCGAGTTCGAGGCCCGGAATGAACAGCTCCCAGACGCCGGTACTTCCCATGTTGCGCATGGCGTGGGTCACGCCGTTCCACCCGTTGAAGTCGCCGATCACCCGTGCGGCGCGGGCGTGCGGCGCCCACACCGCGAACGAAGTGCCGGTCGATGACGCCGTGATGCCCTGGTGCTGACGGTGGTGGGCGCCCAAAACGTCCCAGAGGCGCTCGTGGCGGCCTTCACCGATGAGGTGCAGGTCCAGCTCGCCGAGGGTCGGGATGAATCGGTACGGGTCATCGCAGATCCAGGTGGGGGCGTCCTCGTAGCGGGCCTCGATCGTGTAGTCGCTGAGTCCGAGGGTGCTTTCGCCCTGCCAGATGCCGTGCGCGAGGTGCGCCAGCTCCACGTGGGAGCCGTTGGCGAGAATGGCGAAGACCTCGGTTGCAAGCGGGCGTAGGGCGCGAATGATCACGAGCGGGTCGGAGACGCCAGTCTGGTGGGCGAGGTGCTGGCCGAGAATTTCGTGGGGGTTGTAGTAGCTGCCGGCGGCGACGGTCTCCAGGATGTGATCGTCGATCGCAGCCGGCTCGGGCGGGGCGACGTGCTTTTTCACAGACGGTGTCTTCGGGAACTGAGCCTTCTTAGCGTCGATTTTCTTTCCCTGACCCTTCTTGTCCGTGGACTTGTTCTTCTTCTTGTGTTTCTTCTTGCCGTCGCTCATGCGCGGCCCTGGCCAGGATCGTGGGGAGTGACGTGCAGAATGTGCACCGGTTCGGTGAAAGCATCGAGCCGCACGAAGTTATCGGCCGACCAGGTCCAGGTGGCACCCGAGACGAGGTCGTGCACGTCGAAGGTGTCGCCGCGCGCAATGCCGAACCGGGTCACGTCGAGGTGCACCACGGTCTGGCGCACCGAGTGCGGGTCGACGTTGGCGACGATGAGGAGGGCATCCGCTTGGCCGGTGCCGGTGAACGCCGCGTCGAGGTACTTGCTGTAGACGAGGATCGAATCGTCGTCGCTCGAGTGGATGTCGAGGTTGCGCAGTTGGCCGAGCGCCGGATGCTCGGAGCGGATGCGGTTCAGCAGCGTGAGGTACGGCGCAAGGGACTGACCGAGCTCCTCGGCCTTGCTCCAGTCACGCGGCCGGTACTCGTACTTCTCGTTGTCGATGCTCTCTTCGGCGCCCGGCCGTGCGACGTTCTCGAACAGATCGAAACCGGCGTAGACCCCCCAGCTCGGCGCCGCCGTCGCGGCCAGTGCCGCTCGAATCTTGAAGGCGGCCGGCCCGCCAAATTGCAGGTATTCGGTGAGAATATCGGGGGTGTTCACGAACAGGTTCGGGCGCAGAAAGTCGGGGGTGTCGGTGGCGAGGCCGTCGAAGAACTCCTCGAGCTCGATCTTCGTGTTGCGCCAGGTGAAGTAGGTGTACGACTGCTGGAAGCCGACCTTGCCGAGCGCCTGCATGAGGGCCGGGCGAGTGAACGCTTCGGCCAGAAACACCACGTCGGGGTCGGCCTGGTTGACTTCGGCGAGCAGCCATTCCCAGAAGTCGAGCGGTTTGGTGTGCGGGTTGTCCACCCGAAAGATACGCACGCCGAGGCTGATCCAGTAACGCAGCAGGCGCAGCGCCTCGGCGCGGATGCCGTCCGGATCACTGTCGAAATTGATCGGGTAGATATCCTGATATTTTTTCGGCGGGTTTTCGGCGTAGGCGATGCTGCCGTCGGGCAGCGTCGTGAACCACTCCGGGTGCTCCGTGACCCAGGGATGGTCGGGGGAAGCCTGCAGCGCAAAGTCGAGGGCGACCTCGATGCCGAGGGAGGCGGCCTTCTGCAGAAAGAACGTGAAGTCGGCTACCGTGCCGAGGTCTGGGTGGATGGCGTCGTGGCCGCCGTCTTTCGAGCCGATCGCCCAGGGCGAGCCCGGATCGCCGGGGGCGACCTCGAGCGAATTATTCGGCCCCTTGCGAAAGGCCTGCCCGATCGGGTGAATCGGCGGAAGGTAGAGCACGTCGAAGCCCATGGCGGCCACTTCGGGCAGTCGCTTGGCTGCGGTGCGGAACGTTCCGCTTTTCCAGCTGCCGTCGGCGCGCCGCACGGCGCCCTCCGAGCGTGGAAAGAATTCGTACCAGGAGCCGACCCCGGCTCTGGCCCGTTCGACGATAATCGTGCGCTCGGCCGATAGCGAGGCCAGTCCGGCGAGGGGGTGGGCACTGATGGCCTGCAGGAGGGCGGCATCTGCCACGGCGAGAAAACGCTCGGTGGCCGGCTTACCGGTGTCGGCGAGGGTCTTCGCGGCCGCTTGAAACAGACGGCGGGCGGCGAGCGGGCGGGCTTTGTCGACGCCGGCCTGGGTGAGGAGTTCGCCGCCGATGGTGAACATGAGTTCTACGTCAATGCCGGCCGGTATCTTGATCGCGGCATTGTGTTCCCAGGTGGCGAAGTCGTCGGCGTAGGCGCGCACCCGATAGGTCCAGTGGCCAGCAGCGCCGAGTTGGGCCTCGGTGCCGTAGCGGTCGGTGCCGTCGGCCTGCAACGCCATCGGATGCCGCGTGGTGCTGCCGTCGGGCGCCGTCAGCTGCAGATCGACGCCGATGAGGTCGTGTCCCTCACGAAAAGCGGTCGCGCCAAACGGTACCACTTCGCCCACGAAGGCGCGGGCCGGCCAGAGGTTGTCGTTCAGCTGGGGAGACAGGTCGAGAACGGGGATTCGACCAACGGATGCGGCGGCGCGGCTTCCCGCAGCCGCGCCCGCAGACACGCCCGCGGGGGCGCTGCTCGATGCTGTCGTCAGGATCGTTTTTTTTGCTGCTGTCTTGGCCACACCACGACCGTAGCGTGAAAGCGTGGCAATGGCTTCCGCGTTCTGCCCTCCTGGCGTGCGCGCGGTGAAGTTTGACTGTTGCGTGTTGGACACGTGGCACCCCTAAGGTTGACCTCGTGAAGGCCATCCGTAAATTTACCGTCCGTGCCGTTCTCCCCGAGCCGCTCGCGGCTCTGGAGGAGCTTGCCGGCAATCTCCGCTGGTCGTGGCATGAGCCCACACGGCAACTATTCGAGCACATTGCCCCCGAGCTCTGGCGCGAGATCGGCACCGACCCGGTCGCGCTGCTCGGTGCCGTCGCCCCGCGTCGCCTCGACGATCTCGCGCAGGATCACGACTACGTCGCCGAGGTCAACGCCACCCGTGACGGGTTGCGCGACTATCTCGAGCAGCCACGCTGGTACCAGGGGCTCGAGGGCGAGAAGCCGGCCGCCATCGCCTACTTCTCACCGGAGTTCGGCATCGCCGCTGCCCTGCCGCAGTATTCGGGGGGCCTCGGCATTCTCGCCGGTGACCACCTAAAGAGCGCTTCGGACCTTGGCCTGCCTTTGGTCGGCGTCGGCCTGTTCTATCGCGCCGGCTACTTCAGCCAGGCCATCTCTCCTGACGGCTGGCAGATGGAAAGCTATCCGCTGCTCGACCCCGACGGGCTTCCGCTCGCCGTGCTGCGCCGGGCCGACGGCTCCGCCGTACAGGTGTCGCTCGCGCTGCCCGACGACCGCACCCTGCATGCCCGGGTCTGGCAGGCCAAGGTGGGCCGAGTGCGTTTGCTGTTGCTCGACGCCGACATTCCGGAGAACGCCGACGACCTGCGCCTGGTCACCGACCGCCTGTATGGCGGCGGCGGCGAACACCGCCTGCTGCAGGAACTGCTGCTGGGCATCGGCGGTGCTCGCGCGGTGAAGCTGTGGAGCTCGCTGCACGGACTGCCGGAGCCCGAAGTGTTCCACACCAACGAGGGTCACGCCGGTTTCCTCGGCCTCGAGCGCATCTCCAGCCTGATCGGCGAGGGCCTCAGCTTTCAGGAAGCTCTGCAGGTGGCCCGCGCCGGCACCGTTTTCACCACCCACACTCCGGTCGCCGCCGGCATCGACCGCTTCGAGCGGTCGCTCGTGCGACGCTACTTCGGCACCGACCTGCTGCCCGGCGTCGATGTGGAAGATCTGCTCGCGCTCGGCGCTGAGAGCTACGATGGCGGTTCCAACGACGTGTTCAACATGGCCATTATGGGGTTGCGGCTCGGCCAGCACGCCAACGGTGTCTCGACCCTGCACGGCGAGGTCAGCCGTCGCATGTTCAACGGCCTGTGGCCTGGCTTTGATTCAGCGGATGTTCCGATCACGTCGATCACGAATGGCGTGCACGCGCAGAGTTGGACCGACCCGGCGCTGAAGAGCCTCGCCCACACCAAGCTCGGCACGAGCGACACCTCGACGGCCAACTGGGCCTCTGCGGATGTCTCCGACCAGGACCTGTGGTCGGTGCGCGGTCAGATGCGCCTGCAATTCGTCGAGGATGCCCGCCGCCGACTGCTGAACGCCTGGCGGGACCAGAACCCGGGCGGCATCCCCCCGACCTGGATCAATCGTGTCTTCGACCCGAACGTGCTGACCATCGGGTTCGCCCGCCGTGTTCCTACCTACAAGCGGCTCACCCTGATGTTGCACGACCCTGAACGTTTGCGCGCCCTGCTGCTGCACTCGGAGCATCCGATTCAGATCGTCATCGCCGGCAAGTCGCACCCCGCCGACGAAGAGGGCAAACGCCTGATCCAGAAGATCGTGCAGTTCGCGGCCGACCCGGCCCTGCGCACGCGCATCGCTTTTCTGCCCGACTACAACATCGCCATGGCCCAGCTGATGTACCCGGGAACGGATGTTTGGCTCAACAATCCGCTCCGTCCGCTCGAGGCCTGCGGAACGAGCGGCATGAAGGCTGCCCTCAACGGTGCCCTCAACCTGTCGATCCTCGACGGCTGGTGGCCCGAATACTACGACGGCAAGAACGGCTGGGCGATTCCGTCTGCCGATTCGGCCGGCGACTCCGCTGAACGCGACCGGCTCGAAGCCGAAGCGCTCTACGACCTGATCGAGCATCAGGTCGCCCCGACGTTCTACGAACGGAACGCCGATGACGTGCCCGAACGGTGGGTCTCGAATATTCGGCACACCCTCGCCACCCTCTCGCCGGCACTGTCCGCCGACCGTATGGTCAGCGAGTACGTGCAGCGGCTGTATCGCCCGGCCGGACACTACGAAGGGCTGATGTCGGCCAACAACTACCGCGCGGCCCGCGAACTGGCCGCGTGGAAGGGCCGGATCGTGTCGGCCTGGCCGCAGGTCGCGGTGACCCACGTGGAATCGGGCGGTGTCTCGTCGGTGCCCGAAGTGGGCGACGACCTGCACCTGCGCGCACACGTGCAGCTCGGCGGACTGGCGGCAGAGGACGTGACCGTCGAGGTCGTCTACGGCAAGAGCCTGGGCACCGACGAGCTGCGCGACGTGGCCATTCAGGCGCTCGAACCGGCACCGCTGAAAGAAGCATCGACCGGCGGCGCCACCCTGTTCACCGGAACGGTCGAGCTCGACCGGGCCGGAGCCTTTGGGTATACCGTGCGTGTCGTTCCCCGCAATGACCTGCTGATCAGCCCGGCCGAAATGGGTCTGGTCGCCATCGCGAACTAGCCGGTCAGGCGCGCCGTGCGCGGCGCGGAACGAACGCGCCGTGCGCCCGCATCAGCTGCATCGACGCACCGGACACGAACAGGGCAGTGCCGGGCGCGTGCTCGATCACCGAGTCGCGCAGGTCGTCGTGACCGGAATCCCAGAGCAGTGTGTAGGCATCCACTCCCTCGTGCGCTGGCAGGGTGACCGTCTCGTCCTGCTCGCGGGCGTTCACCACGAGCAAAATACGGTTGAAGGCTTCGTGTTCGGGGGTGGACGCTGCCATGTACTGCAGGGTGCGCTCGGTCGGCGAGTTCCAGGCCTCCCCGGTGAGCGCTTCACCGGCGATGTTGTACCAGTCCAGCTGGCTGGCGCTCGGCGTCGTCTCGCCGAAGCGACCGAAGTGCACGGGGCGCAGGGCCGGGTTTTCCCGGCGCAGCTGCAGAAGGCGGCGGGTGACCCGGTGCAGGTCCTGCTGCCAGTCGTCGAAGTCCCAGTTGAGCCAGGTCAGCTCGCTGTCCTGGCAGTAGGCGTTGTTGTTGCCGCGCTGGCTGCGGCCGAACTCGTCGCCGGCGGTGAGCATGGGAATGCCGGCCGAGAGCAGCAGTGTGCCGAGCAGGTTGCGCATGGCCTTCCGCCTGGTGGCCAGAATGGCCACGTCGCGGGTCGGACCCTCGACGCCGTGGTTGTAGGAGCTGTTGTTGTCGGTGCCGTCACGGTTCGACTCGCCGTTGCCGAGGTTGTGCTTCGTATCGTAGGCGGTGAGATCGGCGAGGGTGAAGCCGTCGTGCGCGGTGATGAAGTTGAGCGAGGCGAGCGGGCCGCGCGCTTCCGAAAAAGTGTTCGACGACCCGGCGACGCGGGTCGCAAAGCGTCCGATGCCGCTGCCGGCCGAGCCGGTCAGACGCAGACTCTTCATGTCGGAGAGCCAGAAGTCGCGCATCCGATCGCGGTAGCGGTCGTTCCACTCGGTCCACCCGGGCGGAAAATTGCCGGTCTGCCAGCCGCCCTGCCCGACATCCCACGGTTCGGCGATGAGTTTCACACCCGCCAGCTCCGGGTCGTCGCGAATCTCGGTGAGCAGCGGATGCTGCGGGTCGTAGACCACGCCGGCGTCCCGGCCGAGCGTAGCGGCCAGGTCGAAGCGGAACCCATCGACCTGCACCTCGTTGGCCCAGTACCGCAGGGAATCGAGCACGAGGCGCTTCGGCACGTCGTGGCTGAAATTGACCGTGTTGCCGCACCCGGTCACGTCGATATACGCCCCGGAATCGTCCTGACGGTAATATGCCGCGTTATCGATGCCGCGAAGGCTCGTGACCGGGCCGTTGCGACCCTCCTCGGCCGTGTGGTTGTAGACCACGTCCAAAATGACTTCGAGCCCGGCCTCGTGCAGCAGCTTGACCATGCCTTTGAACTCGCGCAGCACAGCGGCCGGACCGGCCGACTGCGCTGCCTGGGTGGCGTAGTCGGCGTGCGGCGAAAAAAAGTTGAGGGTGTTGTAACCCCAGTAGTTGATTAGGCCCTGTTTGATGAGACGCTGCTCCGACACGAACGCCTGCACCGGCAACAGCTCGACCGCGGTCACGCCGAGGTCTTTTAGGTAGGCGATGGTCGATTCGTGGGCGAGCCCGGCATAGGTGCCGCGCAGGACGGCCGGCACCAGCGGATTGAGCCGGCTGACGCCGCGCACGTGCGCCTCATAGACCACCGTGTGGTCGAGGGCGACTTTCGGTTTCGTGGCGCCGTTCCAGTCGAAATAGTCATCGACCACCGAGGACTGCCAAAGTCCGGCCCCGACCCGCACCAGACCACGAGAATACGGTTCGATCAGGGTTTTCTCCGGGTGAAACGAGTTCTTCGAGCTGGCCGGGCCGGAGACGCGGATACCGTAGCGGCGCCCAGGGGACAGCGTGCGCGATTTGCCGGACCACACGCCGTGCACGTCCTTGGTCATCGGCACGCTCTTGACGATCCAGTTCGGGTCGGTGTCGTCGAAAAGACACAGGTCCATGGCGTCGGCGTGTTCGGCCCACACCCGTAGTTCGCCGCCGGCGCTGGTTAGTCGCACACCGAGGTTGCGCAGGGGATCGGTGGAACTCATGGGTTCAAGAATAATCAGTGTGCGGGAAGCTGACGACCACCGGCATCCGCTCGACGGTAAATTTGGGGTGCGTAAAATTTGGGGGCGTAAAATAGGGGGCATGGTTGTCTATTTGGACCATGCGGCGACCACGCCCATGCTCCCCGCCGCTATTGCCGCCTACGCCGAAGCGATGGGTGTCGTCGGTAACCCCGCTTCGGTGCACAGCCAGGGGCAGAATGCCAAGCGGATGCTCGAAGAGTCGCGCGAAATCGTGGCCGCCAGCCTCGGCTGCGACCCGATCGAGGTTGTTTTCACCGGCAGCGGCACCGAGGCCATCAACCTCGGAATCAAGGGGCTGTACTGGGCGCGCGCCCCGCGCCGGCGCATTCTGGTGCCCGGCGGCGAACACCACGCCACCCTCGACACCGTCGAGTGGCTCGCCGAGCATGACGGTGCCGTGATCGAGTGGATTCCGCTCGACGACCAGGGCCGCGTCGACCTCGCCGCGCTCAAGGCTGCTATTGCCCGGGACCCGTTTGATATTGCGCTGGTCAGCGTGATCATGGCCAACAATGAGGTCGGCACCATCGAACCCGTCGCCGAGGTGGCGGCGCTCGCCGCGGTGCACGGCATTCCGGTGCACGTCGACGCCGTTGCGGCGTACGGCTATATTCCGGTGGACTTTCGCACGCTGGCCGCCGCCGGGGTGTCGGCGCTCAGCGTCTCGGCGCACAAGGTCGGCGGACCGGTCGGTATCGGCGCTCTCGTGCTCGGTCGCGCCACCACCGTCGAACCGCTCATCCACGGTGGCGGACAGCAGCGTAAGGTGCGCAGCGGCACGCAGGATGTCGCGGCAGCGGTGTCGTTCGCGGTGGCGGCATCCGCTCTGTCGGCTGAGCTGTCTGCGGCTGCCGGCGGCGAAACCGCGCGCCTGGCAGCCCTGCGCGACCGGGTGATCGCAGGCGTGGCGCGGGTCGCACCCGATGCTGTGCTCAATGGCGACCCGATCATTCGGCTGCCGGGTAACGCGCACTTCAGTTTTGCCGGCTGCGAGGGCGACTCGCTGCTGTTTCTGCTCGACGCCGCCGGGGTGTCGGTGTCGACCGGGTCGGCCTGCCAGGCCGGGGTGCCCGAACCCTCGCACGTGCTGCGGGCGATGGGGCGCAACGAGATCGAATCCCGCGGTGCTCTGCGGATCACCCTGGGCCACACGTCGACCGATGCCGACGTCGACGCGCTGCTCGCGGCGTTGCCGGCCGCGCACGCCCAGGCGCTCCGGGCCGGAATGGCCGATCGGGTGCCCGGGCGCTGACCTTGGCCGTGTCAGATACTCCGCGTACACTCGTTGGGTGAAGGTTTTAGCAGCAATGAGTGGCGGTGTTGATTCCGCCGTCGCAGCCGCGCGCGCGGTCGAAGCGGGGCACGAGGTGGTCGGCGTGCATCTCGCACTGAGCCGAATGCCGGGCACGTTGCGCACCGGCAGTCGCGGCTGTTGCACCGTTGAAGATTCAATGGATGCCCAGCGCGCCGCCAACATCATGGGCATCCCCTACTACGTCTGGGACTTCTCCGAACGGTTCAAGCTCGACGTCGTCGACGACTTTATCGCCGAATACGCCGCCGGCCGTACCCCGAACCCGTGCATGCGCTGCAACGAAAAGATCAAGTTCGCCGCCCTGCTCGAAAAGGCCATGGCCCTCGGCTTCGACGCCGTCTGCACCGGCCACTACGCGAGCATTCTGACGGATGCCGATGGCAACAAGGAGCTGCACCGCGCGGCCGCCTGGGCTAAAGACCAGTCCTACGTGCTCGGCGTGCTCACCGCTGACCAGATTAACCACTCCATGTTTCCGCTCGGCGCCACGCCGACCAAGGCCGAGGTGCGGAAAGAAGCCGCCGAACGCGGTTTCTCGGTGGCGAACAAGCCCGACTCCTACGACATCTGCTTTATTCCAGACGGCGATACCAAGGGCTGGCTCGGCGAACGCGTCGCCCCGGTAACCGGCGACATCCTTGACCGGGAGGGCAACACCCTCGGGCAGCACGACGGCGCCGTCGCGTTTACGGTCGGCCAGCGCAAGGGCCTCTCCATTGGCACTCCGGCCGCCGACGGCAAGCCGCGCTTCGTGCTTGAGGTGCGCCCGATCACCAACACGGTCGTCGTCGGTCCGAAGGAGGCGCTCGCCATCAAGGAGATCGCCGGCAACAAGTACACCTGGGCCGGGCTCGCCCCCGAGCATCCAGAGGTGGAATTCGCCTGTCATGTGCAGATTCGCGCCCACGCCGACCCGGAACCTGCCGTAGCCCAGGTCGTTTCAACCGCCGCCGTCACCGGCGTCGACGGCACGGTCGAATTGCGCATCATTCCGAACCAGCCGCTCGCCGGCGTCGCCCCCGGGCAGACCGCCGTCGTCTACGTCGGCACCCGGGTACTCGGCCAATGCACCATCGATCGCACGGTCAGCGCCGTACCGATTTCATCAGGCAGTTCCGTCTCAGCACCTACCGCTTCGGCCAGCCCCGTCCCGGTCAATGCCTGAGTCCGTCGCCGACACCACCCCTGACGACCTCGTCGCCGCAGCCGCCGAGGCTGCCGACATCACCACCCGCGTACTCGCCGCCCGGGACGCCTACTACGGGCAGGACACGGTCGTCATCTCCGACGCCGACTACGACCTGCTCGTGCGGCGCCTCGGCGAGCTGGAGCGGCTGCACCCCGAGCTGCAGAGCCAAGACAGCCCCACTCAGACCGTCGGCGGCCGCGCCGAGGTCACACTGTTCGACCCGGTCACCCACGCCGAACGGATGCTCAGCCTCGACAACGTCTTCTCCCTCGACGAGTTCGACGCCTGGGCCCGCAAGGCCGCGGAGAACTCGGGCCGCGCGGTGCACTATCTGTGCGAGCTCAAGATCGACGGCCTCGCCATCAATCTGCGCTACGCCGATGGAGTGCTCGTCTCCGCGGCCACCCGCGGTGACGGGGTCGTCGGCGAAGACGTCACCGAGAACATAGACCTCGTGCCCGGCATCCCGTCTCGCCTGGACGGCACCGGGCATCCGTCGTTGATGGAGGTGCGTGGCGAGGTGTTCTTTCCCACTGCCGCCTTCGACGAGCTGAATGCCGCACAGTCCGCAGCGGGCGAGCGAGTGTTCGCGAATGCCCGCAACGCGGCGGCCGGGTCGCTGCGCCAGAAGGCGGCCGGCAAGAACACCGACCAACTGCGCCTCATGAAGGCCCGCCTGGGGCGGCTGCGCATGCTCGTGCACGGCATCGGCGCCTGGGAGAACCCGCCCGTCAGCACGCAATCCGAGGTCTACGGCCTGCTCGACGGGTGGGGACTGCCGACCAGCAGCTACTTCAAGGTGGTCGAGTCGGTTGCCGAGGCTGCCGAGTTCATCGAGTACTACGGAGCCCACCGCGGCAGCGTGGTGCACGAACTCGACGGCATCGTCATCAAGATCGACGAACTGGCCCTGCACGCCGAACTCGGCGCCACCAATCGGGCCCCACGCTGGGCGATCGCCTACAAGTACCCGCCAGAGCAGGTCAACACGAAACTGCTCGACATTATCGTCAGTGTCGGCCGCACCGGCCGGGCGACCCCCTTCGCCGTGATGGAAAAGGTGCTCGTGGCCGGCAGTGAGGTGCGCCAGGCCACCCTGCACAACCAGGACGTCGTGAAGGCCAAGGGCGTGCTGATCGGCGACACGATCGTGCTGCGCAAGGCTGGCGACGTCATTCCCGAGGTGCTCGGCCCGGTCGTCGAGCTGCGCGACGGCACCGAACGCGAATTCGTCATGCCCCTGAACTGCCCGGAATGCGGCACTCCGCTGGCCCCGGCGAAGGAGGGCGATATCGATTTGCGCTGCCCGAACGCGCGCAGCTGCCCGGCCCAGGTACGCGGCCGGGTCGAGCACATCGGCAGTCGCGGCGGTCTCGACATCGAGGTTCTCGGCGAGGTTGCCGCCTCCGCGCTGACCCAGCCGATTGTGCCGGCCGACCCGCCGCTGCCCACCGAGGCGGGCCTGTTCGACCTCAAGCTGGCGGACCTGCTGCCGATCCAGGTGATCGTGCGCGACGCCGAAACCGGACTGCCGAAGGAAGACGACGACGGGGTCGCAAAAATCCGCATGCCGTTCTCGCGCAATCCGAACCCCGCCGAGAAGAAGGCGGGCCTGACCGGTTTGCAGCCCTCGGCGAGTGCCCTCAAACTGCTCGCCGAGATCGAGAAAGCCAAGACCAAGCCGCTCTGGCGCATCCTGGTATCGCTCAACATCCGTCACGTCGGCCCGGTCGCCGCCCGCGCACTGGCGAACCATTTCGGTTCGCTCGACGCCATTCGCGCGGCCAGCCGGGAGGAACTCGCCGAGGTCGACGGCGTCGGCGGCATTATCGCTGACGCGGTGCTCGCCTGGTTCCTGGTGGACTGGCACGTCGCAATCATCACCCAGTGGGCCGCGGCCGGCGTGCAATTCGCCACGCTGGGGCATTCAGGTCCTGGCGCGGCCGAGGCCGCCGGAGGAGTGCTCGCCGGGCTCACTGTCGTCGCTACCGGCTCGCTCGAGGGCTTCACGCGGGAGGGCGCCCAGGAGGCGATCATCGCCGCCGGCGGCAAGAGCGCGTCGAGCGTGTCGAAGAACACTGACTTCGTCGCCGCCGGGCCGGGCGCAGGATCCAAGCTCGGCAAGGCCGAAACCCTCGGCATCCGCATTCTCGACGCCGACGAGTTTCGTACCCTGCTCGCGGAGGGGCCGGCCGGGTTGGCGCCCGCGTCCTCACCTGCATCCACGTAGGCTGCCGCACAGGTTTCCTTGGTTTTGCGTGAAATTCCACCGGCCGCGCACCGAGCGTCCGACGTTGTTCGTAATGGGCCACTACAGCCAGTCCTCTTGAAATGCGGCTGCTGTCGGTGTAAGCCGAAATCAGGCCGATGCGTTGTCGCCTCTTTCGAAGGAGTGCCATGCCCAGCACATGCGATTACTATTTCTCCGCCGAACTCGTTCGTCGACCATGAGCCTGCTCCGTGGGTTCCTGGGCGGCGCGGCGGCTGGCGCGGCAGGCACCACCGCGCTCAACGCCGTGAGCTACCTCAGGATGGCGCTCAAAGGCAGACCGGCCAGCTCCACTCCGCAGGCCACCGTCGAGAAACTTGCCGACGTCGCCCAGCTCACAATCCCCGGATCTGACGTGGTGAGAAAAAATCGGATCGCGGGCATCGGGCCGATGACCGGTGTGATCGTGGGCGTGGGTGTTGGTGCACTGCTCGGACTCTTCCGCTCTGCCGGTTGGCGACCCGCGCCGGTGATGAGCGGACTGGCGGCCACGGTTGGCGCGCTGATTGGCGGCAACGTGCCGATGACGGTTCTCGGGGTGACCGACCCCCGCACCTGGACCGCCAAAGACTGGGCCAGCGACATCGCCCCGCACTGGCATATGGGGTTGTTGTCGCCGCTACCCTGTGGGGCTTCGGGCGGCAAGCGCCGTCCCGCTGAACGCGCCGTCCCGGTGAACGGGTCCCGGTGAACGGGTCGTCCGGCTGATCAGGGGCGGCACCCGCGAATGCCGCCCCGCCGAACTCGGCGACCATGTCGGTGCCTGTGATGGTTGCGCTTTCGGTTGGATCATTGGACGAACTCGTGTTCACTCCTTCCACGTTCGAGTCCGAGCGGTGAACGCGCCGCGGCGAGTTAGTTCGACAGTGGTCTACTCGGGCTTGAGGATGACTTTGGTCCACCCGTTATTGCGGTCGCCGAAGTTCTTGTAGGCGTCCACGGCTTTGCTGAGGGGGATCTCGTGGGAAACGATCCACGATGGCTTGGCCTTGCCCACGGCAATCAGGTCGCGCAATTGCCGGTTGTATTTCTTCACCGGGCATTGGCCGCTGCCCATGCTTTGCCCCTTGAGCCACTGCAGGCCATAGTCAATGGCCAGCTTGCCCTGCTTAGCGTTCTCGTCGAAGCCGCCGGGATCTGCCGGCAGAAAGACGCCGACAACGCCAATGCCCCCGGTGATGCGCACGGACTGAATCAGCCGATTCAGAGTCATAGCGGGATCTTCGGTGCCCTGTGGATCGTGGGCCTGATAGCCCACGCATTCACAACCCCGATCCGCGCCTTTACCCTTGGTCTGGTCCAGTACGAACTGAACCGGGTCCGTTTTTGAGTCATCAACGGCGATTGCACCGATCTGCTCGGCGAGGGCCAGCCGGTCCGGGCGTCGGTCCACAACCCAGACTTTACTCGCGCCCTTGATCGTCGCGGACAGGGCGGCCATGAGCCCGACCGGACCCGCACCGTAGATCACCACGGTGTCACCGGGGATCACGCCGGCCATCTCGGTAGCGTGATAACCCGTCGGAAAGATGTCCGACAGCATCACGTAATCGTTTTGCTTTTCTATCGCGTCTTCACCCAAGCGCAGGCAGTTATTGTCGCCGTAGGGCACACGCAGCATTTGGGCCTGCCCGCCGGGATACGGACCCATTCCCGCGAAGCCGTAAGCGGCGCCCGCGCCGACCGGGTCCGGTTGAGTGGTCATGCAATAGTTGGTGAAACCGCGTTCGCAATTCTTGCAAAACCCGCAGGAAATATTGAACGGCAGCACGACCCGATCGCCGATCTTGACGGCGTCGACGCCGTTACCGATCTCGATGACCTCGCCCATATTTTCGTGGCCAAACGTGCGTCCCACCTCGAAATCGGTACGCCCCTCGTACATGTGCAAATCTGAACCGCAGATATTTGTTGCCGTAATGCGAACCAAAACATCAGTGGGACGTTCGATCTTGGCGTCCGGAACGTCTTCAACACTGACTTCATTTGGGCCCTTGTAAACGACTGCCTTCATTTCTTTTCACTCCTTGACTTTTTTGAATGTGGCTGCGGAAGATCCGTCTTCACTTTCGGAGGTATTGAATGGATGAATGTCCCGACAGTTCTAGACTGTGCGGAAAATGAGCATGCCTCAGTTTTATCACGATCGGACATGATCTGCCACTGCGCACCTCGTGGAGGTGGCTGTCCGGACGGTGACCAAATTCAGAGAACCCGACCTGACCGGAGTGCGCTTCAGGAACGAGCGGACGCCGTCACAGAATATCGAGCGGTTGCTTTCCGCGAGGCACCGGAAATGCGTTATCGAGAGCCAGACAATCTTCAGCATCGAGAACCACCGCGCCCGCGCCGACATTCTGGCGCACGTGCTCGAGAGACGAAGCCTTGGGGATCGCGATGATGCCCGGTTGCCGGATAACCCAGGCCAGGGCGATCTGGGCAGCAGTCACCCCGTGCCATCTTCCCAGTTCGGCCAGCAGCGGATGTTCCAACAGGGACGGTCCCTGCCCGAGCGGCGAATAGGCCATAAGCGGCATACGCTGGTGTTGCTGCCAAAGCAGCAGATCGAACTCGATGCCCCGACTGCCGAGGTTGTAGAGCACCTGGTTGGTGGCACATCCCTCGGGTACTGGCTCCAGATCATCCAGGTCGAAATTCGATAACCCCCAACTCCGAATCTTGCCAGCGGCACGGAGGTGTTCGAACCCGTCGACGGTCTCGGAGAGTGGAATACTGCCGGACCAATGCAGTAAGTAGACATCGAGTCGATCGGTTCCGAGCCGGCGCAGGCTGCGCTCGCACGCAGCGACGACACCGCTGCGGCTCGCATTATGTGGGTAGACCTTGCTGACCAGCACGACCTCATCGCGTCGCCCTCGAATGGCCTCGCCGACGAGTTCTTCCGAGGCACCGTCGCCATACATTTCGGCGGTGTCGATCACGGTCAGGCCGGCGTCGATCCCGGCGCCCAGGGCCGCCACCTCGGTCTTTCGCTTCGCGGGGTCTTCACCGAGATGCCAGGTTCCCTGCCCAATGACGGGTACCCGAACGCCGTTAAAGAAGTCGGTTTCGCGCATGCGGTTCCTTGCGTCGTGTGCATATCCAGACGGTCTGGCTTACGTAGTCTCAAGACTCAGAACGATCTTGCCCAGGTGGGAGTTCCCGGCCATCAGGTCCTGCGCTTGTTGGACTTCGGTCCAGGGCAGAATCCGATCAATCGATGGGCGTAGTGCTTCGAAAGCCGGGTCGACCTCGGCGCGCAGCGCGGCGACGATCTCGGCTTTTTTTCCGCAGCGTCGCGGGTGCGAAAGGTGACCCCAATGATGCTCAATCGTTTAAACGCCAGTGCTTCCAAATCAAGAACACCGTGGGCACCGCCGAGGCGCCCCACACCGACCAGGCGTCCCAGGAGTGCGGCGCAGCGAATATTGTCCGCAAGATACGGGCCACCAACATGGTCGATGATGACGTCGACCCCGCGGCCATCCGTCAGTTCCAAAACCCGATCAGCGAAACCGGCCTCGTTAACGTCGACCACGTGATCGGCACCCTGGGAACGGAGCAGGTCAGTTGCCCGGTCCGTGCGAACGGTTGCGATAACCGCTCCAGCGCCCAGGTATTTTGCCAACTGTACGTACTGAAGACGCACCGATGAGGCAGCCGCATGAATCAGCACCGTTTCGCCCGGCCTGAGGCCACCCGCGGTGCGGAGCGCGTTGTGCTCGGTCATCAACCCGAGGATGGCAGCGGCACCCTCCGCGTAGGACCACGCCCGCGGAATCGGTACGACCAGCGCAGCGTCGACAACGATTTCCTCGCTCAAACCGCCGCTGACGGTGGCCATGACACGGTCCCCGAACTGTACTCCCTTGACCTCGCATCCCACCGTGACGACATCGCCCGCGGCATCCAGCCCCACAACGACCGGTGCGCTGCCCGGGCTGACCGGTTGGTGGGTTCCGGCGCGCTGGGCAAGGTCGGCACGATTCAACGACGCAGTCCGCACACGGATCTTCACCTGACGCGGGCCCGGTTCAGGGCTCGGCAGATCGCGCATCGAAAGCACGGAACCACCCAGGTTCTGCTCAACAACAAGTGCTCTCATATCTAAAGTGTGCTCCTACGCGGTTAGTTCCCGCTGAAATTCTGGCTCCAGGAGACTTTTTTCTCCTCGTTGGCGATGCCAGGCTTCACAGGATCAAAGCGAATGGCCCACCGGTGCCGGTGCCGGTCCAGGCAACGGACACGGACGCCAGGGGCGCGGGTGCGCACCTGGTGCGGTCGGCGGATCGGGCTCGCGGCGGCTGGCGAATAGGATTGGGGTATCCACCCCAATGCGTATCGGAGTTCCATGTCGGAAATCACGGCTGAGCAGGTTGCCCATTTGGCATACCTTGCTCGGATCGACCTCAGCCCCCTCGAGATCACCAATCTCACCCACGACCTCGGCCAGATCGTCGACTCGATTGCCAAGGTCTCTGAGGTAGCCACCGCTGACACCCCGGCCACGAGCCACCCGATGCCGCTGACCAACGTCTACCGTGAAGACGTCGTCGTGCCATCACTGACCGTCGAGCAGGCCCTGTCCGGCGCCCCCGACCGCGCCGGTGACAAATTCCGCGTGCCCGCCATTCTGGACGAGGAGTAACCATGACCTATCTCACCAAGCTCTCCGCCGCAGCGCTCAGCGAGCTGCTGGTCAGCAAGCAGGTCAGCGCCGTCGAAGCGACCAGCGCGCACCTCGACCACATCACGGCCGTCGACACCGACCTGCACGCCTTTCTGCACGTGGCGGGCGAGGCCGCCCTGGCGACCGCCGCCCAGATTGACGCCCGCCGCGCTGCCGGCGAGGTGCTGAACCCGCTCGCCGGGGTTCCGATCGCGATCAAAGACGTGCTGGCCACCCAAGACATGCCCACCACCGCCGGGTCGAAAATTCTTGAAGGCTGGGTTCCGCCCTACGACGCGACCGTCGTTGCCCGACTGCGTGCGGCCGGCCTCGTGCCGCTCGGCAAGACCAACATGGACGAATTTGCCATGGGGTCCTCCACCGAACACTCCGCCTACGGAATTACTCGCAACCCCTGGGACCGCGACCGTATCCCCGGTGGCTCCGGTGGCGGCTCGGCCGCGGCCGTCGCTTCTTTCCAGGCGCCGCTCGCCCTCGGCAGCGACACCGGCGGATCCATCCGCCAGCCCGCCGCCGTCACCGGCTCGGTCGGCGTCAAGCCCACCTACGGCGGAGTCTCCCGCTACGGGGCGATCGCCCTGGCCTCCAGCCTCGACCAGGTCGGACCGGTCTCCCGCACGGTCTATGACGCTGCCCTGCTGCATGACGTCATCGGCGGCCACGACCCCCTCGACTCCACCTCGCTGACCGACAGCTGGCCGTCGATGGCCGCCGCCGCGCGCGACGGTCTCAAGGACGGCGCCCTCACGGGCGTGCGCATCGGCGTCATCAAGGAACTCTCCGGCGACGGATTCCAGGCTGGCGTCACCCAGCGCTTCAACGAAACCCTCGCGCTGCTCGTCGCCGCTGGCGCCGAGATCATCGAGGTCTCCGCACCGAACTTCGAGTATGCCGTCGCGGCGTATTACCTGATTCTGCCCGCCGAAGCGTCGAGTAACCTGGCCCGCTTCGACTCGGTGCGATTCGGCATCCGCGTCAACCCGGAAAGCGGTTCGCTCACGAGCGAGCACGTGATGAGCGCCACCCGAGAGGCCGGTTTCGGTCCCGAAGTCAAGCGCCGTATCATCCTCGGCACCTACGCCCTGAGCGCCGGTTACTACGACGCGTACTACGGCAGCGCGCAGAAGGTGCGCACGCTCATTCAGCGTGACTTCGCCGCCGCGTTCGGCCAGGTCGACGTTCTGATGTCGCCGAGCGCCCCAACCACGGCGTTCAAGTTTGGTGAGAAGCTCGCCGATCCGATGGCTATGTACATCAACGACGTGACCACCATCCCGGCGAACCTGGCTGGTGTGCCCGGAATGAGCATCCCGATCGGGCTCGCGCCCGAAGACGGCCTGCCCGTCGGCCTGCAGATCATGGCCCCCGCCAAAGCGGATGCCCGCCTCTACACCGTCGGCGCCGCGATCGAGCAGCTGCTCGAAGCGAGCTGGGGGCACACCATGCTCAGCCAGGCTCCAGCCCTGACCCCGACCGAAATGTTTGCCAGCGAAGAGGGAGCCGTCTGATGAAGGCTGAATTGATGGACTTCGATAAGGCACTCGAACTGTTCGAGCCGGTGCTCGGCTTCGAGGTGCACGTCGAACTCAACACCAAGACCAAGATGTTCTGCGGCTGCGCCAACGAGTTCGGCTCCGGCGCCAACACGAACACCTGCCCGACCTGCCTCGGCCTGCCCGGCGGACTGCCGCAGGTGAACAAGAAGGCGCTGGAATCCAGCATCCGTTTGGGGCTGGCTTTGGGGTGTGAGATCGCCGAACACTCGCGGTTCGCCCGCAAGAACTACTTCTACCCCGACACGGCGAAGAACTTTCAGACCAGCCAGTACGACGACCCGATCTGCCACGACGGATCGATCACGATCGAACTCGAGAGCGGCCGCCTGGTCACCGTCGAGATCGAACGTGCGCACATGGAAGACGACGCCGGCAAGCTCACCCACATGGGTGGCGCGACCGGACGCATCCAGGGCGCCGACTACTCGCTCGTCGACTATAACCGTGGCGGTGTGCCACTGGTCGAGATCGTCACCCAGATGATCGAGGGCGCCGAACACGACGCCCCCGAGATCGGCAAGACCTACGTCGCCGCCATTCGCGAGATCGCCAAGGCGCTCGGCGTCTCCAACGCTCGCATGGAAGAGGGCAACGTGCGTTGCGACGCCAACGTCTCCCTGCGCCCGCGCGGGTCGAACGTGCTCGGCACCCGCACCGAGACCAAGAACGTCAACTCCCTGAGAAGCGTCGAGCGCGCGGTGCGCTACGAAATCCAGCGTCAGGCGGCCGTGCTTTCCGGCGGAGGCACCATTACGCAGGAGACCCGGCACTGGCACGAGGACACCGGAATCACGAGCGCCGGTCGGCCTAAGAGCGACGCCGACGACTACCGGTACTTTCCGGAGCCCGACCTGCTGCCGATGGCACCGTCGCGCGAATGGGTCGAAGAGCTGCGCCTGACCCTGCCCGAGCCGCCCGCGGCCCGTCGCAAGCGCTTGCAGGCGGCCTGGGGTTTTGTGAACCTCGAGTTCCAGGACGTCGTGAACTCCGACCTGCTCGACGCCGTCGAGGCGACCGTCGCCGCCGGGGCATCCGCTCAGGCATCGCGCAAGTGGTGGACCGGCGAAATCGCCCGGCTCGCCAACGTGGCCAACGTCGCCGCCGACTCGCTCGTGACGCCGGTGCAGCTCGCCGCGCTCATCGCACTGGTCGAAGCCGGAAGCCTCACCGACCGCCTGGCCCGCCAGGTGCTCGAAGGTGTCATCGCCGGCGAAGGAACCCCGGCCGAGGTCGTCGAAAGCCGGGGACTGGCCGTGGTCTCCGACGACGGCGCGCTCATCGCGGCGATCGACGCCGCACTGCTCGGCCAGCCCGACGTGCTCGCCAAGATTCGTGACGGCAAGGTGCAGGCCGCCGGCGCCGTCATCGGGGCCGTTATGAAGGCCATGCGCGGGCAAGCGGATGCCGCGCGCGTGCGCGAACTCGTGCTCGAACGCGCCGCCGCAATCGAGTAGCCGGTGACAACTCAGGCTTTCGGAGTGGGCGTGCAGGTCGTGGTGCACCTCGACCGCACCCGCTTTCCCGACTCCCTCATCGACGACCCGATCGGCGTGATCGTCGCGCCGGGGGAGTCGGAGGGCTCCGGGCTCTACGCACCGACCGTGCAGCGCGAGAAGTTCTGGGTCGTGGCCTTCGAGGAGCCGTTCGTCGGCCTCGACGGGTCGGGTCCGCACGACTCCGCGCGCATTCCGCAGAGCTTCCTGGAAGCGGCGCCGGAGGCGTGAACGTGACTGCTCCGGAGCAGGACGGACGCGCGCCGTCGACCCGCGACATCCGTCGGTGGCGGCAATACCTCGCCGACGAACAGGCCGAGGCCGCGGTCTACCGCGACCTCGCCAATCGTCGCGCCGGCGAAGAGCGGCAAATTCTGCTCGCCCTCGCCGACGCCGAAGGCCGGCACGAAGAACACTGGCGGAACCTGCTCGGCAGCGACGTCGGTTCACCGCGGCGCGGTGCTTTGCGCACCCGATTTCTTGGTCTGCTGGCCCGCCGGTTCGGTTCGGTGTTCGTGCTTGCCCTCGCCCAGCGGGCCGAGGGACGCTCGCCCTATCAAGCGGATGCCGACGCGACCAGCGCCATGGCCGCCGACGAAACCGTGCACGAAGAGGTCGTGCGCGGTCTCGCCGCCCGCGGCCGCAAACGCCTCTCCGGCACCTTTCGGGCCGCCGTGTTCGGCGTCAACGACGGGCTGGTGAGTAACCTCGCCCTCGTGCTCGGTATCGGCGCCACCGGTGTGCCGGCCGCGACCATTCTGTTCACCGGCATTGCCGGGCTGCTGGCCGGGGCGCTGTCGATGGGGGCCGGCGAATACGTCTCGGTGCGGTCCCAGCGAGAACTGCTCGAGGCATCCAGCCCCGCGGCTCCCGCCAAGAGCGTGCTCTCCCACCTCGACCTCGCCGCCAACGAGCTGACCCTGGTCTATCGCGCCCGTGGCATGTCCGAGGAGAAAGCTGAAACCTACGCCCGCGGCGTGCTGGCCACCGCGTACGCGGCAACCGGACCGATTGCCGCGGTCACCAAAGCGGCGCCGGAGCCCGACGAGCACGAGGCCATCGGAACGGGCACCGGCGCCGCCCTGTCGAGCTTCTGCTTCTTCGCCTCCGGCGCACTGCTGCCGGTGCTGCCCTACCTGTTCGGTCTGAGCGGCTACGCGGCCATCATCGTCGCGACTGTAATGGTGGGCGTGGCCCTGCTCGCCACCGGGGCTGTCGTGGGGCTGCTCTCCGGTGGTCCGCCGCTGAAACGAGCGTTGCGGCAGCTCGTCATCGGCCTCGGCGCGGCCGCCGTCACGTACCTGCTCGGGCTGGTGTTCGGCACCTCGATCGGCTAGCTCGGCGCCGGCCCGGCCACGATGGCCAGTCCAGTCTGTCCGCACCACTGGAACGTATGACCGGCCGGCAGGCCTGGTGCCCCGCCGGACTGGTCGTTGAGGTGTTCCGATAGACCGGGCAGGCGCAGCAGCGCGCCGGTCGCGAGGTGAGTGTCGGTCGAGACCACCACCCGGCCACTGGAGTTGATGACCGTGACCGAGACGCCGTCTGCGCCGAGGCGCGGTATGAGGCCGCGTTCGATCTCGTCGACCGAGAGGTCGATGCCGACAACCCCGATCAGCTCGGCGGCTCGATACACCGGAAGCGTCAGAGTGAGCGTGTACTCATCCGTGCACAGGTAGTCGACGTAGGGGCCGGTAATGTGTCGGCGTCCCGTCTGTTCTGGAACCCGCCACCATTCCAGCGCGGTGTAGTCCCGAAAACTCTCATCGAGAGGGTCTTCGACCGTTTCCAGATGGCGGATGCCGGTGGCGGGCAGCCCCGACACGGCCGGGTTCTGGCCGCCCAGCCACCAGGCCAGGTGCCAGCCCAGAAAGTTCGGCGCGGACACAAAACCGGCTCCGATGACGCACCCCTCGGAGTCGGTGAACTCGCGGCGCACCAGAGATTCCATCAGGGGATCCAGGTCGGCCCGGTCGGCGATACGATCCGGCCGCGCGGCATAGCGTTCCACCAGGTCTGCCCAGTGTTCCAGCCGAGCGAAGACCGGGTCGAAGACGGCGGCAACGGATGAAAAACCGGCCGCGGTCTGCGGCCCATCGTGCTCGGGAGTGAGCGTTTCGGGCGTCATGCGGGTGCACCCGTGGGAAGTACCGCGGTGGTGCTCACTGTCGCTGTGCTGTCGGTCATCGTTGACCTGCCCTTCAGTTCCAGGAGTGATTTCGCCTCGATAAGCCACTCGATGGACTCGATGATCTGCGTCACGGTCAGCTGTCGGGCGCGAGCGCCGTCCTCGGCGATGAGGGCCGCGACCGTCGCGCGCTGCACGGCCTGGCAGCGTTCGCGGCGGCTCGCGTCCCGCAGGCTGAGCCAGAGCAGGGAACCGAACTCGGCCTGCAGACGCAATTCTTCGCGCACGAGCCGGGCGGATTGGCTGAGCGCGGCCACCTCGAGACGGAAGGTACCCTGACCGCGGCGCGCGGCATCCGCTGTGCCGGCATCGGCGCGGTCGAGGATACGCTCGAGGTTCTCGATATCGGCCGCGCTGGCCCGGTCGGCGGCGAGCTCGGCAGCGAGACCTGCGATCGCGGAATAATGCACGCCCAGGTCGCGAACCTGCACCCGGGACCAGGCCACCAGGCGTTCATCCTGCAGGTCGGTCGCACCCCGCCCGGCGAACGTGACGAAACTGCCGCCGTCGCGGCCGCGCTTGGTGTGCACGAGCTTGTTCCGGCGCAGAATTTCCAGGGCTTCGCGGGCGGTGACCGTGGCCACGCCCAGCTGGCGGGCCAGCTCGGCCTCACTCGGCAGGCGTTCGCCGTCGTGCAGCACCCCGAGCACAATCGCATCGGTCAGCCGCTGCAACACCAGCTCGGCCCGGCCAGCGCCGTCAAGCGGGGCGAAAATGGCCGCGCGCGTTCCCGATCCGGCTCGGATGGACTGCGGCATCGGCGGCTCATTTCAGGTTGTGACACGACCGTAACATCCCGGCGCACATTTATGACATCTAACTCCATATGATTAGCCTGTGAGTGAGCAGGGAGTCGTTGAATGAGTGAGGAGATCTCGTGACCGGTGTGCAGCCCGCCATCCGTCTGACCGGTCTGACCAAGAGTTTCGGAAGCGTCCATGCCGTCGACGGCGTCGACCTGGATATCATCGAGGGGGAGTTCTTCTCCATGCTCGGCCCGTCGGGATCCGGAAAGACCACGGTTCTGCGCCTGATTGCCGGTTTCGAGCAGCCGACCAGCGGAACGATTTCGCTGCTCGGGCAGGACGTCACCGACCGGGCGCCGTTCGACCGCGACGTGAACACGGTGTTTCAGGACTACGCGTTGTTTCCGCACATGAGCGTGCTCGACAACGTGGCCTACGGGTTGCGGGTGCGCGGCGTCGCCAAGCGCGCCAGGCACGAACAGGCCCGTCAAGCCCTCGATACCGTGCGTTTGGGCAGTTTCGCCGATCGAAAGCCCAGCCAGCTCTCCGGCGGGCAGCGCCAGCGGGTGGCCCTGGCCCGGGCTACCGTCGTGCAGCCCAAGGTGCTGCTGCTCGACGAACCACTCGGCGCACTCGACCTCAAACTGCGCGAGCAGATGCAGGTCGAACTCAAGGAACTGCAGCGCACCCTGGGTATCACCTTCATTTTTGTCACCCACGACCAGCAGGAAGCCCTGACGCTCAGCGACCGCATCGCCGTGTTCAACGAGGGCAAAATCGAACAGCTCGGCACCCCGGCCGAGATCTACGAGCGCCCAGCTTCACCGTTCGTCGCGGCGTTCGTGGGCACCTCCAACATTTTCGATGACACCGTGTCGCAGACGCTTCTCGGTCGCGCTGGCACCCACTCGGTGCGCCCGGAGAAGGTTAGCGTGACCACCGAGAACCGGCCGCTTTCAGCCGATCGAACGGCCGCCGGCGTTCTCGCCGAGGTGATCTATGTCGGCAGCAGCACCCAGCTCATCGTCGACCTCGACGCCGGCACGCGGGTCGTCGTGCTCGAACAGAACGATGCGCACCGCGTGGCGACCAACGGGCGCGGCGCACGCGTCACCGTTGGCTGGAACGACTCCGACATCGTCACCCTCGCCCCACCAGTACTCACTTCCCACCCCTGACCGCACATCCCTGACCGCACCTCACGAATGGAGAAAGTCATGAAACGCAGTTCTACCCGTACCCGCTTCACCGCTGGCGCCCTCAGCGGCGTCGCGATCGTGTCGGTTGCCCTTCTTCTCACCGCCTGCGGTACCAGCCAGGGCGGCGGCACCGCTGCGCCGACCGAGGCTCAGGCCGAGCTCGGCGAGATGGAAGGCAGCGTCTCGCTGCTGGCCTGGCCCGGCTACGTCGAAGACGGCAGCAACGATCCAACGGTCGACTGGGTCAGCGCCTTCGAAGAGAAGACCGGCTGCACGGTCACCAGCAAGACCTACGGCACCTCCGACGAAGCGTTCAGCCTCATGAAGACCGGTGACTACGACGTCGTCGCGGCCTCCGGTGATGCCTCCCTGCGGCTTGTCGCCTCGGGGGACGTGGCGCCGGTCAACACCGACCTCATTCCCAACTACGCGGGCATCTTCGACTTTCTGAAGATGCAGTCCTGGAACAGCGTCGACGGTGTCTCCTACGGCATTCCGCACGGCTATGGTGCCAACCTGCTCATGTACAACACGGAGGTCGTGACCCCGGCACCCACGTCGTGGAATGTCGTCTTCGACAAGTCGTCCGACTACAAGGGTGCGGTGACCGCCTACGATTCGCCGATTTCGATAGCGGATGCCGCGGTCTACCTCATGGCGCACCAGCCGGAACTGGGAATTAAGAACCCGTACGCGCTCGACGAAACGCAGCTGGCGGCATCCGTTGAGCTGTTCAAGAACCAGCGCATCAACGTGGGCGAATACTGGTCGGACTACCTCAAGGAGGTGCAGGCCTTCGAAACCGGCGACACCGTGGTCGGTACCACCTGGCAGGTCATTCGCAACTCGCTCGCTGAGGGTACCCCGGCCGAAGTCGTGCTGCCCGTGGAAGGCGCGACCGGCTGGTCGGACACCTGGATGATCGCCGCAGGCGCGAAGAGCCCCAACTGCGCCTACGCCTGGCTGGACTACATCGCGAGCCCCGAAGCCAACGCGCAAGCCACCGAGTACTTCGGTGAGGCACCGTCCAACGCCGGAGCCTGCGACTTCACGGTCAACCCCGACCACTGTGCCAGCTACCACGCCGGCGACGCCGACTACGCGGCGCAGATCTGGTACTGGTCGACACCGATCGCGGAGTGCCTCGACGGGCGCACCGACGTGCAGTGCACCGATTACTCCGACTGGACCACCGCCTGGCAAGAAATCAAGGGCTAATCCGCCTGCTCGAGTCAGACAGAAGGAAGAATCATGACGGTTGACGCTCCCGCGCCACCCACCCGTCGGGCGGTGGTGCCCCAGCACCGTCGCACCATCGCCCGGCGGGGCTCGGTCTTTCTCAGCCGGCACCCACGACTGCGGCTGTCACTGCTGCTGAGTGCCCCCCTGTTCTGGCTCGGCCTGGTCTACGTCGCGGCCCTCGCCGCACTGCTGATCACCGCCCTGTGGACGGTGGACTCGTTCACCGGGCAGATTTCGCAAACCTGGACCCTCGACAACATCGTGGCGGTGCTCACAGGTTCGCTTTACCAAACCGTCACGCTGCGCACGGTCGGCGTGGCGCTGCTGGTCACGATCATCGACATTGTGATCGCGCTTCCAATCGCGTTCTACATGGCCAAGGTGGCGAGCCCTGGCGCCCAGCGGATTCTTGTGATCGCCATTCTGATGCCGCTCTGGGCGAGCTACCTGGTGAAGGCGTACGCCTGGCGATCGGTGCTCTCCCAGGGTGGAATTTTCGAATGGCTGGTGTCGCCGTTTGGCGGGCACAGTCCCGGTTACGGTCTGCCGGCAACGATCATCACCCTGTCCTACCTGTGGTTGCCGTACGTCATTCTGCCGATCTATGCGGGACTGGAGCGGGTGCCGGATTCACTGCTGGAGGCATCCGGTGATCTTGGCGGGGGTACCTGGGCGACGCTGCGCCTGGTAGTACTGCCCATGATCTGGCCGGCGATCATTGCCGGGTCGATTTTCAGTTTCTCACTGTCGCTCGGTGACTACATCACCGTAAATATCGTCGGCGGGGCCAACCAGATGCTCGGCAACCTCGTCTACACCAACGTGGGGGCCGCGAACAACCTGCCGCTCGCGGCCGCGATCGCGCTCATTCCCATTTTGATCATCTTCGCCTACCTCGCCGCCGTGCGGCGCACGGGCGCACTCAACAACCTGTAGGAGCCCTGCCATGCGTCTGAGTCGCCCCGCCCGTGGTCTGCTCGCGGCCATCACGGCCGTGGTGCTGGCCCTTATTTATCTGCCCCTGCTCGTGGTCTTCGTGAACTCCTTCAGCACCAGCCAGAACCTCACCTGGCCGCCGCCGGGCTTTACCTTGGAATGGTGGGCCAAGGCGTTTCAGAGCGACGGTGCCCTTGACGCGGTGCTGACCAGCCTGCAAGTGGCCCTGGCCTCGACGGCGGTGGCGCTCGTGCTCGGCACGCTCATCTCGCTCGGGCTGCAACGCTTCGAATTCTTCGGCCGGGATGCCATCAGCCTGCTGGTCATCCTGCCGATCGCGCTGCCCGGCATCGTCACCGGCATCGCCCTGAACAATGCCTTCCGCACCGGACTCGGCGTGCAACTGTCGATTCTGACGCTCATCATCGCCCACGCCACGTTTTGTATCGTGACCGTGTTCAACAACGTGATCGCCCGGCTGCGGCGCCTCGGCACGAGCCTCGAAGATGCCTCGTCGGATCTCGGCGCCGGAATCTGGACCACGTTTCGCCTGGTGACCTTTCCCCAGTTGCGGTCAGCCCTGTTCGCCGGCGGCCTGCTCGCCTTCGCCCTGAGCTTTGACGAGATCATCGTGACGACGTTCACCGCCGGATCGAGTGTGAAGACCCTGCCGTTGTGGATTCTGGACAACCTGTTCCGGCCCCACCAGGCGCCGGTCGTCAATGTCATCGCCGTGGTGCTCGTGCTGGTTTCGATCATTCCCATCTACTTCGCGCAGCGCATTGCCGGCGCCGAAAAGGTTGTGCGCTAGCCGTTCGTGACCGGAACGGGTTAGGGTTTTTCGGTGGGCAGACAGGACGGCAGTGGGCGGCAGATTTCGGCGGACGACGTCGATGACCGTTCAGCGACGGTGCTGCACGTTGACCTCGATGCGTTCTTCGTGTCGGTCGAGCTGCTGTCGCACCCCGAATACGTACGCCTGCCGGTGATCGTGGGCCACCGCGGGGGTCGGTCGGTCGTCACGGCGGCCAACTATATTGCGCGGCGCTACGGCGTGAACTCAGCGATGCCGATGGCACTCGCCCTGCGGCAGTGCCCGAACGCGATCGTGCTCGAGCCGCACATGGGCCTCTACCGGGACTATTCCACCCGGGTGATGAGCATTTTCGACGACGTCACCCCGCTCGTGGAACGGCTCGGCATCGACGAAGCCTTCCTCGACGTGGCCGGCGCAACCAATCTGTTCGGCTCCCCGGCCGTGATCGGCGAACTCATCCGCGCGCGGGTGCTCGCCGAGACCGGGCTGGTCTGCTCGGTGGGCGCGGCGTCGACCAAGTTTGTCGCCAAGCTTGCCTCCGGCCTGTCCAAACCCAACGGGCTGCTCGTCGTTCCGGCCGACGAAACGATCGAGTTCCTGCATCCGCTGCCCGTGACGGCCCTGTGGGGCGTAGGGGCGGCCACCGAGCAGACCCTGACCCGCCTCGGCCTGAAACTCATCGGCGACATCGCGCACGCGCCGCTGGACGTGCTGAAAAGGACGCTCGGGGAGGCATCCGGTCACAAGCTGTTCGAGCTGTCCTGGGGGCGTGACCCGCGTTCGGTGACGCTCGAGCGGGAGGAGAAGAGCGTCGGCCACGAGGTCACGTTTGAGCACGACGTGACCGACATTGACCGACTGCGCAGCGAGTTGCTGCGGCAGTGTGACCTCGTTGCGGCACGGCTGCGGAGGGGCGATCTGGTTGCCAGGCGCGTGTCACTCAAGCTGCGCTACACCGATTTCAGCACGGTCACCCGTTCGCGCACCCTCGCCGAGCCCAGCAATGTCGGGCGGCGCATCTACGAGGAGGCCGTGGCCGCGTTCGACCTACTGGCCGCGGCGGGCATCCGCGTGCGCCTGATCGGGGTGCGGGCCGAGCAGCTGGGTACGGCGTCGGGATCGGTGGGGCTGTGGGATCCCGACGAGGATTGGCGGGGCGCCGAGCTGGCGGTCGACTCCGTGACCGAGCGATTCGGGGCGGGAATCGTGCGTCCGGCCTCGTTCTTCAAACCTCGCCCATAAGGCACGAGTCGACTACCCTGTTGGAATGACCAGCCTCCCGGAAAAACTCGCAGAAACGTTCCGTTCCGCCGGTGTGAAATCGGCGTACGGTGACCCCGTGCAAATCGACGGCGTCACCCTCGTACCCGTTGCGCTCACCTATTACGGCTTCGGCGGCGGCGACGCCGGTGAGGGCGGTGCCGGATCCGGCGGAGGCGGGGGCGGAGTGTCGCTGCCGATCGGCGCCTACGTGAAGTCGGGTGGTACCGCCCGGTTCGAGCCGAATGTCATCGCGCTGCTCGCCGTCGGCGCGCCGTTCCTGCTCGTGGCCGGCCGCGCCCTGGCCCGGGTGATCCGTGCCCTGAAGAAGTAGCCGCCCCTGCTGATGCTGCCCGTGGACGGGGCCCGGGCCCCGTCCACGGGCCCAGTTTATAGACTGGGCCCGTGGTCCTAAGGTGGGCCCGGGCGAGTGCCGCGCGGCTTGCGCGCAGAGCGGATGCGGCGCGGCCAGCGCGGCCGACGCGCGAACCGACCCGCGAACCCGCCCTGCGTGAACCGACGGCGCAGCCAGCGTGGCAGCCGACGCCGCAGCCAAGCCGGAAAGTGCCACGGGCCGCTCACCGGTAGGCCCGCAGCGATACGACGGCGGCGCAGAATGAAGCGGCGCATCAATACGAGGTATAGCCCTGCCAGAACGAGCAGAATGCCGATGCTCATCTCGTGATCCCCATGCCACAAGTCTAAGCGGGGCACTAGAATTGAACACGATCACGGGAGTCCGGTACACCGGGCTGAGAGGAAGCTGACCAAGCTTCGACCGTCGAACCTGATCTGGATCATGCCAGCGCAGGGAGGCTTCTCGATCCCGTGCCCTGTATTCACCTACGGAAAGGGCACGAACAGTGCACGCTACAACGACATCATTCAATCAGTCCAGCCGCGACGCATCGACGGCGAAAAAGCCGCGCAACTTTCGCTGGCGCGTCGTCGACATCGTCGTCGCGAGCGTCATTGGCGTGGCGAGCGGCGTCATCTTCTGGGCCTGGGGCCTCGCCTGGTCGCCGCTCAGCGCGATCCTCACGTTCACGCCCGGCCTCGAAGGCCTGTTGGCCGGCGGCTGGTTGTTTGCCGGAGTGCTCGGCGGCCTCATCATTCGCAAGCCCGGTGCGGCCCTCTACACCGAGGTCATCGCGGCCGTCGTGTCGATGCTGATCGGCACCCAGTGGGGCTTCTCCACGCTCATCTGGGGCATCGTCGAGGGCCTCGGCGCGGAGATCGTGCTGGCCCTGTTCTTGTACGCCAACTGGCGTCTCGGCGTCGCCCTCCTCGCCGGCGCCGGCGCCGGCGTGGCCGTTGGGCTGCTCGACACGACCGTCAGCTATGCGGCACTGGATATCGGTTTCAAGGCCGTCTACTTCGTATCCGCCGTCGTATCGGGCACTGTGCTCGCCGGGCTGCTGTCCTGGCTCGCCGTGCGCGGCCTGGCCCGCACCGGCGCGCTCAACCGATTCGCCGCCGGCCGGGAAGGTTCGCGCGCACCCGCCGCGATCAGTTAAGCGGATGCCAGCCCCTTCGTCGCACGCGTCCGCTCGCGGCCCGCAGATTCGGCCCGTGCAGATCGAAGCCCGAGGCTGGGGCTGGCGCCATGCCGGACGCCACAACCAAGCGGTGTCGAGGCTCGACCTGCGGATCGAGCCCGGCGAACGGGTCTTGCTGCTCGGGGCCAGCGGCGCCGGCAAGAGCACCCTGGTGCACGCGTTGGCCGGAGTGCTCGGCGACGCCGAGGACGGCGACGAGACGGGCAGTCTGCTCATTGACGGCAGGCGCGCGGCCGCGGCGCGGGGTCGGGTCGGACTCGTGCTGCAGGACCCGGACTCCCAGGTGGTACTCGCCCGGGTCGGCGACGACGTGGCGTTCGGCTGCGAGAACCTGGCTGTTCCGCGGGCAGAGATCTGGCCGCGCGTGCGGCGTGCCCTTGCCGAGGTCGGTCTGAACCTGCCGCTCGACCATCCCACGTCGAGCCTGAGTGGCGGCCAGAAACAGCGCCTGGCCCTGGCCGGTGTGCTGGCCATGCAGCCCGGACTACTGCTGCTCGACGAACCGACCGCGAACCTCGACCCGGTCGGGGTCATCGAGGTGCGTGACGCCGTCGTGCGCTCTCTCGACCATTCCGGGGCCACCCTCGTCGTCATCGAACACCGCGTTGAGGTCTGGCAGGACGTCGTCGACCGCGTCATCGTGCTCGACCCGACCGGCGGTGCGCTGGCCGACGGGCCGACGCGCGAGATTCTCGCCATCCAGGGCGAGCGGCTGGCTCAGGCCGGCGTCTGGGTGCCAGCCCTGCCACCCCGGTTTCCGGTGCGGCACCCGATCAGCAATCCTCAGAGCCTGTTGCGGGCCGAGGGACTCGCGGTCGGGCGTGTTCCGTTTGGCCGACGCGCGGCATCCGTTGTCGCTGACGGAATCACCCTCTCCGTCGACGCCGGCAGGGCCACCGTCGTGACAGGGCCGAACGGCGCCGGCAAGTCCACCCTCGCCCTGACCCTGGCCGGTCTGTTGAAACCGGCCGGCGGAACGCTGCGCGCGAGCGACAGCCTGGCGGCTGGCATCCCGGCTGAGCCGCACCGGTGGCGCTCCCGGCAGCTGCTCACCCGCATCGGTGCCGTCTTCCAAGACCCCGAGCACCAGTTTCTGGCCGCCACGGTGCGCGGCGACCTGACTATCGGCCCGCACGCCCTCGGACTGAGCCCGGCTGAGCAGACCAGCCGCGTCGACGAGCTCATGCACCGGCTGCGGCTCGACTACCTCACCGACGCCAACCCGTTCACCCTGTCCGGCGGCGAAAAGAGACGGATGTCCGTCGCCACCGTTCTCGCCACCCGCCCTCGCCTGCTCGTGCTCGATGAGCCGACGTTCGGGCAGGATTCCCGCACCTGGCAGGAACTCGTGGGCCTGCTCGCCGAGCTGCTCGACGAAGGCACCGCAATCGTTGCGGTCACCCACGACGCCCAGTTCGTCAGCGCTCTCGCAGATGAGGAGTATCGACTCGGCACGCCGATCACTCTGGGGGTGGCCAAGCCGTGAGCCTGATGACCCCCAGCATCCGCCCCAGCGTGGTTGCCCGCCTCAACCCGGTGGCCAAGCTCGCCGTTGCCCTCATCGTGAGCTGTGCGCTGCTGCTGTCGATCGACTGGGTGTCGGCGGGCGTGGCCCTGCTGCTCGAGGCCGTGCTACTCGCCTGGTGCGGCCTGAGCGCCCGCCATTTCTGGCTGCGCACGGCGCCGGTCTGGATCGCAGCGCCCATGGCATCGATCACGACGATTCTTTACGGTGAAGACTCCGGCGCGCTGCTCTGGCAGTTCGGCTTCATCTCGGTGACCGAGGGCTCCGCCCAGCTGGGTCTGGCCATCGGGCTGAGAGTGCTCGCGATCGGCCTGCCCGGCATCGTTCTGCTTGCCACGACCGACCCGACCGATCTCGCCGACGGCCTGGCCCAGGTACTGCGCCTGCCAGCTCGGTTCGTACTCGGCGGACTGGCCGGGCTGCGACTCGTGGGCATGTTCATCGACGACTGGCATTCGCTCGGACTTGCCCGGCGAGCCCGCGGGGTCGGCGATGGCGGCGGTCTGCGCGGCGCCGCCCGCCGGTTCTTCGGCCCGGCCTTCTCCCTGCTCGTCATCTCGGTGCGACGCGGCAGTAAGCTCGCCACGGCCATGGAAGCCCGCGGCTTCGGCAGCGACGAGCCCCGTACGTGGGCGAGGCCATCGCGCGTTCGGGCAGCGGATGCCGCTCTCGTCGCCATTGGATTTGCCATCGCCGGCATCGCCATCGGCGTCGCGGTGTGGGCAGAGACCTGGAGCTTTATTCTTGCCTGAAGCCAGCCCCAATATCAACTCGTTGCTGGCACCGCTGCTGCGAGCCCTGGCCGCGGCCGGACCGAACCCGGTCGTGCTCCTCGACGGGCCGAGCGGCGCCGGCAAGAGCACCCTCGCCGAGGCCCTCGTGGCCCACTGGCCGGGCGCGAACACGCCGCAGCTGGTGCGGATGGACGACATCTACCCAGGCTGGGACGGCCTCGACGCGGCGGTCGAGCACCTGCACCGGTGCATTCTCCTACCCCGATACAGCGGAAGCCCCGCGGCCTGGCAGCGTTACGACTGGGCCGTGAACGAGCCGGCGGAGTGGCATCCGCTTGACGCCGCCCGACCGCTGATCGTGGAGGGCTGCGGAACCCTCGCCGCCCGGCACGAAGCGCTCAGCGACGTGCGTGTCTGGCTTGCGGCGGACGACGAGCTGCGCAAACGGCGCGCGCTGGGTCGCGACGGCGAAGCCTTTCGAAGCCACTGGGACCAGTGGCAGCAGGAATGGGCCAGCTACCTCTCGCGGGAAACGCCCGAGATTCGGGCAACGGTTCGCCTGCAGGCCACACGGGACTAGATTGGCTTCCATGAGCCCAGACAGTGACACCCCGACCCTGTACATCGCCGAGTTCATCGACGGCCCGCTTGAGGGTCAGATCGATTCCCGCGCGCTCGTGCGGGGAAAACACGCGCCCCGCATCAGCATGGTTGCCGCCGTCGGCGGCCTCGAGTCGGTGTTCTGGTACGACGAGGTCGACGAACGTGACGTGAGCGGGCAACTCCGCGTACGGTACGCCTTCGACCAGGGCGACAGCGACCCCATCGACACCGAGGTTGAGCCGCTGTAGAACTACTGGTCGAGCAGGGCCGTGATCATCACGATCGGATGCAGCAGCCGCCAGCCCGGCCCCGGGTCGGCGATGCCCTGGTCCAGTTTCAGCGCCGCCGAGAGTTTCTCCCCGGCAACGGTGAGCCGCACCTGGCCCACGTTCGCGCCGGTGCGGGCCGTGGCGAAGTCCTTGAGCTCGACCGTTGCGGCCTCGGGAGTCGTGGCCTGCCAGGCGTAGCGGGTGCGCGACACCCCGACCACGGCCGAGGCCTCATCGCCCCACGCCGATTCGAACGTGGCATAGGCATCGCCGGCGGCCAGAACCGGCAGCGGTCCCACGCCAGCCCGCGCGCTCGCCATGAGGGCGGTCAGGTCTGCCGTGAGCGCATCATAGGTCGGCTCACCGATAAACGCACCGGAGAACGTGAAACTTGAGGCGCCGTCACTGACCGTGGCGGTGAACAGAAAGCAGACCCCGGCGGCATCCGTATAGCTGCGCGAAACGCCCGTGATGCCCTCCTCGGGCAAGTACGACGTCGTATTCTGCACTCCGCGACGGTTCGCCAAAGCGGTTGCAGGACTGGCCAGCATCGAAGACACGATCGGGTCGGTCGCGGCCAGGCCGGCGAGGTGGGCCAGATCGGTGGCGGTTCCGGCGCTCGCATCGTGCAGCCCGGTGGCGTCGACGACGGAGGTGCCGGTCAGCCCGTTGTCGGACAGCCAGGCGTTGGCAGCCACTACGTAGGCGTCGACCGAACCGAACGCCCAGCGGGCCACGGTATCGGCGTGATTGTTGCTCGATCCGAGCAGCAGCGCCTGCAGTAGCTCGAGTTCGGCCCACTGCTCGTCGGCGAAGACAGCGACCGAGCGCGCTCCGGCCTTGTCGTAGTCGAGGTAGCTCTGAAAATCGGCGGCCGTGAGCGTCACGATCGGGCCAGACTCGCCCGCCACAATCGGTTTCGCGTCGAGAACGACGAGGGCGGTCACCACTTTGGCAATGGAGGCCAGGGGAAGCGCCTCGGCCGTGCCCGCGACCGCGATCGGCGCCGAAGGTTGCGAACCCTCCGCGCGGGTTGACGTCGTGCCGGACGCGTCGCTGGTCGTGGCGGCGAGAACGGTGATTGCGCTCGCGCCGTTGGCGGGAAGCACCGGGGGAGTGGGTGCCGTGGCCGTGGCGGCGGGCGTGACCGTGAAGGCGGTGACCGGTGGCAGGGGCCCCAGCAGCGTCGCGGGGCCGTAGACGCCGAAACCGAGGATCACCACGGTTCCGACCAGAATGCCAACGAGACGGCCGGGACGGAAGGAGCTCATTCTTCAAGGCTAGACCGCTCGGAGTCAGCCCCAGCCGAGTTCGTGCAGCCTGTCGTCATCAATGCCGTAGAAATGGGCGATTTCATGCACCAGGGTGATGTGAATTTCATCGTGCAGGTCGTCCAGGGTTTCGCAGATCGCCAAAAGCGGCTCACGATACAGCACAATACGATCGGGCATCTCACCAAAGCCGTACTGGCCGCGCTCGGTGAGGGCGACCCCGTCATACAGGCCCAGGATGTTGAGGGTGCCGTCTTCGGGACGGTCTTCGACCACGAAGATTACGTTGTCGAGCCCGTCGACCATGTCGTCGGGCAGAAGATCGAGTTCGTCAACGACGAGGCGCTCGAATGCGGACGCGTCAAGTTGTAACATCGCGGCCTGCCTTCGACGCCCGACAAGCCAGTGTTTCATTGGGGTGAGTAACGGGGATTGAACCCGCGACCTCCTGGACCACAACCAGGCGCTCTGCCAACTGAGCTATACCCACCATGCGTCCCCACGATTTCACGCGGGGCAACTCAGCAATCCTATTACACCTCGGAGGCGAATAAGTGCACAACTTCGGCCGCGTGCGACTTGGCCTCGTCACTGGTCGGGCCCGGGTCGGCCACGAACACCGTCTGACGGTAGTACGCGAGCTCGCGAATTGATTCAAGAATGTCGGCGAGGGCGCGGTGGCCCCCGTCTTTCGCCGGGGCGTTGAAGTACACCCGCGGGTACCAGCGTCGGGCGAGCTCCTTGATTGAGGACACGTCGACGTTGCGGTAGTGCAGCTGGTTGTCAAGGCGCGGCATGTAACGGGTGAGGAAGGCCCGGTCGGTGCCGATGGAGTTGCCGGCCAGCGGAGCCTTTTGCTCGGACGGGATGAACTTCAAGACATATTCGAGAACCTGGAACTCGGCCTCGGCGGCGCTGACGCCGCCCGGAATCTCGGTGATCAGACCAGAGGAGGTGTGCATATTGCGCACGAAGTCGCCCATGTTTTCGAGGGCGGAGTCATTGGGCTTGATGATGATGTCAAGGCCGGGGTCAAGCACATTGAGGTCGTAGTCGGTGATGACGACGGCAATCTCGACGAGTTCGTCGCGGTCCAGGTCGAGCCCGGTCATCTCGCAATCGATCCAAACCAGTCGGTCGGGACTTTTCGACGTCGGGGAGATCGCGGGGGATGGTGTCGGTGCTGTACCAGTCGTGCTGTTCGTCATTCGTCGAGTCTACCGGTGGCCTGCGACAGGGCCTGTAAACTTGAGGGCTACCGATGTTCAACGCACCACCTGCGAGGCCCTGATGGAATTCACACTGTATTCGTCGTCATTTTGCGAACCGTGCATGCAAACGCGAGCGGTCCTCGCCGAGGCGAAACGGCTGGTTCCCGGGGCGACGATGCGCGAGATCGACGTGGCCGGTGAACCCGAGCAGGCCGAGGCGCTGCTCATTCGCAACACTCCCACGGTCATCATCACCAACGGTGCCGGTGCCGAGGTTTTTCGTGCGGCGGGTGTTCCCACCCTCGCGCAGGTGCTCGTCGCGGCCGCCAAGGCGCTCTGACGTTTACGGCTCGTTGGTCACGCTCCCGCTACGCCGCCCTGCACTGCCCGGCCCTCCGGAGAGATCACATCGCCGTAGTACTCGATCACGAATGACCGCGCCAGCCGGCCGGCCATGGGCCCGTCACCCGCGGAGATCGCGGCCAGAATTTCCCGGTCGTGGGCCAGCGACAATTCCATCTTGGCCGCCGAGTCGGGTGAACGATCGAGTCCGCCGGTGACCATGTCGATGAGCGCTCCGCGGGTTGCCTCCCCACAGATCTGCATGAGCTGGTTGTCACTGGCGGCCCACACGCTGGCGTGGAACGCGACATCCGCTCGGCTGAAGGCGACCGGACCGTGCGCGATCTCTGCCTGCATGGCGTCTACGGCGGCGCGCATCGCCTCCAGCTGCTCCTCGGTGCGGTGCTGCGCGGCCAGGGTGCAGGCGGCGTCCTCCAGCATGATGCGAAACTCCACGAGCTCCGACAGTGCGATGGTTTCCAGGCGCACCAAACGGTTCACGGTCTTGGTGAGAATGGCCGGAGACGCTTGCAGAACCTCCGGTCCGCGCGGGTCGCCGGGCCGCGAGCGCACCAGCCCTGTGCTCTCGAGTACGCGCAGCGCCTCCCGGATGGTCGACCGGCTCACTTCGAAGGTGAGCATCAGTTCGCGCTCGCTTGGCAGGCGATCGCCGGGGCGGAGGTCGCGTGTGCTGATGGCTGACTCGATCTGCTCGACGACGCGTTCGTAGGCTTTGACAGTTTTCACGGCGGTAAATGCGGCTTTGCGAGTCATTGGCACTCCCTCGAGGTTGCGACCGGCGTCATAGAACTGGCGCCAATTGAAGCGGTGTCAATATCGGGGTCGATCTTGACGATCTGAGATCTACATGTAAAGCTGACTTTGGTACAGAGTGTACTGGTCTGACCATGTATTTCTCCGGTATGGACAGCACATTTCCACAGTATTTCTGGCCGCTCGTTTTCGGGCCAGCCGAACCAGAGGGGCACGTTCGAATGAGGGCACACACCCGGCGAAGCCTGTTCGCCAGCATTGCCACGGTCATGGTTGCGTCGATGGCCCTGGTCGGTTGTTCCACCGGTTCGACGACCGCCGAGGGGGAGCCGGACACATCGTTGACCGTTGGTCTGCTGGCCACGCCCGGCAACCTCGACTACACCACGACCGCCGGTGCCGCCATTCCACAAGCACTGCTCTACAACGTCTACGAGGGACTGGTGAAACTCGACAACGACGGCACCATCATCCCCTTGCTCGCCACATCCTGGACCGTCAGCGACGACGGCCTGGTCTATGACTTTCTGCTGCACGAGGGCGTGACCTTTTCCGACGGGTCGCCGTTCACGGCCGAGAGCGTCAAGTTCAGCCTGGAACGGGTCAAGGACAACTGGACCGCCAACGGGCCGGCCTACCTTGATCCGATCGCCAGCATCGAGGCCGTCAGCGACACCGAGGCCCGCATCACCCTGTCAAAGCCGAGCAACAGCTGGCTCTTCAATATGACTGGTCCGGTCGGCACGATGTTCACCGAATCCGGAATCGCTGACCTGGCCACGGCCCCGGTAGGCACCGGGCCGTACACGGTCAGCTCGTTCAAAACCGGGGACAGCCTCGTGCTTGCCGCCAACACCGACTACTGGGGCGAGGCCCCCTATATGACCGACGTCACCCTGCGCTACTTCACGGACGCAACAGCGCAGACCAATGCCCTGCTGAGCGGCGACATCAACCTCATCTCGGGCATCTCGCAGTTTCAGCTGGTCGACCAGTTCAAGGCCAACGCCGACTTCCAGGTGCTCGAGGGCGCCAGCACGGGCGAGGTTACCCTGTCGATGAACAACGCGAGCGACGCATTCAGTGACGTTCGGGTGCGGCAGGCGGTCGTGTATGCGATCGACCGTCAGGCCGTCATGGACACGGCGAACAGCGGTTACGGCCTGCTGATCGGCTCCATGGTGCCGCCGACCGACCCCTGGTACGACAAGGGTCTGGCCGATCTGTACCCCTACGACCCCGAGAAAGCCACCGAACTGCTCGACGAAGCCGGAGTCAGCGACCTGACTGTGGCTTTCAAGATTCCCAACCTTCCGTACGCCGTGGCCGGGGCGCAGGTCGTCAAGGACCAGCTCGCCAAGGTGGGCATCACCGCCAACGTGACGGCCCTCGAATTTCCCGCCGTGTGGCTCGATGACGTCTTCTCGGGCCACGACTACGACATGTCGCTCATCATGCACAGTGAACCGCGTGACGTGACGGTCTTCGCCGCCCCCACTTACTACGCGGGGTACAACTCGCCCGAGGTGATGACCAAATTTGCCGAAGCGGATGCCGCCGACCCGGCCACCTACATCGAACTGATGAAGGAGGCCACGACCACCATGGCCGAGGAAGCCGCCGCAGATTGGCTCTATCTGCAGCCGGCCATCTCCCTCGCCGACGCTGACCTGCTCGGGGTGCCCAAGAACACGCCGAGCCTCGCGCTGGACCTGTCGACCATCGCACGATAGGGCGAGGTTGCCGGAACGCGTACGGTTGGTGTGAAACAGTCAGAGGAAAGTTATGGTTCTTGTGGTTCTGCGCCGCATCGGCGTGTTCGCCACCACGGTCGTCGTGGCCTCAATCGTGACGTTTTTGATGCTGTCGATTCTGCCCGGCAACGCCGCACGCATCGCCCTGGGCGTGCAGGCGAGTGAAGCGGATGTTGCAGCGCAAGCCACACTCATGGGTCTCGACCGCCCCGCGATCGTGCGCTACCTGGACTGGTTCGGGCACGTGCTCATCGGCGACTTCGGCACCTCCACTGTGTCGCGTCAGCCGATCGGGCCCGAAATAGCGGATGCCCTCGGCATCACCGTGATCCTGGTGCTGACCAGCGTCGTGCTCGCCCTGCTGTTTGCGATCCCGTTCGGAATCCTGACCGCAGTCAGGCAGCGAAAGCCCGACGGAGCGATTCTCTCCGGCATCAGCCAGATCGGCGTCGCCGTGCCGGGGTTTCTGGCCGGGATGCTGCTCGTCACCGTCTTCGCCGTGACGCTCCGCTGGCTACCGGCGGGCGGCTGGGTTGACCCCGGCGAGGACTTCGGTGGATTCCTCGAGCACCTGATCCTCCCCGCGATCGCCCTCGGCAGTGTGCAGGGTGCCGTGCTCAGCCGCTACGTGCGCTCATCCGTTTTGGAGGTCATGCGGGAAGACTTCATCCGCACCGCCAGGGCCAAAGGCCTCGGCGCGGGGCGGGCACTGTTTCGGCACGGGCTGCGGAACGCTGCCGTTCCGGTGATGACCGTGCTCGGCCTGCAGATTGCCACCCTTTTGGTCGGCGCCGTCGTGATCGAGCGGGTGTTCAGCATTCCCGGCCTCGGCAGCCTGCTGCTCGACAAGGTCGCCCTGCGCGACCTGCCCGCCGTTCAGGGCATCGTGCTCGTACTGGTCGTGTTCGTGCTGGCGCTGAACTTTCTGGTCGACCTCGCCTTCACCGTGATCGATCCCCGACTCCGGAGCGCCACATGACCGCCATCAAGCCAAGGACGCCGACGCGACGTGCTGCCGGTCACAGCGGCCGAGCCACGCTCTGGGCCGGACTCGTGCTCATCGGCCTCGTCGTGCTGGCCGCCGTCGTCTCGGCTTTCTGGACCCCGTTCGATCCCGAAGGCGTCTTCTCCGATTCCATCCTGCGCCCGCCCGGCGCCGAACATCTGCTGGGCACCGACAGTTTCGGGCGAGACGTCTTCAGCTCCATTCTGCGCGGCGCACAGATCTCACTGCTCGTGGGTACGGTCGCGGTCGGGATCGCGGCCGTGCTCGGCGTGCCGTTCGGTATCGTGGCCGGCATGAATCCGGGCCGACTCGACCAGTTCATGATGCGCGGCAACGACATCTCGCTCGCCTTCCCGGCCCTGCTGCTCGCAATCATCTTCGGTGCCATCTTCGGCGCCGGCACCGTCACGGCCATGGTGGCCCTCGGCATCGGCACGGCACCGGCGTTCGCCCTCATCGCCCGCAGCGGCACCATGCAGATCATGAGCCGTGAATACGTGCAGGCCGCCCGCGCCTCGGGCAAGAGCGGCCTCTTCATCGGCATGCGGCACATTCTGCCCAATATCAGCGGCATGCTCATCGTGCAGGCGTCGGTCTCCTTCGGCATCGCCGTTCTCGCCGAAGCAGCCCTCTCCTATCTGGGGCTCGGCACCCCGCCGCCGACCCCGTCGTGGGGCCGCATGCTGCAGGATGCCCAGGGTTATCTGTTCATTGAACCGCTGCTCATCGTCTGGCCGGGAATCGCCATCGCCATCGCGGTGCTCGGCTTCAACCTGCTCGGGGATGGCCTCCGCGATCGCTTCGACCCCAGAATGCAGGTGAATCGATGACCGTGCCTACCCTCAGCGTAAACGACCTACGGGTTGCCTCGCCCTTCGCCGACCTGCTGCACGGCATCAGCTTCGACATCTCCGCCGGCGAACGGGTCGGCCTGATCGGGGAATCCGGGTCGGGAAAGTCGCTCACCGCGACCTCCGTCATGGGGCTGCTGCCGGAAACCCTCACGGCCACCGGCACGATCCGGCTGAACGGGGTCGACGCCGACCTGCTCACCGCGCCCGAACGCCGCCTGAACCAATTGCGCGGCACCACCATGGCCATGGTTTTTCAGGAACCGATGACCGCCCTGAACCCGCTCATGCGGGTCGGCACCCAGGTTGCCGAGATCATGACGGTGCACCACACGGAAACCGGGCGGCGCCAGGCTCGGCAGCGGGCCGTTGAGCTTCTGGCCCTGGTCAAACTACCCAACCCTGCCGAGGCGGCCCTCGCCTTTCCGCACCAGCTCTCCGGCGGGCAACGCCAACGGGTGATGCTAGCGATGGCCATGGCCAACGACCCGCTTTTGTTGCTCTGCGACGAACCGACCACGGCCCTCGACGTCACGGTGCAGGCCGAGGTGCTGAAGCTCATCGGCAACCTCGTCACCGAGCGCGGCACCGCGCTGCTGCTGATCACCCACGACATCGCCGTGGTCGCCGAAGTCTGCCAGCGGGTGCTCGTGATGTACCGGGGCGAGATCGTCGAAGACGGGCCGGTGGGGCGCGTGTTGACCGCGCCGCAGCATCCGTACACGCAAAAACTGATCGCGGCCTCCGACCTCTCCTCGGTCGATGACCGCGGCCGCCTGCACACCATGTCGATGCCGGTCGTCGGCAGGCCACCCGCGGCAGTATCCGCGCCCCGTCAGATTCACACGGATGCCGCCGCCGCGGTAATCCGGCCGCCGCACCGCGCCGTCCACCAGCGCCTCGAGCCGGGCGATCCTCCGGTGATCTTCAACGAGGTGACCGGTGCGCCCGCCATCTCGGTGCGCGACCTCAGCCGGCAGTACCGACGACGCGGCGGCGGACTGTTCGCAACGGCACCCATCGTGCATGGTCTGCGCGACGTGTCCTTCGACGTGGCCGAGGGTCAGCGATTCGGCATCGTGGGGGAGTCCGGCTCCGGCAAATCCACCCTCATGCGCATCCTCTGCGCCCTCGACCAACCGACGACCGGCACGGTCGACGTGCTCGGGCAACCCATCGCGGGAGCCTCCGAACGGCACCTGCGCGACTTTCGCAGCCAGGTGCAGATCGTGTTCCAGGACCCGATGGGGTCCCTCGATCCGCGCATGAAGGTGCGTGACATCGTCGCCGAACCCCTGCGCAATGTCAATCGGGCCGAGGCCCTTGCCCGGGTGGAGGCCCAGCTCAATGCGGTCGGGCTCGACGCCGATGTGATGAACCGGCATCCGCACCAGTTCTCCGGCGGCCAGCGGCAACGCATTTCCATTGCACGGGCCCTCATCACCAGGCCCCGGGTTCTGGTGGCCGACGAGGCGGTCAGCGCCCTCGACGTGTCGGTGCGCGCCCAGGTGCTGAACCTGCTCGCCGACCTGGTCGACGAATACCAGCTCACGCTCGTGTTCGTCTCGCACGACCTCGGTGTTATTCGCCACCTCTGCGACACCGTGGCCGTCATCTCCGACGGTCGCATCGTCGAATGCGGGCCCACCGCCGACGTCTACGACAGTCCGTTGCACCCGTACACGCGCCAACTGGTCAGCGCCACGCCATCCATGGACGAGCTGGCCCGCCGCGTCGCCCCCTGAAGCCGCACCTGACCCATTGGAGATGCCATGACCGAGACCGCGCCAATCGAATGCCTGTCGGCGACCGAGCTCGTAGCGCGCTACCGCAGCGGCGACCTCTCTCCGGTGGAGGTGACGCTTGCGGTAGTCGACAAAGCCGAGCGGCTGCAGCCCGAGTTGAACTGCTTTTGGGGCCTCGATCGGGTCGGAGCGCTCGATGCGGCCGCGGCCAGCGAACGGCGCTGGGCCGCTGGGCATCCGCTCGGCACCATCGACGGCGTACCCACCAGTATCAAGGAAAATGTGGCCGTGCGCGGCTTCAGCCAGCCGTCCGGCACCGCCGCCAAGTTCGACGCCGTCGTCGCGACCAAAGACGGGCCGAGCGCCGCGCGCATCCGCGAGGCCGGCGGGGTCATCTTCGGCGTCACGGTCATGCCCGACTACGGCATGCTCTCCTCCGGCGTGTCGAGCCTGCACGGAATCACCCGCAGCCCTTGGAACCCGGCCTGGACCGTCGGCGGGTCAAGCGCCGGCGCGGGCGCTGCGGCCGCGGCCGGAATCGGTCCGCTACACACCGGCTCCGACATCGGCGGCTCCCTGCGACTGCCGGCCACCTGGCTGGGGCTCGTGACCCTGAAACCGAGTTTCGGCCGTATCGCCGTTGACCCGCCGTACATGGGCCGGGTGGCCGGGCCGCTGACCAGAACAGTGGATGACGCCGCCCTGCTCATGGGCGTGCTCACCCAGCCAGACCCGCGCGACTACACCAGTCTCGGCGAGCAGAACCTGGACTGGACCGACGTGCACTGCGGCGGCGACGGGGTCGCGGGACTGCGGGTCGGGTACCACCTGGCCGGCGGAGCGGGTATGGCGACCGACCCGGAGGTGGCGGCATCCGTTTTGCAGGCAGTGGAACGCTTCGCAGCGGCCGGCGCGATCGTGGAGGAGATCGCCCCGCCGATGACCGAGAAGTACCTCGCCGACCTCGACCTGTTTCTGCGGGTGCGTTCCCTCGCCGACTATGAGGTGCTCCAACCGGCCCGGCAGGCGATGGTTCTCGACTTCATTCGGGACTGGGTGCTGGGTGGCGCTGGCGTGTCGGGCACCGAGGTGGTGCGGTGTTACCAGAGCATTCAGGACCTGCGCGCGGCGACCGTCGCGGCCACGGCGCCGTATGACGTCGTGCTGTCGCCGGTGTCACCGGTCGCGGCGTTTCCGGCGGAGTGGCCGATGCCGACCAATGATGCGGCCACCTCGCTCGACCACATCGCGTTTACCGCGCCGTACAACTTCTCCGAGCAGCCGGCCAGCTCGGTGAACTGCGGATTCACGGCCGACGGTCGCCCGATCGGGCTGCACCTTGCCGGGCGCCGGTTCGAAGATCTGGCGGTTCTGCGGGCCACCCACTGGTACGAGCAGGCGCGGCCCGAGTCGGCCGAGCCGGTCTGGCCGTTTCACACCGTTCACGAGCCGGCTCATTAACCGACCGGCTCCCTTCGGCTGGCCTCGAGGAGCCCCGCCCACGGGGCTATTCGTCGGTCAGGGGGTGGCCGCTGGTCTCCTCGGTTTCTCCGGGTGGGCGCCACCCGAGTTCCTTGGAGATTGTCGTTGTCGTCGCGAGGAGTTCTGGCAGTAGCTTTCTGAGTTGAGTCAGATCTGCCTTGTTCTTGAACGCCGTGACGGAAATGCCACCAACGACGGCGTTCGCATGGTCCCAAACCGGCGCTGCGATGCAATTGGTGAAGGATTCAAACTCGCCGTCGTCCGTTGCCCATCCCTGCTCCCGCACAGTTTCCAGGAGGACGAGGAAATCCTTCCTCGCCGTGATAGTGGTCGGGGTGAACTTCTCAAAGGTCGCTTGAGCGATGATGGCGTCACGCTGTTCGGGCGGGAGGTTGGCGAGCGTTGCCTTACTCACGCCTGCGGTGTGGATGACGACGAAATCGCCAATCCGGGTGTTGAGACTGATCGCCTGCGCCGGTTCGATCTTGTCGACGTAGATGATGTGGTCGCCTTGCGGGACGGCGAATTGGATGGTGTGACCGAGCCGATCGCCCAGTGCAACAATGTGCGGATGAACGACGCTGCGCAGATCGAATTGGTCGAGGGCACGTTGTGCGAGTCCTGCCAATCGAAAGCCCACGCCGTACCGCCCGAGTTCATCACGGCGCACGAAACCGCCCGCGGTCAGGGTTTGCACTAAACGCAGCGCCGTGGTGCGATGAACACCCATTTCCGCAGCGACCTCTTTGAGTTCACGTGGGTGCACGCTGCAGAATTCGAGAATTTCGATAGCGCGCCTGACTGTTTGGCTCATCCGTCCATCTCCCGATTCAACTCCGCCGACAGCCCGGATCACTGATGGCTATTGCCTTCACCGGGCGTGCCCGGTGCGGGTACGACGATCGTGCCGCTCCACCTCATGTTACCGATTCACCGTCACCGCGTCGGTGCCCCTGTTTCGGGCCGCCACCGGGGAGTCGATCCCAGTACGCCGACAGTCAGGAGCACGTTCGCGAACCGTCGGACGTCGCCGGTGACGATGCACAGGGCCAGGTCGGGTGATCGCGCAACAGTGTAGAACGTGAAGCGATCCACGAAATCGGCGGTGACCATCCCCGCGATGGTTTCGACGACCTCGTCCTGGACCTGGCTCGGAATGGCGTCGGGCGCAGGACGAATCATGGTGATTTTCTCCACCGGGATCGACTCTAGAATCAGGCATAGGACATCGGGAACGGTGGGCACTCCCGCCTCCAGATTGAGGTGGACCGTCGTGGCGTTGGGACCGACGGCCGTGCGCGCCGGATAATGCCCGTCCGTGATCAGCACGGTTGATCCGTGGCCTGCTCCAGCCAGCGCGCCAAGAATCTGTGGATGAATAAGTCGCGACGTGATCATCAGGCCGTCGCCTAGGCGAAGTACGCTCCGCCGTTGATGTTCACGGTCGTGCCAGTCACGAACGCTGACAGCTCAGACGCGAGCCAAAGAGCTGGACCAGCCACATCCGCTGGAATGCCGGCGCGCTGCAGCGGAATTGTGCTGAGGGTGACCCGTTTCGATTCCGCGGTCGTGAACGTGTCGTGGAAGGGGGTCGCCTCGATGAAGCCGGGGGCCAGTGCGTTGACAGTGATGTTCCGTGGCGCCACCTCCTTGGCTAATCCGCGGGTGAATCCGAACATGGCTGCCTTGGACGCCGCATAAGCCGTTGCACCGCTGTGTGCACCGTTGATTCCCGCGAGAGAGGCGACGTTGATGATGCGCCCGCCATCTCGGATGAACGGCATCGCGTAGTGGGTCGCCAGAAAGGTGCTGTCGAGGTTGGTTGCCATAACCGTTCGCCACAGTTCGAAGCTCATCTCGCCAATGCTGGAACGCTGCACGAGACCGCCGACATTATTTACGAGAATATCGAGGCCACCCAGATCGCGATTAATCGTAGCGAAGGCTGCCTGCACCGCGCCTTCGTCGGTTGCCTCGAGGCCGACGGCCACGAGCGGCGAGCCGGTCGCAGCCTCGATCCGATTGACGAAATCATCGTCTGGCGCGTGCGTACGGTATGTTACGGCGATCCGGGCACCGGAATCGGCAAACTGTAGGGCGATCTCTCGACCGATTCCGACACCCCCACCGGTGATCAGGGCGGTCTTGTTTTCGAGAAGCTGCGTCATAGTGTTCCTTTTGTCTGTTGGTTGGAAAATGTGGGTGGCTATTTCATGCCGCTCATCGCGACACCCTTGACGAGGTACCGCTGCAGGGTGATGAACAGAATGATCGTCGGAATCATGCTGATCATGGTCGCGGCGTTGATCAGGTTCCACTGGTTGAACTCGCCCCCGGCAAAGTTGACGAGTCCAACAGTGACGGTATACATCGACTCGTTCTGGGCCACGAGCATCGGCCAGAGAAAGGTATTCCAGGTGAACATGAACTTGATGATGATGAACACCACGATTGCCGGCGCCACCATCGGTGTGATGATCCGGATCAGAATTCGTAGGTCGCTCGCACCGTCAACCCGGGCCGCCTCGACATAGCTGTAGGGAATACCCTCCATGAATTGGCGCAGAAGGTACAGCCCGAGAACAGTGAACAGATCGGGAAAGGCCAACCCGACATAGGTGTTGGTCAGGCCTGCGCCGGAGATCATCAGGTACATCGGAATCACGAGTGCTTCCTGCGGAACCATGAACAGCGCGAGCACCACGAGAAACAGCGGTTCTTTGAATGGAAAGGTGAAGTAGGCGAAGGCATACGCACCGAGGAGCGCGATAACCAAGCTCGTGACGATTCCGATCCCGGTGACCACGAACGAGTTGACGATGTATCGACCGAAGTCGTATTGCGCAAAGAGTTGCACGTAATTGCTGAAATTGAAGAAGTTGTCCGGAAGCCACTTCACTGGAAGCTGAAGGATCTCGTCGGGAGCCTTGAGCGACGACAGGGCCACCCATGCCAGAGGCAGGAGCATGACGAAGCTGCCAAGGAGCAGGGCGGAAAAGAGGCCGACCTGTTTGATGGATCCCTTGGTGCGGCGCCGAGGCCGGCGGGGAGCGTTGACGGCGCGTTTTTCTGCTCCGGCACTAGTGCTGCGACCTTCTGCTGTCGGAGAAGCGGATGCGAGATCGGTCGGGGTGGTCACTCTGAGATGTCCTTCGTAAAGACCTTGCGGATGATGCCGGTGACGAGCACGAGGAAGACGAACAGCGCGACAACGTAGACGGCCGACTCACCCCAACGATCGAGGCGAAAGGCGAGCTCGTAAATTTCCATCACCATGGACCGGCTGGAGCCGACCGGCCCACCGCTCGTCGCTACGAAAGGAAGTTCGAACAGCTTTAACGCATTCATCACCTCGACGCTCGCGACCAGGACCAGCTGCCGGTTGAGCAGTGGCAGGGTCACGGACCACAGCAATCTGATGGGTCCCGCGCCATCCAGGCGGGCTGCTTCGTAGTACGAACGATCAATCGCGTTCAACCCGGCGAGCAGAATGATGACGTTGAATCCAAGCCGTGCCCACACATACATGACGGCGAGGGAGGGGATAGATTGGGCTTCTGACGTGAGCCATTCCTGTCCGGAGATACCCAGACCGCCCAGGATGTCGTTTGCCAGGCCGTAGGCGGGATTGAAGATCCACAGCCAGACGAAGGCGACGGCGGTGAGGGAGGCGACGACCGGAGCAAAGTAGAGCGCGCGCACCAGGCTTGCTCCCCTCGTGATCGTCAGGGCGTTGAAACCCAACGCGACGACGAGCGAGAGGACTATTCCGATTGGTACCGTCAGAAATGTGAAGTAGACGGTGTTCCCGGCTGCGTTGAGAAAACGATCACTCGTGAGGACGGACGTGTAATTGTCCAGCCAGATGAAATCGCGCCGGCCGATAACCGACCAGTCGTAGAAGCTGATCAAAATGTTGTAACCGAGCGGGATGATGAACAACAAGACGACGAAGAAGAGAGTCGGCGCCAGGAAGGCATAGGCACGGATAGTACTTCGACGTGACTTGGCTGATCTGGACTTCACCGCTGGACGGGTCGAAGGCGGTGCCACGGAGGGTTCTGTCGTGGGGGAGATCGTCGTGACCACGACGCACCCTACCGCTCGCCGCGTTCCAGAAGTGAATCCACCTCGGCTACGGCACCGTCGAGGCTCTCTCGCACGTCGGCCCCCTGCAGAGCGGATTCGATGGCGGCTCCGATCGTCACGGCGATCTGGTTTGTGTACGGGGCATCGTAGGTCGGGCCGGCGCCCTCACTGATCTGTCTTTCGACCGCATTGAAATCACTGCGCTCCGTCACCCACGGGTCGGAAAAATTTTCAGTCCACACCGGCATGTAGCCCTCGAGTTGGGCGAGCTCCAGGTCGAGCTCCGGATCGGAGACTGTGCGCATCCAGTCCCAGGCGATGTCTTTGTTGGGGCTGTTGTCGTTGACCATCCAGGCCCAGTTGAAGAGCAGGCTCACCTGCGGGTAGCCTGCTTCACCATCCGGATAGGGAACGACGGCAAAGTTCACCTGCGGCGCATTTTGTTCCAGCCAGCCCTCGTACCACCCTTCGCGAAAGGTCATGGACGAGAGCCCCTGGGCGAAGGTGTCGTCCGGCACGCCGAGTTCAAGGCTGGACACCTGATCCTTCTCAACGAGGTCTTGCATGTACTGAATTCCGGCGACGGTCTCATCGCTGTTAAGGAAGCCTTCTGCGGTTGACTGGTCCTCGGCATAGAGGCGGCCTCCAAAAGCGTGAATGTACGGGAGGGCTTTGTCAACGATTCCGGTCGGGTTGCCCGAATAACGAAGCGCCATGCCGTTGCGTGTGACCTTGTCGCCGTCCCGGATGGCCAGCGCCTGCGCATACTCGCGCAGTTCCTCAAAAGTCTGGGGCGGCTCGGCCGGGTCCAGCCCTACCTCGACGAACTGGTCCTGGTTGTAGTAAAGCTGCATGCCCAAGTCGGTGCTGACTGGGTAGCCGTGCCAGGCTCCGTCGATCTGAAAGTTCTTGCTCGTGACGGGAGTGAGCTTGTCGTCCCACAGCGTTTGAAGGTCGTCGGGGGCTTCGGCGGCGATGCCCAGGGCGCCGCCGTAGTACGACACTTGCCCCATGAAAATATCGGGTGCGTCCCGTCCGCTGGCAAAACCAGCCGTATACCGGGCCTCGTACTGTCCGTAGGGGATATCGACGTACTCGACGGTCACGTTCGGGTACTTCTTCTCAAAGTCGGCGACGTTGTCCTGGTAGAAGGACGTCGTCTTGCGCCACTGATCCTGAGGATTCCACACCCGAATCGTGGCCTCACGCTCAGCATCGGTCGGCGCTGGAGTGCACGCCGTCATCGACACCGCGATGAGGGCTGTGGCCACTGCTGTCGCTATCCGCTTGTTCCGCATAAGTCCTCCTTGACTTATTCAGGAGTGAGCGTTCTTCGCACACCCTGTGCAACATTCGCACATAGTAGAAAAATAGTGGATGCGCCGGCGCCTGTCAAGAGACGGGGGCGCGAAGTTGCGAATGTTTCGACACTGCTGTGGCGCGCCTTTTCGGCGCGAACAATCCACCCGTGCTGCCCGCAGTGCGGCACGGTCGTCGTCCACGGGCGTACTGATTCGGGTGGCCGTGGGTCAGCTGGCGCGCTAAGCGTTCGGCGGGTCGAAGCGGCCGTCGACCGCGGTCCAGCCGCCGTCGACGGTGAGCACCGACCCGGTGACAAACCGCGACGCGTCCGAGGCGAGATAGACCACGGCACCGGCCAACTCGCCCGGGCTCGACCAGCGGCCGAGCGCGCTCTTGGCGGCGTAGGCGTTGTACCAGTCGGGATTGTTCTTGATCTGCGCTGTCAGCGGGGTTTCCACGACGCCGGGGGAGATCGCGTTCACGCGCACCCCGGCCGGTCCGTATTCGGCCGCGGCCGTGCGAAGCAACTGCACCAGCCCGGCCTTGGTCGCAGCGTAGACGCCCTGGCCCGGCTCAACCGTGACCGCCCGAATCGAGGCGAAGCCGATGATGCTGCCGCAGCCCCGGGTGGCCATGGCCGGTGCAAAGGCCTGGATGAGCACGAAGGCGGCTCGCAGGTTGAGGTTCACCACGCGGTCGAATTCATCGAGGGTGTAGTCCGCGATGCGTTTGCGCACGTTGGTCGCGGCGGTGAAGACGAGGGCGGCGAGATCGGGCAGGTCTCGAGCAACGGCCTGAACGGCCGCCTGGTCGAGCACGTCGAGTTGCAGCGAGCTCGAACCGTCGCCAAGGCTGGCCGCGGTGGCCGCCGCGCTGTGCGCATCGCGGTCGGCGCAGATGACCGTGGCTCCGTGCGCGTGCAGGGCAAGGGCGCTCTCCCGTCCGATGCCGCTGCCGGCCCCGATCACGAGAACGCGGCGACCGGAAAACTGGAACAGTTGGGTGTAGTCCACGGTAATTCCTTCTGAATGGGTTGCGGGTTACGGGCGGATCATTGCCATGCGGGTGACGGTGAACTCCTCGATGGCGAATCGCGGTCCTTCCCGGCCCGTGCCGGAGTCTTTTACGCCGCCATAAGGCATGATGTCGGAGCGAAATCCGGGAATCTCGTTGACCACGACGCCGCCGACATCGAGCTCATTGATGGCGCGAAACGCTCGTTGCAGTGAACTCGTGTAGATCGCGGCCTGCAGGCCGTAGCGCGAGCGGTTGACCAGTTCGATCGCCGACCCGAGGTCGGAGACGCGCTGCAGAATGACGACCGGTCCGAAGATCTCTTCGCACCAGGCCTGGGCATCCGGCGAAACGTCGGCCAGCACGGTCGGCGCAATGCTGCGCTCGACCAGGTGACCGCCGGCCAGCACTCGGCCCCCGCCGGCCAGAACGGCTGCGATCCAGGCCAGAATGCGCCGGGTGGCGGCCTCATTGATGACCGGCGCCACCCGCGTGCTGTCCTCGCGCGGGTCACCAACCAGCACTTCGGGGAGGCGGGCCAGCAGCATCCGCTCGAATTCGTCGGCGATCGCATCGTGCACCATAATGCGCTGCACCGAAATGCAGGCCTGGCCGTTGGCATAGAAACCACCGCGAATCACCGCGTCGACGGCCTTCTCGATGTCGGCATCGCTCGCCACGATCAGGGCGGTGTTGGCGCCGAGCTCCAGCACGACCTTGCGCGGTGCCGCCGAGCGGGCGATCTGGTGCCCGACGGCGGCCGATCCGGTGAAGGACACCACGGCCACCCGCGGATCGCGCACAAGCGCCTCGCCGACATCGATGCCCCCGGTGACGAGCTGAACGGCAGCGGACGACACTCCGTGTTCGCGCAGTACGCCGCGGATCAGGTCGACCGCCCACAGCGTCGACAGCGGGGTGTTCGGTGCCGGCTTGATGATGATCGGGCAGCCCGCCGCAATCGCCGGGGCCAGTTTGTGGCTGGCCAGCAGTAGCGGATAGTTGAAGCCGGTGATGCCCACGACGATTCCGGCCGGCCGCCGCGTCCAGTAGCCGATCATTCCCACACCGCTCGGCTGCAGGTCAAGGGGAACGGTCTCGCCGTGCTGGTGCGCGACTTCTTCGACGCTCGCCGACCATGTTGTGAGGGCGCGGGCCACCTCGGTGCGGCAGTCCACGAGCGGTTTGCCGGTCTCGAGCACGAGCAGCTGCTCGAATTCTGCCGTGCGCTCGGCGAGCGCGTCATGAATACCGACGAGCAGGGTACGACGGATGCCCGTGCTCAGCCCGGCCAGTTCCGCGCGCACCGAGGCGGCAGCGTCCACTGCGAGCGAGGCTTGCGCCGCAGTGCCGACCGGCGACAGCGCGACGGGAGAGCCGTCGAATGGGAACACGATTTCCGCCTGCTCGGGGCAATCCACCCAGCGCTCGCCGATGGGGAGCCCGGCAGGGTAGGGAATCGAGAACAAAGTCACGGGACCGCTTTCTGTCATTGCGACGGGAGGTACTGGTCTTCCTACTGGTCTGACCAGTAACCTAACTAGAGTATCGAGCGCCGATGATCAGGTCAATGACCTGCCTCGGCACGAATCTATCAATGGGAGAAACGATGACCAGCACAGCGAGAGTCCACCGGCTGGCCGTGATTCGCGGTGACGGCATCGGCCCCGAGGTCATTGATGCTTCCCTCGACGTGCTCGTGGCAGCAGAGTCGGTGTTCGGTTTTAGCACCGAACTCATCGAGATCTCAGCCGGCGCCCGGCACTACCTGGCCACCGGCGAACTCTGGACTCCGGCCCTGCGGGAGCAGCTCCGCGCACAGGACGCCATTCTGTTCGGCGCGATGGGCGATCCCGCCGTCGCGCCCGGCATTCTGGAACGCGGGTTCATTCTCGAGATGCGACGCACTTTTCAGCAGGCCGTGAACCTGCGCCCGGTCAAGCTTTATCCGGGTGTGGTTACACCGATCGCCGGCCTTACCCCGGAACGCTGCGACCTCGTGATCGTGCGAGAGAACACCGAGGGCTCCTACGTGGGGCGGGGATCGACCGTGCACGCCGGTACCCCGCACGCCGTGGCCGTGCAGGAATCCGTCAATACCCGCATGGGCGTTGAGCGCGTGGTCGAGTTCGCATTTCGCCTGGCCGAGCGTCGGGGTGGCACGCTGACCCTGTGCCACAAGAAGAACATCCTGGTCGAGGCCGGTACCCTCTGGCAGTCGACGGTCGACGACCTCAGCGGGCGCTTTCCGACCGTTCCCGTGGACTACGTACACGTCGACGCTTTCTGCTTTTACCTGCCGACCACTCCGGAACGGTTCAACGTGGTCGTCACCGACAATCTGTTCGGCGACATCATTACCGATCTCGGCGCGGCCATCCAGGGTGGCCTCGGCGTCGCCGCGAGCGCGAACCTGAACCTCGACGGGTCCGGACCAAGCATGTTCGAGGCCATTCACGGCTCCGCGCCCGACATAGCCGGTCGCGGCTGGGCGAACCCGATCGGCGCGATACTGTCTACCGCCATGTGCCTCGCCCACCTCGGCGAGGCCGACGCTGCGCGGGCCATCGAGGCCGCCGCCGTCTACGTTCTGGCCCAGTTGCCGGCGACCGCCGGCCCGGGTATGGGCTTCTCGACCGCCGAGCTGGGCCGCGATATCGCGTCGCTCGTGCGCAGCAGTGCGCCCGTGCCGATCGTGCCCGGCTACTCCGTCATGGACGACCTGGCCGCCCTGCGCTGAGGAGGGGAACGCCGAGTGGTTGAGCGGTCCGTCAGCCGATGGTCATGAATACGACCGTGCCACCAAGAACCGTCATGAGCACAGCCACGACCATGCCGATGATCGGAACCCAGAACGCACGGCGCCGCTGAACCATCCGAACGATCGAGATCACGATGCTGATGAGAACAACTGACGCTGGGCCGAAGGTAGCGATGCCCGAGCCGATTGTCAGCCCGGTACAGTCGGCGGCTGAGCAGTTTGTCACAGCCAGAAAGATTCCCATGACGCCGAGCACCCACGCGAGTCCGACACTGAGCAGCAGGAGTGCGCTGGTGCCGAGAACCGACCCGAGTGTGCTCGATGGCCCCGCCGGTTTCCCTGGCGGTTTCTCCGCCGGTTGACCGTCAACGGACTTTCGGTGTGCCTGATTGGTCATGGTGCTCCTGGAGTGGATAGGACGGTTGGTGTGAGCTCAGCCTAGGGGTTGATAACCTTGACCAGTCCCGCCCCCGTAGCTCAGTGGATAGAGCACCGGCCTTCTAATCCGATTGTCGTAGGTTCGATTCCTACCGGGGGCACCAAAAAAAGATCTGACCAGGGTTTCTTGTCCTCACTGAAGGGGCAAGACTTGATTCACTCAACGCTTATTCAACGTTTATTCCCCGGCGCCCGACCCCTGTGGGTGCTCGGAAAGAAGGTACGCGACCCAGTTCGATTCACCTAGTGTGACCTTGGGCACCTACGGGTTATGGATGCTACAAGTCTCTCGGGCTCGGTTTGGAGCCCGTACTCACGACGAGCGAGCTCGCCAAGTATCTCGGCGTGCACGTGCAGGCGATCTACGACCTGCGTACCGATGGCCGCGGGCCATCCGGCATTCGAGTTGGACGGTCTTCACGAGCCCGTCCCGTCCATGGGCGGCCGCGGGGGCGAGCGCTGATGGCCGGCCGACCCCGACTGCCGATCAGCACGTTCGGCGCGATAAAGACAACCGAGGTCGGTGCAGGGCGTTTCCGGGCGATGGCTCGTTTTCGCGACTGGGACGGTCAGTCGAGGCAAGTCACCGCTACCGGCTCGAGTCGCAACGCGGCGGAGACCGCGCTCAAGGTCGAGCTGGCCACGCGGATGCGCGTCGGTAACGTCGGTAACGTCGGCGACTCAGCGAACGCACGCTCGCCGTTCAGAATGCTGGCCGAGGCCTGGCTGGAGGACCTGATGCTCGACGTCGACCGCGCGAACGGTACAAAAACCGTCTACGAGTACGAGCTTCGCGGGCTTGTGCTTCCCTTTTTCGAGCACTTCACGGTTCGGGAAGTGACCGTCGGCCGCATTGAGCTTTTCCTGAAGGTGCAGCGCGCGATCTCGTACGCGCGGGCCAAGCACTCCCGCACGATCCTCAGCATGGTGCTGGGGTTTGCCGTGCGGCGGGGAATCATCGCGCGCAATCCGGTGAAGGAAACCTCGCGGATGAAGAGGCCCCAGCACACCCCGAAGGCGCTTACGCCGGATCAGGTAGCCGCAATCCGCCTCGCGGCCCGCGACTGGCGCACAGCAGAGGGCAGGATGGGGCCCAAACCCGACGGGCAGGTGCGGGACCTGATCGAGGTGATGCTCGGCCCGGCGACGCGCATCGGCGAGACGCTTGCGCTTCGAAAGTGCGACATAGATATGACCGCCGACCCGCCTTGGGCGCACATCCGCGGAACGCTCGTCGTGCAAAGTGGCGCCGGCGTGCTTCGTCGTCAGGCGCATCCCAAAACGCATGAGTCGAACCGGGTCGTCGCCGTGCCGCAATTCGCGGCAGAGGTGATCGATACCCGAATGACGATGTTCGCCGTTGTACCAGTCGTAGAATTCGGTGCAGAATGAGCGTGCTTCGGCGAGGCTGTAGAATCGGTCGGGGAACTCGGGCCGATACTTCAAAATCTTGAAATGCGACTCCGAAAATGGATTGTCGTTACTCGTATGTGGGTGGGAGTGTGACTTGGTCACGCCCAGGTCGGCGAGCAGGAATGCGACGGGTTTTGACGCCATCGAGGACCCGTTGTCGGAGTGGATTGTCAGCTGGTCTCGACGAATGTTTTGCTTCTCGATGGTGTCGAACAGGAGCCGCGCGGCGAGTTGGTGAGATTCCCGGGTCGCGACCATCCAGCCGACGACGTACCGCGAGTAAATGTCGATGATCGCATACAGATGGAAGTACGACCATTTGGCCGGCCCCTTGAGCTTGGATATATCCCACGACCAGGTCGTGTTGGGTCCGGTGGCGATGAGTTCGGGCTTGATGCGTGCCGGGTGCTCGGCTGAGCGCGACGTTCCCCGGTCTCGCCGTGAGCGCGGAGGAGGCGATACATCGTCGCCACCGAGCACAGGTAGGTGCCCTCGTCGAGGAGGATCGCCTGAATCTCCGCCGGCGCTTTGTCCACGAACCGGCTCGACCGCAGGACGTCCAGAACGACGTTGCGCTCCGGCTCGGTCAGTGCCCGAGGCTGCTTCATCGGCTCCGGCCGGGGCCGCGGGGATGAGGGCGGCCGCGGTGCGCGGGGGTGCTGCCGGTAGTGCGTAGCCCGGGATCGTCGCACGGCTCGGCATGCGTGCCTGGTGCCGACGAGCGGGACAAGTGTGGTGATGGTGGCGTCGATTACTTCTCGGTGTTCGTCCCGCTGCTGTTGGTCGAGAGTTGATCCAACAGAGCCGAGAGTTTTCCCTGGATCACGATCACCTGCCTCGCCGTATCCAACTCACCCGACAGTCGGAGATTCTCTTTCAGCAGCCGGACCGCATCCTTCTCCGCGATGCTGGCAGGTGGCGCGCCCGTCGGCCGTGCCAGCGCAACCAGCACTCCTTTATCTCGCTGGTCACGCCACGAGCTGACCAAGGAGGTATACAGCTTTTCTCGTCGGAGCAGCGCCCCGCGGCCCTGCCGATCGAGGCGGTCATACTCGGTCAGAATGTCGCGTTTGTACTTGGCTGTGTAGGTCCGCCGCCGTGCACGCTCGGGAACTTGGGGATCGGGAACATCTTCCATCCCTTTCCATCCCGACAGCCTGCCCGCTCGAGCTGGGTCCTGTCATTACTGCGTTCGTCAAGGGAACCCTTTCCCGCCTTCTACGACACTATTCGGGACGGTCCCGGTGCCTCAAACAAGGTTGACAGAGAGGGGCGCGTGCCGCTGCAGCGGCACTGTCGCGTGCGCTGCACAGCCCTCGATAATTACCCAAGGCGAACTAACCCCAACGGGACGCAGTACTTGGACAGCCAGCAGCCTGCAGCAACTATCCCTCGAACGTGCGTTGCTTCTAGCGGATCCTCAGGCGGAGCTCTGGCTGACAAGTAGGTCGACTGCTTGAGTCTCCAGTCGCGCACGAGGCGACTATCGTTCAGCGCATCATCGACAGCAAATGTGTCGCGGCCTGCCCTTCGGTCATCGCAGTCATCGATGGCAATGTGAGTACGTAGCGTGAGAAGATCACACCGATGAGCGCTGTGGCTATGCGACGGGCGCGCTGCTGGCCGAATTCCGCCGTCAGCGTTTCAAATACGGTGTGCTGGAGGTATGACGACAGCGCTTGTGCGTGTGGGCCACCAGCGATGAGTTGGCGGGCGAACCTGGTGAGCTGCTCGCCTTGCTCAGGATGCTCCCATACAGCTATCAGCCCGCGCGCGAGGCGTGCGAGATCAATTTTCCCGTCGGGCATTATTGCCGCGGCGATCACGTGGTGAGGGGCTACGCGCAACGAAACGGCCGCCGCAATGAGGTCATCCCTTGACCCGAAATAATAATTGACCAGAGTATGGCTGACGCCGACTTCATTCGCCAGGTTACGGGAAGAGATCTCGGTCAGGTCGCCGACCTCAAAGTGGCGCTGTGCGGCATCGAGCAGGCGTTTTCTGGCGAAGGCTCCACCGAGGGGTCGTCCGCGTACGTTATTGACCACACTCGCATGATTGCATGTTGAGGAGGATTCTGTACGCATGAATAAAAATTTCGAGACCGACTGTGTGATTGTCGGCGGCGGTCCAGCCGGAATGACGACGGCACTATTGCTGCTCCGTAATGGTGTGAAGGTCACTGTGATTGAGAAGCACGCAGACTTCCTCCGCGACTTTCGCGGTGACACGATTCACCCGTCCACCCAGGAACTACTCGAGGAACTCGGTCTTCTCAACGAGTTCCTCGCCCGACCTCACTCCGACATGGAACGCGTGACTCTCAGCTGGTACAGTACCGAGCTCGTGCTGGCCGACTTCAGTCATCTTCCCACCCGCCGCAAAACCATGACGTTCATGCCGCAGTGGGACTTCCTCGACCTGCTCGCTGACGCGTGCTCGAGGCATCCTGGGTTCCGCCTTCTCCGATCGACTCGTATCGACGCATTATCCAGCGAGGAAGGTCGGATCGTCGGGGTCACCGGCACTGCGCCCGACGGCGACGTGAGTGTCCGTGGTCGCCTCGTCATCGACGCCTCCGGTCGTGACTCGGTTGTCCGTGCCCAGGCCGGTCTAACTCCGGTCGGTGTCGCGGCGGCAATGGATGTGCTCTGGTTTCGACTGTCGAAGCGGCCCGATGAGCATTACCCGTTCATCCAAGCGGGCGCCGGAATGATCATCACTATCGACCGTGACGATTTCTTCCAGATCGCTCATGTGATCCCGGCCGGCAGCTGGAACGGCTCGGAAGACGACATCGCTCAGATGAAACAGCGCATAGCTTTCATCGCCCCGAGGATGCAGGAAGCCGTTGCAGCCATCTCCGCCGCCGACGTGCAAGTGCTGAACGTACGGCTAGAACGCCTGCGCCACTGGAGTGTCGATGGGCTCCTCTGCATAGGGGACGCAGCTCACGCTATGTCGCCGGCCGGTGGCGTCGGCATCAACCTCGCGATTCAGGATGCCGTCGCGACCGCTCGCATCCTAGGACCCGGGCTGCGCAGCGGAACGCCCAGCCGCGCCGACCTCCGTCGCGTACAGCGTCGGCGATCCTGGCCGGCGCGCATCACTCAGATGGTTCAACGCCGACTACAGGAACCGCTGCTATCCACGCACGCGCCCGGGACCCCGTTGCCACTACCGCTACAACTCCTCCGGGACCACCCTTCCTCCGCCCGGCTTACCGGGCGATTCGTCGGACTGGGCGCGAGGCCAGAGCACATCCATTAAACGTGTGAGACCAAGTCTCGTTGTCCTGAAACGCAAGATCTGTGCTCGTAGTGCCCGACGGTTCCGGACTGAGTGCGGACGGAGCTATCACTAAGCTGGGCAAGTCATTTCGAGCAGGATTACAGATCGAATGGGAGGCGTCACGGGAAAGGCGCCAACCGGGGCAAAGGACGGCTCGAAATCCGACTACTTCTGGGTCGGCTAGCGCCACACTCTTAATCCCAAATTTCATTTCACGGACGGTGAGCGACGCAGTTCGGGCACGAAACCGGCCACCGCTTCAAGAAGCTGGAATTGTGTCACAAGGGAACCCTCTGCGGGGCGCGCCTTGAGGGTAGAGGATTGATAGCTTGACGGGATGATTACTCAAACGCTCATTGTCGCTGCGGTGTGCTTTCGCGACGGCGCCGGCAGGATACTCACCGTCCGTAAGCGTGGTACAAGTTTTTTCATGCTGCCCGGTGGCAAATCCGAGCCCGGGGAAACTTCCGGTGCGGCCGCTCTCCGGGAAGTTTATGAGGAGCTGGGCGTAACGGTCGCGAAGGAAGACCTCGCCCTGCTGGGCAGCTGGACTGCCGCCGCCGCAAACGAGTTGGACACAATCGTCGACGCGACCAATCATCGTAGCGATGTCGTCATAGCGCCGGTAGCGTCGGCGGAAATTGTTGAGCTGAGATGGGTAGATCCCACCGTCACGACCGAACTGGACTTTCCACTCGCGCCGCTGCTCCTTGAATTCGTGTTTCCCGCTCTGGCTGCCTAATGCAGGTCGCAATCTTCACTGGATCCGCGTCTGGTCACCGCCCAGTGTCTGCTGAAGGTGCAGCCCGGCTCGCTCGCACGTTGGCTGAGCCGGAATCGGGATCGTTTATGGCGGCGGCAATGTTGGCTTGATGGGCGTCATCGCGATCGAGGCCGTCAGCCACGGTGGTTCCGTCATCGGCGTTATGCCGGGCTCTCTCGTCGACCGAGAATTGGCCCATCCGGGCCTCACCCGACTGGAAATCGTTGAGTCCATGCAGAGCGCAAAGCCCACATGGCAGAGTTGTCCGACGCCTTCATCGCTCTTCCGGGCGGGACCGAGACCCTGGAGGAATTCTTCGAGGTCTGGACCTGGCAGCAGCTAGGAATCCACAACAAACCAGTCGCTCTGTACAACATCGATGGCTTCTGGGGTCCCCTCATCGCGACGATCGATGCCGGCGTGGACGCAGGATTTCTCCGGAGGACCTACCGGGACTCGCTGATCATTTCCGACAACGCTCAAGACTTGCTCAGCCAGCTCACGATCTGAGGAGCCAGCACCGCATAAATGGAATGAACGAGGCACACCACCCGTGGTTCCTCTGCAGTAAAGTCTTACCAAACGGCCGAACGACAGCCGAGAGCGATAAGGCGACCGTGGCGCCCATGCAGGCGTTCAATATCTGTCTCGGCGACCCCGTAAGCCGAACCTTCATCGCTTCACTTGATGCCCCAGGTCAGCCATGCCCACTGCGATGATTTCGGCCAAAAGCGTGGCGTAGCGTCCGTTGGGATCAAGATCGGGATCGAATACTGTGACTTGGCCTCCGATCGCTCCGGGGGCGAGCGCCTTAAGGAGTTCGACGAGTTGTTCCGGGTTGAGCCCGCCAGGATCGGGGCTGTCAACGGCCGGCATGAAGATGGGGTCGAGCACGTCGACATCGAGGTGCAGCCAGTAGCCGGCGCTCCCAATGGTGGTTCGAGCGGCTCTCGCCGTCTCGGTCATTCCGATCTCGTTCGATCGGCGGGCGGGTAGGACGAGGCCGAGGAAGCGTCGGACCTCGTCGACATGTTGGTCGTCCTCGCGGCATCCAATGTGAACGGTGTTGGCGGGCGAGAAGTACGGTTTGCGGCCGTCGATGTTGGCGACTGCCGGCCAGTGCAGACCAACGGCCGCGGCGAGATCCTCTCCGGCGACGCTGGCGCACTGATCCGAGTTTCCGGGATGACGGAAGTCTGTGTGCCCATCGATGTGAACGAGGCCCGCGTTGTTCTGGAGCGCGAGCCCAGCCGCCACGAGAAGGCTGCAGTCACCTCCGATCACCAGCGGTGCCCGGCCGTTGGCGATGACTCCAGCGATCCGGCGCGCGAGGCGACGCGCGTGGGAGATCAACTGAGCTTCGTTTCGCACGTGGCCGGCGGCGCGAGTGATGTCGTCATCGACGTACCGACCGGGAAGGACAGCTCCTCCGTCGACAGCGCCGTCTACTCTCAAACGACGGAACAGACCCGCTTCTCGAAGTGCCTCAGGCGCCTTGGACGTGCCCGGCACGCTTCCCGGCTCGGGAGGTCGAAGCCCCAGGTTGGACGGTGCAGATAGTAGCGTGATCACGCCCCCAGACTGTCAGGTCCTCATACCGACGTCGACTATTCCCGACGGCCGTACCTGTATAAAAGTCCGCCGAAGCAGAAGTGCCCGTCAACCGAACCCACTACGAGACGAGTGATTTGTCGCGAGAGGTCCGCAAGCGCCCAGGCGACGTGCGCGAAAGTCTCGCCGCCAATGCGATCGGATTTTATAGACGAATCTTCCAAGGTGAAGCCAGGGACGACGAAGCGAATGGACCCATGAACAAGCACCTCGTTGTTGGAGCGGGCCTGATCGGCTGTCCGCTCGCCGAACGCCTCGCGGCGCGCGGCTACACGGTGACCATCGCGACCCGCTCAGGCTCTACCGCCGTCGGCCCTACCACCCTGGTACTGGATGCCAGTGATCCGGCCACCTTTGTGCAAGCTGCAACGGATGCCTCGACCATCTTTGTCTGCACGAATCCGCCATACACCGACTGGGCCGCACAATGGCCGCCCATCTTCGATGCGGCCATCGCCGCCGCATCCGCCATGGGCGCCCGGAACGTCGTGATGGGCAACCTGTACCCGTATGGGTCGCCGACCGGCGCAATGTCCGAACACTCTCCCGCGACGACCACCGAAGTCAAGGGACTGATTCGCCGGGCCGGATGGGCGAAGATACGCACCGCCCACGACACCGGCTACATCAGCGCCGTCGAGGTGCGCGCCAGCGACTACGTCGCGCGGCATACAGCTCTCCGCGACTCAAAACGAAATCCAGTAGACACCGAGCGAACCCACTGCGAAGCGGGCGACTAGGAGCAAGACGATGACCGCTATTGCGATGGTCAGCCAGAGCCGCCATCGGCGGCCGGTATTCGCGATGGCCAACGCGATGAGGATGGGAACGGAGAGATACATCATGGACACGACCAGTAGGGGAGCGGCGAATCCAAGGGAAGATACGCCACTTACTGAGGCGATGACGGCCACCGAAGGGATCAAGGAAATGGCTGTGGTAATGGTTCCAACTACTCCGACCGCCCAAGCGAGCACGAATTGGATAGTGCGTGTGAGTCGCGGTTTCTCGGCTATCACTTCGTTGTTACCTTCCGCGTGCTGGTTGTTGGTTCGAGTAAGGATGCACAAAATGATGGGGTCAGCGTCGACTTGCCAGAGGATGCCGGCGTCGTTGACGATGCCATAACTTCCTGCACCGGTCTTATCCGCGAGCTCGTATGCGCCGGTCAGTCCCGCGCGCGTACGGGTGGGCGCAAGGGGGCACCTCAGTGCATTTCGGCCTGTTGCCGTAACCAGTCCATGGCCAAAGTGCTTGCGTTCAGAATTGAGACGTGGCCGTCTCGTGGTCGGGTCCAGAGTTCGGCGTTGGGGAGGTGCTCGAGGAGCCACTGGGAGTGGGAGGGAGGGACGATGCGGTCGTCGCCACCGTGTGCGAGGAGTACGGGTATCCGGACGCGTGACAGATCAACGCCCCATGGTTTCACGAAGGCAAGGTCGTCAGCGATCAGCCCCTCGGGGCCAGCTGCCGTCGCGGTCCCCGCGTCTGCGTTGAGTGATGTCCACTCCGATTTCAGCGCGGCGTAGTCTCGCGAATTGAAACTTTCTTCATCGAAGTTGGAAGTTCGTTCGTAGATTACGCGGGCATCTTCTCCGTGTTGCGCCGCGCGCAGGGACGGCCCACCGCCGGCCATTCCGACGAACCAGTTGAAGTCTGTCGTGAAGGGCGCGAGACTCGCGAACGTTGCTACAGCCCACACCCGGTCACCCGGAATCGCGGCGCAGGCGAGGGCGTGTGGTGCGCCCCCGGAAGCGCCCATGACGGCGATCTGGTCGATGCCCATCGCATTGATGAGTTGCTCGACGTCGGCTGCGGCGTTAATGACGGTGCGACCGGGTTGAGTTGTCGAGTCTCCGTAGCTTGGTCGTGCGTATGAGATCCAGCGGATGCCGCGCAGCGCCGCGGCTCGCAGGTGCGGTTCGAGGGCTGCTCCGGTTTGTGGCGAGCCGTGGTGCCAGACAACGGTTTGGGCAGCGTGAACTCCGTTGGTGCTGTCGTGAACGTCTAGTGTTCGCCCGTCGGTCAGGGTGATGCGCATCAGCGTCTCGTTTCTGCCAGGCGTTTGCCCAGGTAGCGTTTCTCGGCCTCTGATGGGGCCAGTTGAAGTGCTTTCTCGTATTCGGTTGCGGCTTCGGTCCTTCGACCCATCCTGCGCAACAGATCGGCGCGTGTCGCCGGGAGTAGGTAGTAGTCGTCCATACCCCGAGTGGTTACGAGCGCGTCGATAAGGGCTAGGCCGACTACTGGTCCCTGGGACATGGCCACCGCGACCGCGCGATTGAGTTCCACGATCGGTGAGGCATCGATGACGGCGAGAGCGTCGTACAGTTCAGCGATGCGCGCGAAGTTAGTGCTTGCAGCATCCGGAGCCTCGAGGTGGCAGGCGGCAATGCGGGCCTGCAGCCCATACCGGCCTGCGCGCGGTACAAGCGACCGAAGGATGGTGAGGGCCTCGGTGATGGCATCCCGGTCCCACAACGATCTGTCTTGCTCTTCGAGGGTGACGATATCTCCGACAGCGTCGGTGCGAGCTGCGGTACGCGCGTGATGCAGCAGCATCAGGGCAAGGAGCGCGCGAACTTCATCGTCGTCGGGCATCAGCTCAACGAGCAGCCGGGTGAGCCGGATTGCTTCACGAAGGAGAGGAACTCGGATGAGAACCGCCCCGCCGGTAGCGGAGTATCCCTCGGTGAACAACAAGTACAGCACCGCCAGCACACCGTCGCGCCGTTCCGGCATGAGGTGGGGCGGTGGCACACGGTAGGGGATACCGGCGTGCTTGATCTTTGCCCTGGCACGCACCAGTCTTTTTTCCATCGCCGGTTCGGTCACGAGAAAGGCACGCGCGATCTGCGCGGGAGTGAGGCCCGCTACCGTTCGCAGCGTCAAGGCAACGCGGGCATCCATCGGAAGTGCGGGGTGGCAGCAGGTGAAAATGAGACGAAGACGATCATCGAAATCTCCACTAATGTCCGGATCGGGCTCGACCGGTTCGTACTCTTCGACGGCAACCCGCCGAAGCGCGCGATCTTCCGCGCCCGCATGCCGAAGCAGGTCGATCGCCCGCCTCTTGGCCACCGTGGTCAGCCACGCGCCAGGATTGTCCGGAATACCACCTTTGCGCCAGTCAGAGAACGCCCTTACAAACGCATCCTGTGCACAATCCTCGGCAAGGGCGAAGTCGCCGGTCATTCGAATCACAGTGGAGATGATGCGCGCAGTTTCCTCGGCAGAGGCACGCGCGATAGCATCCGCTACTCGATCGGCCACATCGGCCTGATCTCGATCTGACCGAGCTGGGCCATCGGATGCCTCGCCGCGATCTCAATCGCCGCGTCGAGGTCGCCGCACTCGATCACGTCATATCCAGCGATCCACTCCGTCGTTTCAGCGAACGGCCCAGCAGTGACGCTGAGCCGCCCACCACGCAGTTTTACCGTGGTCGCATCATTCGCCGGGCGCAGACGGTCGCCGTGACGCCTGGTGCCCCCATCAGTGGTTTCGGCTACCCATTCCTCGATGGTGTGGACAGTCGGTTCGGTCGTCGGCGCCGTCGAGTCTGTGCAGATGAATAGCATGTATTCCATAAGTCGGTCCTTTGCTTGTCGTTGTGTGAATTCGACGTACGGGATGAGCACCTCAGGACAACGCGTCAAAACGCGGTGTCCTCATAGTCTTTCGCTATACGTCGCAGTAAGAAACACATCACTGAAGGAGTTCCCATTGAAGTACATGATTCTGATCCACGCGAGTGCAGCCAGCGAACTTGCCATCCAAAGCGAAGCCCTCGCTGAGTTCGAAGCCGCCCACGGCGCAGTTATCGGCGAGCTCTCAACCACCGGCGAGTTGATCGACACGCACGAGCTGGAAGTCCCCGGCGCGAAAGTGGTTCGCACTAACGGCGGTCTTTCTGTAACCAACGGACCATTCGCGGAAACCACCGAATGGGTGGGCGGGTACTACATCATCGACGTCGCAAGCGAAGATCGCGCGATCGAGATTGCTGCACGCTTCGTTGAAGCCCGCTACGCGGCGGTCGAAGTGCGCGCCCTCGGTTTGCCACCGCTCTAGCGACTTGAAATCGTTCAGTAGGAAGTCATTAAATCAGCTGACCAGCGTGCGGACGCTGGCGAACATGCCGGCGGAAGTGATGGGCGGGCGGGAGCGGGTTACCGTCGCTCTTCCGGTTCCGAGAGGTCGCGAACGGTCCTTCCGGGGACAGGAGCATCCGCATGTGGTGGTCTGCGTGGTGGCGCCACCACACGCTCATGCCGAAGGTTGGTTCCAGGCGTAGTGCTTCCCTCTCCTGCGAGAACGCGACATCCGAGATTGCAGGACTTTACGAAAGTGGGAACGGCCGGGAGTGCCAGCAGGCGGTCATCGCCTGTGAAGAGACCCTTTGGTTTCTAGTCTGGAAGCGGGAAGTCTCCGTGTTTAAAAGCAATCAAACAAGAGCTTTCATCAGGTCCCACGCGCGCTGTATCGGTCCTTACGATCGGGGACAGCTCGTTAGGTCGTCGAATGAAATGTCATGAGGAACCTTATCGATGAAACCAAGAGTGATGGGCGCGGAACCCGGGAGGCACGTAGAGCGCTGGCATGATGCCTCAGACAATGCGTGTTCGCCACGGCTCGTGATCGTGCGCGAGTCAGACCAGCTCGGGGCCGAGCGCGCGCACCCGCAGCTGGCCTTCAGCGTGCGGCTCGTCGAGCTCCCGACGCTGGACGTAGACCGGTTTACCGGCGAAAAGGTGGTTGCCGCCGCGGTGGTGGTTGATTTGTGAGTCACTAGGACCTCTAGTGACTCCTCCATTTTGGTCAAGCGCCGACGGCTTTCCAAGGGGATCGTGTGCGCAGCCGGAACGCCGGTTCTGAGTGCGTGAGGTGCGTCAGCGAGGTAGTTGCCCAGAGCCTCGAGCAGGCCCCGGGTGACTTCCTTTCGGCCCGGCCCATCGGCCCAGAACTGGTCGAAGAAGACGCCGTGCTCGACGTGCGTGAACCGGGTGCCCGCGTTGAGCGTCTCGAACTCCAACGACGCCACCGACGTCGACATGTGGACCCCGTCGAGCCACATGTTGTAGGTCGTGATGATGCGGACGTGCTTGACGATGTTGGTGTACGTGGCCTCGTACCGCGAGACCAGACCGTCGTGAAATGTCCCCTCGTCGACGTCGCGTCCGCCGACGCGAAAGTCTAACGCCCACTCACCGGGCTCAATGGTGTCGCCGGCGCCGTACCAGCCCCGCTTCTGGTCCTCTTCGGCGAACGCGTCCCAGACGCGCTTGAGAGGAACGGGGTAGTCGCGGGTCAGGGTGAACCCGGCGCGGGCGAGTCGGCGTTCGATCGTCATGAGTACGTCCTATCGTGCGAAATTAACGTGGATCGTGCCACTCTCGGCCACTTCCGTTGTTACCGTGTGGGTGAGGTCGAGGCTGGGCAGGTCGTCCCACAGTCGA
>NZ_PJJR01000046.1:0-162213 GCF_002929595.1 Cryobacterium sp. N19 | reverse complement strand
ATACCCCGACACCCCGCCCACAACGTAGACGCTGTGCGAGCTGCGACGTGCTCCAGCCGCGGTAAGAGCGGGCGTCTGGCGGAATGGCGTTGCATCTTGATGGGTAGGTTCTCAGCGGGGTTTTGCGCTAGGGATTAGGCTTGGCCTGTCTGTCGAAATGCCGGACTAATTACACAGGAGATACAAGTGAGCCCTTCAGGACCCCGCGACGGCGATTCCCGTAACAACGGTCAGGATGACCGTCGTTCGAACCAGAGTGGCCGACCCTCGAACGAGCGACCTTCCGGTGGCCGTGATGGTGCCAAGCCTCCCTACCGTGGCAACTCCGACCGCCCCCAGCAGGGTGGAGAACGGCCGCCGTATCGCGGTAACTCTGATCGGCCCGCCTATGGCGGCAATGACCGGGCTCCGTACCGTGGCAATTCGGATCGTCCGGCTCAGGGCGAGCGTACTCCGTACCGGGGAAACTCTGATCGACCTTCCGGCGGCAATGACCGCGCACCGTACCGTGGCAATTCGGATCGTCCGGCTCAGGGCGAGCGTGCTCCGTACCGGGGAAACTCTGATCGACCTTCCGGCGGCAATGACCGCGCTCCGTATCGAGGCAATTCGGATCGGCCCGCGCAAGGCGAGCGTCCTCCGTATCGGGGTAATTCTGATCGTGCGTCTGGTGGAAACGACCGTGCGCCGTATCGGGGTAACTCGGATCGTCCTGCCCAGGGTGACCGTGCCCCGTACCGTGGCAACTCTGACCGACCCTCCGGCGGCAACGAGCGTGCTCCCTACCGTGGCAACTCTGACCGCCCGGCGCAGGGCGAGCGTGCTCCCTACCGTGGCAACTCTGACCGCCCGGCGCAGGGCGAGCGTCCTCCGTATCGGGGTAGCTCTGACCGCCCGGCGCAGGGCGAGCGTCCTCCGTATCGGGGTAGCTCTGACCGCCCTGCCCAGGGTGAGCGTCCTTCGTACCGTGGCAACTCTGATCGTCCGTCCGGCTCCAACGATCGTGCTCCATACCGGGGCAACTCTGATCGCCTTGCCCAGGGCGGGGACCGTAAGCCGTGGGCCAAGGATGGCGCACGGCCCGACCGCAGCGATCGGCCGAGCAACGACCGACCGCGCAGCGACAACGACAGCAAGCCGTGGACCCAGCGCGGCGGTTCACCGAACCGTGCCGGTGCCCCGCGCGTCGACGCCGGCAAGAAGCTGTGGACCCGCGACGGCGCTCCGGCCCGTAACGACCGCGATGCCCGCGTCGTCGAAGAGGAGATGACCGAAGAGCAGCGCATGCAGCGTGAGCTGCGTTCGGTGCGTCCCCGTCACGATGACCCCGAGCTTCCCGACGACATCACGGCCAACGACCTCGACCGCATCGCGCGGAACGAGCTGAAGACCCTGACCAAGGAGAACGCCGAGACCGTTGGCCGCCACCTGGCCATGGCGGCACGCGTCATCGACGAGAACCCGCAGCTCGCCCACCAGCACGTGATGAGCGCCGCCCGCAGGGCCGGCCGCATTGGAGTTGTGCGCGAGAGCCTCGCGATCACCGCTTATGCCACCGGCGACTTCGCCCTGGCCCTGCGCGAACTGCGCACCTACCGTCGCATTTCCGGCTCGAACGACCAGCTGCCCCTCATGGTCGACAGCGAACGTGGCGTGGGCCGTCCCGACCGGGCTCTCGAACTTGGTCGCTCGGTCGACCGCAGCACGCTGTCCCCGTCCGTACAGGTTGGTCTGGCCATCGCCATGTCGGGGGCACGCCTCGACCTCGGTGAAACGGATGCCGCGCTCGTTGAACTCGAAATTCCCCAGCTCAACCCCAACACGGCCTTCTCCTACAGCCCCGAGCTGTTCGCCGCCTACGCAGAGGTTCTGAGCGAACTCGGCCGCGAGGACGAAGCTGACGAGTGGCTCGAACGGGCCTCTCGCGCTGACGCCGCCCTCGGTGCCTCCGGTGACGATGACGAAACCATCGAAATCGAAGAGATGGAAGAGGACGACGATGACGCCCTCGCCGACTTTGCGGCTGACGCCGGCGATGATGACGACGATGACGAATCGGTCGACGCCGGCGAGGCTGCTCGTGCAGTTGCCGCGGCCGGCCTCGGCGATGCTCCGGCGACGGCCGTTGATCCAGCGTCTGCCGTTGAGGTTGACGACGCCGACGACCAGACGAACGCCGAGGACGACGCTGCGGCATCCGTTTCGCAGGATGACGAAACGGAGCCGGATGCTGCATCGCCGAAAGCCTGAGTCGGCGACGCCACTCGATGGCGTTGACGTGCTGCTGGCCGATCTGGACGGTGTGGTTTATGCGGGTCCGGCGGCGATTCCGTTCGCCGTTGAAAGCCTGAACCGTGCCGCTGACACGATGCGCGTGGGCTACATCACCAACAATGCCTCGCGTACCGACCAGTCGGTTGCCGACCACCTCACCCAACTCGGGCTGAGCGTGGCCGCAGGGGATGTCGTCACCTCTCCCCAGGCAGCCGTGCGGCTGCTCGCTGAGCAGGTGGCACCCGGCTCGAGCATCCTCGTGGTGGGTGGCGACGGTCTGGTCGATGAGGTGGTCAAGGGCGGTTTCGTCGTGACGCGCTCGGCCGACGACAAGCCGGCCGCCGTCATCCAGGGTTTCTCACCCGACGTCGGCTGGGTGCACCTGGCCGAAGCGGCGTTCGCATTGAATGCCGACGGCGTGGGCACCGGAATTCCGTGGATCGCGACCAACACCGACTGGACCATTCCGGTGGCCCGCGGCATCGCTCCCGGCAACGGAACGCTTGTTTCCGCCGTGCACACGGCTGTGGGCCGGCTGCCGCTCGTGGCAGGCAAACCCGAAGCGGCCATCTTTCTGGAGGCGACTCGGCGGTTCAACGCGAAGAACGCGCTCTTCATCGGCGACCGGCTCGACACCGACATTCTCGGTGCCAACCGGGCCGGCATCCCCGCCGTACTCGTGCTCACCGGCATCGACCGGGCCAAACAAGCCCTCGCCGCCGACAAGGAGTCGCGGCCGGCGTTCATCATCGAAAACCTGCAGCAACTGCACGAGCCGTACCCGGAAACGGTGTTCTCCAAGGACGGTTCGACCGCGACGGTGAACGGGGCCAGCGTGCGGGTGCATGGCAACGACGTGCAAATTCTCAAGGCAGGCGACGGCGGGGTCAACCTGCTGCGCGCGGCCTGCGCCGCGATCTACCGATCCGGGCGGGCGATTTACGGCCTCAACGTTCCGGAGCGACTGTATCTCGAGCAGTAGCCTAGAGCTGTGAACCCCGAACCAGAATCGGTCGATCTCGCGGCGCAACTCGTCGACATCGAGACCCAGCCGCTCGAAGCGCGCGCTGAGGCCTTTGGGCAGCTGCACGAGCAGCTGCGCGAACAACTCGAGAACGCCGACACCGACCAGGCGGGCCAGGCGTGACCGACGCCTCCGTGCCGAATTTTCGCCGAGACCATGAAACAGACCCATTTATGCCCGAGCACGTGAACGACGCTGACCCGACCGATACCGCCCCGTTTGACGGCCCGCCAGAACGGATGCCCGCCTCCCGCCTCGACGCCGCCCTCGCCGATCGTGGCCTGGTTCGGTCCCGAACGGTCGCTGCCAAACTCATCGCCGACGGCCTCGTCACGGTCAACGGAGTGCCGGTCGTGAAGGCCAGCACCAAAGTAGACGCGGACGCTGTTCTCGAGGTGGCCGCGACCGACCACTACGTCAGCCGGGGCGCCCACAAACTCAATGCAGCTCTCGACGCCTTCAACCTCGACGTCAGCGGCCGCACGGCTCTCGACGCCGGAGCGAGCACCGGTGGGTTCAGCCAGGTACTGCTCGAACGCGGCGCAGCTCAGGTGATCGCCGCCGATGTCGGCCACGGCCAGCTGGCAGCGCAACTGAAGATCGAGCCGCGGCTGTTGTTGGTCGAGGGGTACAACATCCGCTATGCGACCCCGGAAACGCTCGCCGGGGCATCCGGAATCGCGGAACGGCCCGACCTCGTCGTGGCCGACCTGTCGTTTATCTCACTGACCACCGTGTTGCCGGCCCTCGTGGCCACGGCCGCACCCGGCGCCGACTTCGTGCTGCTGATCAAGCCGCAGTTCGAGGTGGGTCGCGGCGGCATTCGCGAGGGCATCGTGCACGATAGGGGCCTGCGCAGCGACTCGGTGGCCGGCGTGCTCTGGGCCGGCTGGGACCTGGGCCTGAAGACCTGCGGCGTCATCGCCTCACCCATCATTGGGGCGGCCGGAAATCACGAGTATCTGTGCTGGATGAGCGCCACGGCCGGCACAAATCCGACAGAATGGATGGACCGGGTCGATTCCGTGGTGGGAGCGTGACGAGATGAGTGACACCCCGCGGTATTTTCTGATTGTGGCGCACACCGGCCGGGCCGACTCGCTCGAGGCCGCCGCGACGGTCTGCGAGCAGCTCATCGCTGCCGGCGCCGTGCCCGTGCTCGCGCTCGATGAGCGGGCCGACCTGCTCGCTTCATCGCCCGAACTGAACGGCCACATTGCCATTCTCGGGGAAACCGTAAAAACCGACGAACTCGAGCTGGTCATCGTGCTCGGCGGCGACGGCACCATCCTGCGATCGGCCGAACTCGTGCGCGGCTGCTCGGCACCGCTGCTCGGTATCAACCTTGGCCACGTGGGTTTTCTCGCCGAGAGCGAGCGTGACGACCTCGGCGAGGCCGTGCGTCGAGCACTCAAGGGCGACTACGAGGTCGAGGAACGCCTCGCCCTCTCGGTGCGGGTCAAGGTCGCCGACGAGGTCGTCTACGAAACCTGGGCGCTCAACGAGGTCACCGTCGAAAAAGCCAGCCGCGAACGCATGATCGAGGTCGTCGTCGAGGTTGACGGTCGTCCGCTGTCGTCGTTCGGCTGCGACGGCGTCGTGCTCTCGACCCCGACCGGCTCAACCGCCTACTCGTTCTCGGCCGGCGGCCCGATCGTCTGGCCCGGCGTCGAAGCGCTGCTGCTGGTGCCGCTCAGCGCCCACGCCCTGTTCGCGCGGCCGCTTGTGGTCGGCCCGGAGTCGTCCCTTGCCGTTGAAGTACTCTCCCGTACCGGCGCCCGCGCCGTGCTCTGCGCCGACGGACGCCGCACCCAGGACCTCCCAACCGGCGCCCGCGTGATCGTGCGCCGTTCCACTGTTCCGGTGCGGCTGGCCCGCCTGCACATCGGGCCATTCACCGACCGCCTGGTCAACAAGTTCGACCTGCCGGTCACCGGCTGGCGCGGCCCGGTCGGCCGCGAGTGATCGACGAGCTGTTCATCCGCGACCTCGGCGTCATCGCCGAGGCCACGCTACCGCTCGGCCCCGGCTTCACCGCCGTCACCGGCGAAACCGGCGCCGGCAAGACCATGGTGGTCACCGCCCTCGGGCTGCTGCTCGGCGATCGAGCGGATGCCGGCACCGTGCGCCAGGGTCAGCCGCAAAGTTTCGTGCAGGGCCGTTGGGTCATCGACCCGGCCAGCGCCGTGGCCGACCGTGTGCGCGACGCCGGGGGAGACCTCGACGGGCCGGAACTGATCCTCGGGCGATCGGTCTCGAGCGAAGGGCGCAGTCGCGCGATGGTCGGCGGCCGTGGCGCTCCGGCGAGCGTACTCGGTGACCTGCGCAACGACCTCGTCGTGGTGCACGGCCAGAGTGATCAGGTGCGCCTGCGCTCCGCCGCCGCCCAGCGCGACGCCCTCGACCGCTTCGCCGGGCCCGATCTCGCCGCCGTTCTCGGCGACTACCAGCACGCCTTCCACCGCTGGCAGGCCAATCAACAGGATCTCGATCGGCTGGTCACGGAGCGCGACCTGCGTGCTCGCGAGGCCGACGACCTGCGCGCTGCACTGGCCGAGATCGAAACGGTCGCCCCGCAGCGCGGAGAGGACGCCGAGCTGGCCGAGCGTGCTGAACGCCTCGGCAACCTCGAAGAGCTGCGCCTGGCCGGCGAGCAGGCCCGTCAGCTCATCTCCGCCGAAGACAACCCCGACGACCTGCCCGACGTCGTTGCCCTGCTCGAAACCGCCAGGCGCGCCCTCGACCGGGTCGCGCCGCACGACGTCGCCCTGCCGTCGTTGGTCGCGGCGATCGCCAACGTCGGTTTCGTCGTCGCCGACATCGCCGCCGAACTGGCCAGGTATCTGGACGGCCTCGACGCCGACGGTGCCCGCGAACTCGAAATCGTGCAGGAACGCCGCGGCGAACTGGGAATCCTCGCCCGCAAGTACCCAGGCGGTCTCGAGGAAGCCATCGAATTTCTGGACACCGGCAGCACGCGGCTGCTCGAGCTCGACTCCGACTCCGAGAGAATCGATGAGCTCAGCGCCGAAGCGGATGCTGACCACACGCTGGTCACCGACCTCGCCGCCGCCCTCACCGCGTTGCGCCTGGCGGCAGCCGTGCAGCTCGGCGCCCGGGTGACCTCAGAACTCGGCGCGCTGGCGATGCCGGACGCCGTGCTACTCGTGGAGGTGGAACCTGGCCCCGAGTTCACGATCACCGGCAGCGACCTCGTACGCCTGCTGCTGCAGCCGCACGCGGGCGCCGAACCCCGGGCGTTGGCGCGCGGGGCATCCGGTGGCGAATTGTCGCGGGTCATGCTCGCCATCGAGGTCGTCATCAACGCGACCGACCCGGTACCCACCTTCGTCTTCGACGAGATCGATGCCGGCGTGGGCGGGGCCGCCGCCATTGAAATCGGACGCCGGCTGGCTCGACTGGCCGAAACCGCCCAGGTGATCGTGGTCACCCACCTCGCCCAGGTCGCAGCGTTCGCCGGTAACCACCTCAGTGTGGTCAAGGACAGTGACGGATCCGTCACCGCCTCGAGCGTGCGCCAGCTGCGCGGCGACGACCGGGCCGCCGAAATGGCGCGCCTGCTCTCGGGGCTGCCCGACTCGAAGAGCGGCCTCGAACATGCCCGCGAACTGCTCGACCTCGCGAAGCCAAAGTGATCGGCGAAATTCAGGTGATAGCATTGAAGCCCGTGGTGGAAAATATACTTACGGATAGATCAGACGGCACGACCAAGCACATCTTCGTGACCGGGGGTGTGGTCTCCTCGCTCGGTAAGGGCTTGACGGCGGCCAGCCTCGGAAACCTTCTCACTGCACGCGGCCTGCGGGTCGTCATGCAGAAGCTTGACCCCTATCTCAACGTCGACCCGGGAACGATGAACCCGTTCCAGCACGGCGAGGTCTTCGTGACCGACGACGGCGCGGAGACCGACCTCGATATCGGGCACTACGAACGTTTTCTCGACATCAACCTCGGCCAGTCGGCCAACGTGACGACCGGGCAGATCTACTCGCAGGTCATCGCCAAGGAACGCCGCGGCGAATATCTCGGCGACACCGTGCAGGTCATCCCGCACATCACCGACGAGATCAAGCGTCGCATGCGCCTGCAGGCCAGTGACGATGTGCGCCCCGACGTGATCATCACCGAGGTCGGCGGCACCGTCGGTGACATCGAAAGCCAGCCGTTCCTCGAGGCCGCCCGCCAGGTGCGCCACGAACTCGGCCGCGGCAACGTTTTCTTCGTGCACGTTTCGCTCGTGCCGTTCCTCGGCGCGGCCGGCGAGCAGAAGACCAAGCCCACTCAGCACTCCGTCGCGACTCTGCGCTCGATCGGTATTCAGCCCGACGCCCTCGTGCTGCGCAGCGACCGGCCGGTCTCTGAGTCAAACAAGCGCAAGATCGCGCTCATGTGCGACGTCGACGAAGACGCCGTCGTCAACGCCGTCGACGTTGCGTCGATTTACGAGATCCCGACCATGCTGCACGACCAGGGTCTCGACAAATACATCGTCAACGCCCTCGGCCTCGTGGCCGACGTCGTCGACTGGTCCGGCTGGGAGAACCTGCTCGAAGCCGTACGCCACCCCAAGCACGAGGTCACGATCGGTCTGGTCGGCAAATACATCGACCTCCCGGATGCCTACCTCTCGGTTACCGAGGCGCTGCGAGCCGGCGGATTCGCCAACCAGAGCAAGGTCAAGATCGTCTGGATCGGCTCCGACGATTGCGAAACCGACGAGGGAGCGGCCCGCCTGCTCGGCGAACTCGACGGCATCTGCGTGCCGGGCGGCTTCGGCATCCGCGGCATCGAGGGCAAGCTCGGCGCCCTCAAGTTCGCCCGCGAAAACGGCATCCCGGTGCTCGGACTGTGCCTCGGCCTGCAGTGCATGGTCATCGAATACGCCCGCAACAAGGCCAACCTGCCCGGAGCATCCTCGAGCGAGTTCGACCCGGAAACCGAGTTTCCGGTCATCGCGACCATGGAAGAGCAGGTCGAGATCATCGCCGGCGGCGACCTCGGCGGCACCATGCGCCTCGGCCTCTACCCGGCTACCCTCGCCGAGGGGTCCCTCGTCGCCGAACTGTACGGCGAAAACTCGGCGTCCGAACGTCACCGTCACCGCTACGAGGTCAACAACGCCTTCCGCGACCAGATCGCCCTGGCCGGCCTGTGGTTCTCCGGAACCAGCCCCGACCGCCACCTGGTCGAATACGTCGAGCTCAAGCGCGAGGAACACCCGTTCTACGTGGGCACGCAGGCCCACCCCGAGCTGCGGTCACGACCGAACCACGCGCATCCGCTGTTTCGCGGCTTGATCAAGGCCGCGCTCGACCGCCAGCAGGCCAGCCGCCTGTTCGAGGTGAAAGAAGAACTCAGTGCCTGAACTGCAGGATGACGTCGCGCCGGTCGAGGTAACCGCGAGCGACATCGTCTATGACGGCGCCATCTGGAACGTGCGTCGCGATAGCTTCGACTACAACGGCGCGAGCATCACCCGCGAGTACCTCGACCACCCCGGCGCGGTCGCCGTACTCGCCCTCGACCAGCAGGACCGGGTGCTGCTGATCAAGCAGTACCGGCACCCGACCGGCCTGCGCGGTTGGGAACTGCCGGCCGGACTGCTCGACGTGAGCGGCGAGAACGCCGTCGTCGGAGCGAAGCGCGAACTGGCCGAAGAAGCGGATGTCGTCGCTTCCGAGTGGGCGCTGCTCACCGAGTTCTACACCTCGCCCGGCGGCAGCAACGAAGCGATTCGGGTCTACCTCGCCCGGGGCATCTCGGCGGTTGCCGCGTTCGCCCGTACCCACGAAGAAGCCGACATCGAACTGCGCTGGGTTCCGCTGGACGAGTGCGTCGACGCCGTGCTGGCCCGTCGCATCTCCAACCCGATCCTGATCGTGGCTGTTCTGGCCGCCCAGGTGGCGCGTTCACGCGGTTGGAGCACGCTGGCGGCGGCAGACCTGCCGTGGCCGCGGCATCCGCTCAGCATTCATTCGCGCAGCAGTCACACCGCCGCCTGAACATGTCGATCGCCACGGCGGTGGATGGGTATCTGCGGCACGTGTCGGTCGAGCGCGGTCTCGCGGCGAACACCGTCGCCGCCTACCGCCGTGATCTCGGGGTGTACACGGCCTGGCTTGGGGCAGATTCGGCTGAGGGTGCGCCGCGGCCGATCACCGACCTGCGCGACGTCACCCGAGCGCACATCTCGGCCTTCGTGCAGTACCTCGGACTGCGCCCGGAATCGCCGCTGACGGCGGCTTCCATCGCCCGCGGTCTCTCGACCGTGCGCGGGTTTCACCGGTTTCTGCAGGGTGAGGGCCTCGTCGAAACGGATGTTGCGCACGACACCAAACCGCCCAAACTGGCCCTGCGCCTGCCCAAGGCGATCTCGATCGACCAGGTCAGCGCGCTGCTCGCGGCCACCGACGGCGACGATGTGCAGCGCCTGCGCGACAAAGCCCTGCTCGAACTGCTCTACGCTACCGGCGCCCGGGTGAGCGAGGTAGTCAACCTCAACGTCGACGACGTGCTCGTGGAGGAGTTCGACTCGGTGCGCCTGACCGGCAAGGGCGACAAACAGCGCATCGTGCCGGTCGGCAGTTTCGCGCGCGCCGCCGTCTCCGATTACCTGGTGCGAGCGCGGCCGATGCTGTCGGCTCGCGGACGCTCGACGCCGGCCCTGTTTCTCGGGCTGCGCGGGCAGAGGGTGAGCCGGCAAAACGCCTGGCTGATCATTCGCGCTGCCGCCGAACGCGCCGGGCTCACCGTGCCCGTCTCGCCGCACACCCTGCGACATTCCTTTGCGACACACCTGCTCGCCGGAGGGGCCGACGTGCGCGTGGTGCAGGAACTCCTCGGCCATTCCTCGGTCGCGACCACCCAGATCTACACGCTGGTCACGGTGGACACCCTCCGCGACATGTACACCCTCGCCCACCCCCGAGCGCGCTGATCAGGGGGCACAGCGGCGATCCTTGCGGTGACGGGCCGAACACTCGCTACAATCGACCAAGTGATGGGTGCAGGACAAATCAAGGACGGGCCAGTGACGCGTAAGTTGAGCGACCGAATTTCGCTACCCGGTTTCGACGATATGCCGGTCGGTCCGACCGGACGAGAAAAACACGAATTCGCCGAACCGGAGCCTCTGAAAAGCCACGGTCCGGCCCGCATCATCTCCCTCTGCAACCAGAAGGGTGGCGTCGGCAAGACCACGACGACCATCAACCTCGGTGCCGCCCTGGCCAGCTACGGCCGCCGCGTGCTGGCCGTCGACTTCGACCCGCAAGGCGCCCTCTCGGCCGGCCTCGGCGTACCCACCCACGACGTCACCACCATCTACGACCTGCTGCTGAACGGCAAGGTCGACCCGAGAGACGCGATCCAGCCGACCTCGGTCGAGGGACTCGACGTTATCCCGGCCAACATCGACCTCTCCGCCGCCGAGGTGCACCTGGTCAACGAGGTCGCCCGCGAGCAGATTCTGGCCCGCGTGCTGCGCAAGGTGTCGGCCGACTACGACGTCATCCTGATCGACTGCCAGCCCTCGCTCGGCATCCTCACCGTGAACGCCCTCACCGCGAGCCACGGCGTGCTGATCCCGCTCGAGTGCGAATTCTTCGCCCTGCGCGGCGTCGCCCTGCTCATCGAAACCATCGACAAGGTGCGCGACCGACTCAACCCGGCCATCGAACTCGACGGAATCCTCGCCACTATGTACGACTCCCGCACCCTGCACTCCCGCGAGGTACTCGAGCGCGTCGTCGACGCCTTCGGCCACAGCGTGCTCGAAACCGTCATCGGCCGCACCGTGAAATTTCCCGACGCGAGCGTCGCCGGGGTTCCCATTACCGACTTCGCGCCCGAGCACGCGGCCGCTAAGGCCTACCTACAGGTGGCCCGCGAACTGATCCACCGTGGCGCAGTCGCCTAGCGCGGCCGAGAAGCCCGCGTTTTCGGTCGCCCTCGGCAACTTCGAAGGCCCGTTCGACCTGCTGTTGAAACTGATCACGCGGCACGAACTCGACATCACCGAGATCTCGCTCAGCCAGGTCACCGACGAGTTCATCTCCTACCTGCGCGGGCCGGGCGCTGCCGAAGAACTCGACCAGGCCACCGAGTTTCTCGTCGTCGCCGCCACACTGCTCGACCTCAAGGTGGCCGGACTGTTGCCGCAGGGTGAACTCGTCGACGCCGAAGACGTGGCGCTGCTCGAAGCCCGCGACCTGCTGTTCGCCCGCCTGCTGCAATACCGCGCCTTCAAGGAAGCCGCGGGCTGGTTCACCGGTCAGTTCGACGTGGAGACCCGCCGGCACGTGCGGTCGGTGCGACTCGAGGAGAAGTACCGTCAGAAGACTCCCGAGCTGGTCTGGACACTCTCCCTCGCCGATTTCGCCGCCCTGGCCGCCGTGGCCCTCGCACCGCGCGAGCTGCCCGTTGTGGGCCTCGACCACCTGCACGCGCCGCTGGTCAGCATCCGCGAACAGGCCGCCTACGTCGTCGCCATGCTGCAGTCGGGGGAGCCGGTCTCGTTTCGGCAGCTCATCGTCGGGGCCGACCTGAAGGGCGTCATCATCGCCCGCTTTCTCGCGGTGCTCGAACTGTACCGTCATGGCGCCCTCTCCTTCGATCAGATCGAGCCCCTCGGCGAGCTCACCCTGCGCTGGAGCAGCGACTCTTGGTCCGATGAAAACCTGGCATCCCTCGGAGCCGACTATGACAATTAGAAACCCGACAACCGACACGCGATCGCGCGCCCCGCAAACGGATGCCGCAGCATCCGTTTCGCCAGCGGCCAGCGACCTCGACCGCCAGCTCGAAGCCGTGTTCATGGTCGCCGACGAACCGCAGGGCCTCGTGCACCTCGCGACCGCCGTGGGGCGGCCGATCGCTGAGGTAGCGGCATCCGTTGCGCGGCTGGTGGCCGATTTCGACGGCATCAGCAGCCCCGACGGTATGAAAGCGGTGCGCCGCGGTTTTGAGCTGCGCGAGGTCGCCGGTGGCTGGCGCATCTACGTGCGTGCAACGCACGATGAGCTCGTGACCGACTTCGTGCTCACCCAGAATCCCAGCCGGCTCAGCCAGGCGGCGCTCGAAACCCTCGCCGTGATCGCCTACAAGCAGCCGATCAGTCGCGGCCAGGTCGCCAGCATTCGCGCCGTCAACGTCGACTCCGTCGTGCGCACCCTGCTCGGTCGCGGCCTCGTCACCGAGGCCTTCACCGACAGTGAAACCGGCGCGATCAACTACGCCACCACAGACTTGCTGCTCACCCAGCTCGGAATCAACTCGCTCGACGAGTTACCCCACCTTTCGCCGTTGCTCGACGGCGGCATCGACGGATTCGAGGATCTACTTTGACCGACAACACCCCCCAGGACCAAGCCCCGCGCGACCCCAACTTCAACCCGGAGGCCGCAGCCGACGGCGTGCGCCTGCAGAAGGTGCTCGCCTCAGCCGGCGTCGCCAGCCGCCGCGTCTCCGAAGACCTCATCACCTCCGGCCGTGTGCGCGTGAACGGCAAGGTCGTCACGGAGCTTGGCCGCCGGGTACACCCCGAAAGCGACCAGGTCGCCGTCGACAACGTGGCCGTGCAGCTCGACACCACCCGCCGCTACCTCATGCTCAACAAGCCGGTCGGTGTTGTTTCCTCGATGCAGGACGAGAGCGGACGCCCCGACCTGCGCGAATTCACCGACCAGTTCGACGAACGACTGTTCAACGTTGGGCGCCTCGACGCCCAGACCAGCGGCCTGCTGATTCTCACCAACGACGGTGACCTCGCCCACGTGCTCGCCCACCCCTCCTTCGGCGTCTCCAAGACCTACATCGCCAAGGTCGAGGGCCGCGTCTCGCCGCAGACCATCGGGCAGCTGCAGAGCGGCATCGAACTCGACGACGGCCCCATCCACGCCGACAAGGCGCGCATTCTCACGAGCCCTCCCGGCGGCGGCTACAGCATGGTCGAACTCACCCTGCACTCCGGTCGAAACCGCATCGTACGACGGATGCTCGACGCCGTCGGTCACCCCGTGGTCGACCTGGTACGTCGCCAATTCGGACCGTTGAACCTCGGAACCCTGCAGCAGGGAGCCGTACGCGAACTCACCCGCGAAGAACTCGGCCAGCTGCTCACCGTCTCCCGGCAGGCGCCGAGCGCGCGGCCCGAAGCTGACTAAGGACTGACGCATATGGGGGAAAGCCGCCTCGTCGGCCCGGTGCGCATCGTCGGCGTCGGTCTGCTTGGAACCAGCATCGGCCTCGGACTGCGGGGCCGCAAGATCGAGACGATCCTCGCCGACGCGTCACCGACGAACCTGCGCATCGCGATCGACTACGGTGCCGGCCGCGCCGCGAAGGACGGCGACCTGCCGCAGCTGATCGTGGTCTGCGTGCCGCCCGACGTGACCGCCGAGATCGTCGCCCGCGAACTCGAGGCGCACCCGGGAGCGATCGTGACGGATGTCGCGAGCGTCAAGCTGGCACCTCTCGCCGAGCTGCGCGAGCGTGGCGCGGACATCAGCCGGTACATCGGGTCGCATCCGCTCGCCGGTCGGGAGAAGGGCGGCCCGCTGTCCGGCCGCGCCGACCTGTTCATCGGCCGACCTTGGGTGGTCGCCGCGCACGACGCGATCAGCTACCAGCAGGCCGGCGCGATCGACGACCTCATCCTCGACCTCGGCGCTATCCTAGTCGAAATGACGCCCGAGGAACACGACCTCGGCGTCGCCCTGGTCTCGCACGTACCGCAGGTCATCTCCACCCTGATGGCCCGCCGCCTCACTGGGGCCGCACACTCCTCGCTCAACCTGGCCGGCCAGGGCCTGCGCGACGTGACCCGCGTCGCGGCGAGCGACCCTGACCTGTGGGTGCAGATCCTCGGAGCCAACGCCGGCCCGGTGCGGGACGTCTTGCTGGCTTACCGCGACGACCTCGACCGGTTCATCGATGCCCTCGAAGACCCTGCCGCACCAGGTTCGCAGCGCAAGGTCGCCGAGGAACTCGCCGGCGGCAATGCCGGGGTGGCCCGCCTGCCCGGCAAACACGGCCAGGACCGCCGGTTCTCATCGATGGTCGTCATGGTCAACGACCAGCCCGGCCAGATCGCCCGGCTGCTCAACGACATCGGTGAGCTCGGCGTCAACCTTGAAGACTTACGCTTGGAACACTCGCCGGGCGCCCAGATCGGTCTCGCCGAAATCTCCGTACTGCCCGAGGCCGTTATTTGCCTCACCGAAGAGTTGGCCGCCCGCGGCTGGCGGATTGCTGGTTGACTTTCATGGCCCGTCACACCCTCCCCACCCTCGTCGCCATCGATGGGCCGGCCGGAAGCGGCAAGTCGAGCGTGAGCCGAGCGGTCGCACGTCGCCTCGGTTTCGCCTACCTCGACACCGGCGCCGCCTACCGCGCGCTGGCCTGGCTGGCGCTCGACCGCAAGACCGATCAGACCCAAGCGGATGCCGTCACCGCGCTGCTCAAAGACTTCGACTATTCGATCGGTACCGACCCGGACGAATACTTCGTCACGGTGGGGCAGACCGACGTGACCGACGCCATCCGCTCGCCCGAAGTCAGCGCCGCCGTCAGCGCTGTAGCCCGGGTTCCCGCGGTGCGTGAGGCCCTCACCGAACTGTTTCGGAGCCTCGCCGCGAACGTCGATCGGCCCGGCGTGGTGGTCGAAGGGCGCGACATCACGACCATCGTCGCCCCCGAGGCCGAGGTACGCATTCTACTCACGGCATCCGAGGAGGCTAGAATGGCTAGACGCTCTGCGGAAATAACGACCCAATCGGCCCAAACCGTGGCAGAACAGCTGCGATCACGTGATCGCGCTGACTCACAGGTTGTCGATTTCATGAGCGCTGCAGACGGTGTGATAACCGTCGACTCCACCCATCTCGACTTCGAGCAGACCATTGACGCGGTCATCGACGTCTACCACACACGCACGAAGCGGGCTTTGAATGAGTAACGAATACGACGACACGAGCACAGCGCTCGACACCGAGCTGGCCGAACGACTCGCCAACCTCGATGAGGAACTCGCCACGCGGCGTTCCGCCGCGCTGCGCACGGACCTCGACAACTACGACCTCGACGAGGAAGACCTCGACGTACTGCAGGCCGTCACCGACGACCCCGACGCGATCCAGTACCTGCCGGCCGTGCCGGTCATCGCCATCGTCGGCCGCCCGAACGTGGGCAAGTCGGCGCTGGTCAACCGCATCCTCGGCCGCCGTGAGGCCGTCGTCGAGGACACCCCCGGCGTCACGCGGGACCGCGTGGCCTACAAGGGCGAATGGCACGAGCGCAAGTTCAGCCTCGTCGACACCGGCGGGTGGGAGCCCGACGCCAAGGGAATCGACGCCTCCGTCGCAGCCCAGGCCGAGATTGCCATCGACCTGTCCGACCTGGTCATGTTCGTCGTCGACTCCAACGTGGGCCCAACCTCGACCGACGAGGCCGTCGTGCGCATGCTGCGGAAGTCCGGCAAGCCGGTCTTCCTGATCGCCAACAAGGTCGACGACGTGCGCCAGGAGCCCGAAGCGGCCAGCCTGTGGTCGCTCGGCCTCGGCCAGCCATGGCCGGTCTCCGCCCTGCACGGTCGCGGTGTGGCCGACCTGCTCGACGCGATTCTGCTCGTGCTGCCCGAAATCTCCAACGTCGCCAAGCAAGAGGTCGGCGGTCCGCGCCGCGTCGCCATTCTCGGCCGCCCGAACGTGGGCAAGTCCAGCCTGCTCAACAAGGTCGTGGGCGAGGAGCGCGTTGTTGTCAACGAGCTCGCCGGCACGACCCGCGACCCGGTCGACGAGCAGGTCGAACTCGGCGGCAAGGTCTGGCGTTTCGTCGATACCGCCGGCATCCGCCGTCGTGTGCACCTCTCGCAGGGTGCTGACTTCTACGCCTCGCTGCGCACCAGCGCTGCCCTTGAAAAGGCCGAGGTCGCCGTTGTGCTGCTCGACGTGACCGAGGTCATCAGCGAGCAGGACATTCGCGTCATCGACCTCGTGATCGAGTCGGGCCGCGCACTCGTGCTCGCGTTCAACAAGTGGGACCAGATCGACGACGACCGTCGCCGCTACCTCGAGCGTGAGATCGAGCAGGACCTGGCCCACGTGGCCTGGGCCCCGCGCGTGAACATCTCGGCCAAGACCGGTCGCCACATGGAGAAGCTGGTTCCGGCCCTCGAGCTCGCGCTCGAGTCGTGGGACACCCGCATCGCCACCGGCAAGTTCAACGCCTTCCTGGCCGAGCTCGCCGCAGCCCACCCGCACCCCGTGCGCAGTGGCAAACAGCCGCGCATCCTATTCGGCACCCAGGCTTCGAGCCGCCCGCCGACGTTCGTGGTGTTCACCACCGGGTTCCTCGACCCGGGCTACCGTCGCTACATCCAGCGTCGCCTGCGCGAGATCTACGGCTTCGAGGGAAGCCCGATCAACCTCAGCATGCGGGTGCGCGAGAAGCGTAAACGCTAAATTCGCAGAATCCAAGCGGCCGGTCCTGTTAGCGCAGGTCCGGCCGCTTTTTTGGGCGCCGAATGCCCGTCGCGCCAGCGAAGATGAGGTCACTCGATTTGCATGCGAACCCTAAGTGGGCAAAGCTCATTGAGTACATTGTGGCCCTCTACGGCTGATCACCCGCACGTTCCCGGACTTGTGCGCGACAAAGAATATACGTAACCAACTAATGGCATTGAGAAATATCCGCACGTCCATCCTTAAACACAACTCAAGCACAACCACTCGGCCTGTCACCGACGTCCGCCCACGCCGGGAACCACGATTGGTCATTCTGGCCGCCGTCGCGGTGTCGGCCTTCGCCCTTTCCGGCCTCACCGCTGTTCCGGCCTTTGCCGGGAGCGGAAGCGCCGACTCGACAAGCACCTCGATCGATATCCCGGCTGGCCGGAGCATTACCGCTCAGCTGGGCACAGTGCCCTCCGGCCTGAAATCCGTCGATGTGAAGTTCTTCACGTCCGAGGTCACGGCCAGAAGTCAGGTGAAAATTGCTGTCGGCGCAGAGGACACGCAAACGTATTCGTTCACGGCACCCGTGGGTACCAGTGCAACCAAGACGGTCACGGTTCCCGTGACGACGCAGACAAGCGGCGCCGTAACCCTGTCCAGTAGCGTCGCCGACGTCAGGTTGAACCTCGAACTGGCCGGTTTTGAACGCGGCGCAACGGAGCCCACGCCCGCACCGACTCCGGAGCCCACGCCCGCACCGACTCCGGAGCCTACGCTGACTCCGGCTCCGACACCGTCACCCGAGCCGACTCCGGCTCCGACACCCGAGCCGACTCCGACACCGGGTGGCATACCTGGTGCCTCCAACACGGGTGTTCCGTCCGGAACCACACTGACCGTGCACCATGGCGACATCAATGTCACGACGGCCGGCACAGTTCTCGACGGCCTCGACATTCGTGGTCTGGTCAAGATCAGCGCGGCCAATGTCACCATCAAAAATTCCATCATTCGTGGTCGCACCATGAACGGCCCGGGCGCCCTCATCAACAACCTCGGCGGCTTCAGAAACCTCGTCGTGACCGACACCGAGCTGTCCCCGAGCACCGCTTCGCCCGATGCCAATGGAATCTACGGCTATAACTTCACGGCAACGCGCTTGAACATCAATAACGTCATCGATGGCATTCACATCACGGGAAGCAATGTGAGCCTGCAGGACTCCTGGATCCACGACCACATGCATTACCGCAATGACCCGAATCAGGGCGGTTCGCCCAGTCACGACGACTCCATCCAGGTTCAGTCTGGCAATAACATCACGGTCGCCGGCAACCGCCTGACCGACTCGCACAGCGCCGCCGTGCAAATCACCCAGGACCGCGGAACGGTATCCAACTTCACCTTCGTCGACAACTTCGCCAATGGCGGGGCCTGCACCGTGAACATTGCCGAAAAAGCCTATGGCCCCCTCCAAGGCACCATCATCAAGGACAACACCTTCGGCAAAGACACCAAGGTCGCCAACTGCGCCGTGATCGCCAAAACCACCACCAAGATCGACTTCCAACGCAACTACTACACCGACAACACCACCGTCGTCATCAAAAAAGGCTAACAAGCACCGGTAAATCCACTCGAATTCCCTCACAGGACCAGGCGGGCCCCACGCACACAGCGTGAGGCCCGTCCTTGTTGCATGCTCGGCGGCATGCGCGTATTGAGTCCGGTGTATACCTAGGTCATCGATAGAAGGAGCGCCATGACCACTACGAGTGCTGGCCAGAAGCGTGTGCGCCTGGCCGCCGACCCGGCTGATTTCGCTCGGCTCGGCCTCAACCCGCTCAGCACGGCGCAATTCGAAGACGGTCTGCGCACCGACCCGAACCGCCGTGGGTCGTACGAGTGGTGGTATTTCGACGCGAGTCTCGACGATGGCGCCAAGCTCGTCGTGGGCTTCTACACGAAGAACCCCGCGACGCCGGGCACCCGCCTGGCTCCGTTCGTGAACATAAACCTCGACCTGCCCGATGGACGGTCGTTCGAGAGGACTTTCGCGGCCGATCCCGAGCAGTTCAGTGCCTCCACCGACGGCTGCGATGTGCGCATCGGCGACCATCGCTTCAGCGGTGATCTACAGACCTACCGGGTGAGCGCATCCGTCGAGAACGTCACGGTGAACGTGACGCTCAGCGGCACGGTGCCGGCCTGGCGGCCCGCGACCGGCTACGAGATGTTCGCCCGCAACGGCGTGGAGAAGACGTTCGCCTGGTTTGTGGCGGTGCCGAACGGGCGCGTCGACGCCGAGTACTCGGTCGACGGGCAGGTCGTCAAAACCACGGGGGTCGGCTACCACGATCACAACTGGGGCGATGCGCCTCTGCGTGAACTCATGCACAACTGGTATTGGGGACGCGCGCAGGTGGGGCCGTACAGCCTGATCGCCGCGCACATCACTGCCGAAAAGGCCTACGGCTACGAGCCGCTCACCACCCTGCATCTCGCCCGCGATGGTGTTGTCGTGGCCGACGACGGCACCAAAGTGGCGGTCACGACCGACCGTATCGGCATCGACGCTCCCACTGGTAAGCCGGTAGCGGATATCCTCACCTACGACTACCGCGCCGGCCCCGACCGCTTCACCATCGCCTTCGAACGGGAGGAGACGCTGCTGCGCACACGATTCATCGACGTCGTGCCGCCGGCCGCGAAGCTGCTCGCGCGCCTGATGCGGTTCGACGCAGCCTACCTGCGTTTTACCGGAACCCTGGTTCTGCGCCGGTACCTCGACGATGTTCTGGTCGAGGAATACACCGAGACCAAGGCGCTCTGGGAGCTCATGTACCTGGGCAGGACCCGCCTTCCGGTGACCTGAGGGTTGTTCGCACGGCCGCAGCGCGCCCCGCAGGATCTGGGCCAGTGCGCGCGAGTTCCGCCTGGCGCGCAGCGGCGCAACTCCCGCGAAACTCTACGACGGAGTCTGCATCCCAGACGACTTGTGACGCCTTAAAGAATTGTGCCTCCCGCAGCCGGTCGGATTTGCTGAGCGAAGGACAAGGTCGATTTCATGCGAATCGAGACCTGTAGTGCCAAAGTGATTCGCATCACTTTCGAACTACACAGCTGCGGAAATAGATGAGGTTCGCTGCGACCAAACTGCCATCCAGCGAGTCGACCACGTCCGTCCTCGCATGAAATCCTCGCGCCCCTGCCGGACATGCCTCAATATGAGAGTTGTGACCGACACCGAGCGCGAAAAACGGATGCGCAACCTCGTCGCGCTCGTCGGCGACCCTGTGCGCCACTACCTGCACCGCCGCATCGACGCCGCAACGGCCGACGACGTGATCGGCGACACCCTACTCGTGTGCTGGCGCCGCCTCGACGAGGTTCCCGACGATGCCCTCCCGTGGGCGATCGTCGTCGCTCGACAGTGCCTCAGCAACGCCCAACGCGCCGAGCGTCGTCGCACGCGTCTCATCGGCCGCATCATCGCCATCGACCCGCCGCCGGCCGTTGCGGACGAGAACCCCGCAGCATCCACCGTCGATGAAGGCACCGCCGTGGCGGCCCGCGTGACCGCAGCCCTCGCCGGCTTGCGTCGAGACGATGCCGAGATCCTGCGGCTGTGGGCGTGGGACGAGTTGACGAGCCCGCAGATTGCCGTTGTGCTCGGCGTCAGCGCGAACGCAGCGGCGATCCGGCTGCACCGTGCGAAGGCGCGCCTCAAGCAGGAGCTACTGAAATCCGGCCACTCGACCGGACATATAACTTACGACGAAGGGAGCGAAGATGCACGACGATGACCGTGCGCTGCGCGATCAGCTGCGCGCCGCCGATCCGGCCCGCGCGCTGCCCCCTGCCTCGCCGACGTGGCTCGACCACAGAATGGAGCAGATCATGACCGACCAATCCTCACCCACCACGACCGCCACGCCCGAGACGCCGCGACGCGCGTTCCGGCGGTGGATGCCGATGGCCGGCGTCGCCGCGGGCCTCGCCATCGCCGCTGCAATCGTCGCGCCCCTCGTTCTCGATGGTCCGGAACCCACTGTCGAGTCGCTGCAGCCTTCCATGGGCGGAGGCCTCGCGAGTGGCAGCTGCCTCGTGCTCGAGCCGGCGACCGTCGCGGCGCAGGAGCAGGCGTTCGCCGCGACGGTGCTGCAGATCCAGGGCAACACCGTTGTGCTGGAGGTCACGGAGCGCTTTGTCGGCGAGGTCGCCGACCGCGTGGAGGTGGCGCAGATCGACACGATGACCTCCGACTTCTCAGGCGTGCCCTTCGAGGTCGGCCAGAGCTACCTCGTCGGCGCAATCGATGGAACGATCACGGGATGCGGCGTGACCGGGGCCGACAGTGCCGAGCTTCGCGCGGTCTACGACGCAGCGTTCCCGGGCTGATCCGGGCCCGCGAGAGCGGTCGGGAACGCTGCGTGGAATCGTCCCATCGGCGTCAGACGGTGGGGAGAGGCTCACACAGCATCCGGTTGAACGAGAAATCGCTCCGGGTCGATTCAGGTGGGTACATGATGGGCGTTTGCTTGATCCTGAACCGCAACGATGGCCATAACTTGTTGTCGCGAGCGTCGGCCGCCACAGCGAGAATCACCTAGCACATAATTTTTCGGGTTCAGGCTTCCTCTGCACCAGTAAGCGCGGTCTACCCACCCGACATCGTTTTACGCCGACCATCGCGAGTTCTGGCACTACATGGACCTGATTGTCGATCCTGTCTTTATGTGCCCGATGAAGGTTAGCTCCTCGTCGAACAACAGTCCCTGCTGTTCACCCTCGCCGACATGGAGACCGAGCTGCAAGCGGCGAGAGGACTGCTTCGACGCGCGGCCTGGCGTCGGCGGCGGACTTCGCGATCGCCGAACCAATTCTTGCCACGATGGGGGCGCGCATCGTGCACTGCGGCGACCCGAGCGCCGGACAAGCCGCAAAGATCTGCAACAACATGATCCTCGGAATCTCAATGATCGCCGTCAGCGAAGCATTCGTGCTCGGTGAAAAACTGGGCCTCACCCACCAGGCGCTCTTCGATGTCGCGTCCACGGCATCCGGTCAATGCTGGGTGCTGACCACCAACTGCCCCGTTCCCGGCCCGGTACCCACCAGCCAGGCCAAGCCCGGACGCAGCGGAGCGACTTACCAATCCACGGCTCGTCACTCACGGGAGCTCACATCGCGGGTATCGGAAATTCTCGGACAGCATGGCCCTTGTACCAGCTATGACTACTATCGCAATCATCGGAGCTGGCTCAGGACTCGGGGCCGCCGTCGCGCGGCGATTCGGGGTCGAAGGCTTCACCGTCGCGCTCATCGCCCGCCACCAGGGACGCGTAGATGCCCTCGCCGCCGAACTGCTGGCCGAGGGCATCTCAGCTCACGGCTTCGTCGCCGACGTGCGCGATCCGGCCTCCATCACCCGCACTCTCGAACAGGTCGCAGAGACGCTCGGCCCGATCGAGGTACTGCAATACAGCCCGTTGCCGCAGAAGGACTTCATGCGCCCGGTTCTGGAGACCACTCCTGCCGACCTCGTGGGCCCGATCGAGTTCTCATCTACGGACCCGTCGCCGCCGTGCACCAGGTCCTCCCCGGCATGCGTTTCCTCGGCGCTAACCGCGGCACCATCCTCTTCGTCAACGGCGGATCCGCCGTGACCCCGGGCCGCAATGTCACCGGCACGTCAATCGCATTCGCTGGACAGGCCGCCTACGCACAGCTGCTCAACGAGGCCCTCGGAGAAGAAGGGATCCAGGTCTCCCAGCTCATCATCGGCGGCCGCATCATCGCCGGCGATCCCGAGAAGGACCCGTCAGCGCTCGCTGAGCACCTCTGGAACCTCCACAGCCGTCGCGATCGCTTCCGCCACCAGATCAGCGCTGACTAGAAAGCGTCGTTCACTGTCAGGACCCGCCAGAGCCGGCACAGGTAGCCGATACGTCGATCGGTTCGGGCGGTCGCAGAATCAGATTGCAGGCGACCTCACCGGTGCCGTTCCAGGCGATCCTGCCACCACGATCGGGGTCACCGCACAAGACGTCGGTGGCGTACAGGGTACGCTGCCGGGCCAGACCGTCAAACGCGGAGTTGATGCTGAGCTCCGCGACGACACAGTCGACCAGCCCGGTTGGTTATGAGTTCAGGACGCGAATTTTCCGGTACCAGGCGGTTGCGTATACTCGTTGTCAGCGACACGGGGTGCCGACTGCATGACGGTCGGCTGAGATGACACCCGTTGAACCTGATCTAGTTCGAACTAGCGAAGGGATGTCACGGAGAATTACGTGCACTGCTTTGGTGCCGGATCTCGTCCTTTCGCCTTACCCAAGGTGAAGAAAATCATGCAAATAGCAGAACAGATTGTCCTGGTCACTGGCGGCGCACGCGGCCTGGGTAAAAGCATCGTGCACGCTTTCGCGGCTCTGGGCGCCCGGGTGGTCATCAACTATCGCAACAGCGCCGCAGCGGCGGAAACCTTGGCTTCCGGCTATGGGCCTGAACACGCTCTTGCCGTACAGGCCGACGTCACCGACCCGGCCCAGGTCGCGGCAATGCTCACGCAGGCGCAGGCACATTTCGGCTCCAGCGTGACAACGGTGGTCAATAACGCGTTGGTCGATTTCAGCTTCAACGGCGACGCCCGCTCCGGCGCTGCCGACATCAGCTGGGACGAATTCCAGGCGCAATTCTCGGGCAGCGTCCGCGGTGCCCTGAACACAACCCAGCAGGCGCTGGCAGGCATGCGCGAGGTCGGGTTTGGCCGCATCATCAACATCGGTACCAACCTGTTTCAGAACCCGGTGGTGCCCTACCACGACTACACGGCCGCCAAGGCCGCCCTGCTCTCCCTGACCCGCACCCTCGCCTCAGACCTCGGCCCGCACAACATCGCCGTAAACATGGTCTCCGGCGGGCTGCTGCGCACCACGGATGCCAGCGCGGCTACCCCCGAGGACGTGTTCGACTTCATCGCCGCCTCCACCCCGCTACGCAGAGTGACAACCCCGGCCGAATTTGCGGATGCGGTACTCTTTTTTGCCTCCCCCTGGGCGCGGTCGGTCACCGGGCAGAACCTGGTCGTCGACGGCGGCCTGGTAATGAACTAGGGCAGCGCCGGCCAGGTCAGCCCCACACCAGCTCCACTTCAATGCGTTCCTTATGGGTTGCGGCCACCACGGCGCCGCCTGGCGGCGGCCGCAGTCGCCCATCGAGCAATTGGGAGCTGCCCGGCCCCGTTCGCGGCGTAGGTCCTCGTCCGGCAGGTACTAAAGCCGCGGGGGAGTGACCGACTTGCTAATGCTGAGACCGGGGCGGCGACGGCCGGAAGTCTGCGAGGTTGACCGTGGATCCTGACGCGCGGGCGGTAACCGGCAAGGATTCGGAAATCTCATCGGACGGTAGATCCTTGCGCGCCCAGTAGCTGGCGAGCACCGAACCCGATACGTTATGCCAGACCGAGAAAATTGCCGCTGGCAGCGCGGCTACCGGGTTGAAATGCGCCACGGCTAGGGCGGCAGCCAGGCCGGAGTTCTGCATGCCCACCTCGAAGCTGAGAGCTCGGCGACTGGCGACCGGAAGCCCGAACAGACGCCCAATGTAGTACCCAAGCGTCAGTCCGAGGGAGTTGTGCAGGATCACGGCGACGACCACGAGCACGCCAATCGACAACAGCGTGGAGGCACTGGCGGCGATGACGGCCGCAACCACGACGGTGATGCCGGCTACCGACAGCAGCGGCAAAACATCGAGAAAACGCTCTACCAGGCGCGGCACGATCATGCGCAGCACGAGCCCGAGCACTACCGGAACCAGCACGATCTGCACAATCGACACGAACAAAGCGCCAGCATTGACGGGCAGGGACTCTCCCACGAGTACCAGCACGAGCAGCGGCGTCAGCACGGGGGCCAGCAAAGTCGAAACGGACGTCATCGCCACAGACAACGCGGTATCGCCCTTAGAGAGGTAGACCATCACGTTGGACGCTGTACCTCCGGGCACAGAACCGACCAAAATCATGCCAGCCGTCAGCATGGGCGAAAGCCCCAGCGCGACGGCAATCCCGAAGCCGAGCAACGGCATCACAAAGAACTGGGCCGCAACGCCCAGCAGAAGCGCCCACGGCCGCCTGGCAATAATCGCGAAGTCAACCGGGCGCAGCGTCATACCCATTCCCAGCATGATCACGGCAAGTAGCCATGGGATCGCCACGGTCAGGCCGGAAAATGCGTCGGGGACAGCAAGCGCCAACGCTCCCGCAGCCAAAACAATAACGGCGAACCAACGCCCGACGAATGCGCTGACAGTTCTGATGCGGTCCATGATGAAACCATACCCACAATGGGCAGAAACCTCATGGCCGGCAGGTGCGATTGTGAACAGGAAGCGCGAACAGTTTGCCCACGATTCTGACCGGTTTCAATACGACAAACATGCCGCCTGCGCAACCTCACTTCTCAAAGCTGGCATCTGAACCCCTTGCAGAGCCGCCGGCCTGGTTCGGGTACACGCCGAGCGAGATTAGGTGTGTGCTCCCGTTCGAGGTGGTGAGCTCCACACAGGGATAGTTCTCTTCCGGCGCGATTCCCTCTCGCACAGCGTCAGCGAAGGCGTTTCCTCGATCGAGACAACCGGGTCGAGGTTGATCCAGACGTCGTCGGTCGTGGCACGCACGTAGGGACGGTGCCGGGAGTCATCGCGAGCGGGAAAGCCATTCAGGGCTGCTTGGGCGGCGCGTTCAGCCCGCCTTGCGGCGCGGTGCACGGCGATAGCTGCATACCGTGCTGCGGTGTGTGCACATCGAGTGAACAATAGGCCAAATTTGTGTCATAACGATCGGGTCGAGTAAGTCCCCGCCGTAGCGTGGTGATGTCAATGTCGAAATCACAGGTTTGGCTCGGGGGCGACTTTTTTGGTTGTACCGGGCTCAGAAAAGGACAACCAATTGAATAAGCGCACCATCACCGCGAGCTCCTTCGCGCTCGCCCTGTTGAGCATCGTGGTCTTGACCTCGTGCAGTGCCGCGACCGATACTGCCGCTTCCGGCGACGCCACTGGAACGCTCATCGTGTACACGAACTCCAACTCTGATGGGCGTGGCGAATGGATCACGGAGCAGGCCGCCGCTGCCGGCCTGGACATCGAGATCGTAGGCCTCGGCGGCGCCGACCTCGCCAACCGGATCGTGGCCGAGAAGAATAATCCCGTGGGTGACGTGGTCTTCGGGTTGAACAACATGTTCTTCGAAACGCTCAAGGCCGAGGAGGCTGTCTCCGCGTACACACCGGCCTGGTCCGGCGAAGTCGACAGCACCGCCGGCGACGCGGAGGACGGCGTATTCTGGCCGTTGGTTGAACAGGCCATCGTTATGGCCTACGACACCAACACGGTCAGCGCAGCCGATGCCCCCACCGAGATCGCCGACCTCTGGGACGGCGACCAGTACACCGGCAACTACGAAGTGAACACTGCCCTCGGCCAGGCGACACCACAGCTGGTGCTCGCGGGCCTTCTCGCTCCCTACGCGGACGAGGACGGCGACCTGGGTATATCCGACGATGGCTGGGACCAGGTGCAGGCATACTTCGGGCACGGTTCCCCTGCCGTCGAGGGCACCGACCTGTATGCCCGGTTGATCCGCGGTGAGGTCGATTTCGGCGTGATTCCGAGCAGCGGTATCACGAGTCGTGATACCGAGTACGGCACGGTCACCGGAGTCATCAGCCCCGAAGACGGTGTTCCGTACGTCACAGAGCAGATCGCCGTAATTAACGGCACTCCGCGCCAGGAGCAGGCCGAAGAGTTCATTGACTGGTTCGGTAGCTCCGACGTGCAGGGCCAGTTTGCGGCCAAATTCGCCGCTTACCCCGTGAACACCGAGGCCCGCGCTCAGGCGCTCCCCGCGGTCGTCGAGCTGATCGAATCACTGCCCAAGCAAGACATTGACTGGGCACTGACCCGGGAGCACATCGGCGAGTGGGTCGAGAAGACCGAGCTCGAGTACCTGCCCTAACGGTCATCCGCGCCGACAAGCGCCGACCTCCATCACCCGCCACAAGTCGCCGGGTGCGGCTTCGTCAACAGCCGCACCCGGTGGGAGTTCATATGATTAGATTTGACCACATCGAAGTGCGTTTCGGCGAACACACCGCCATTCCCGATCTCAATTTGGAGGTGAAGCAGGGTGAGTTCTTCACCCTGCTCGGGCCGTCCGGATGCGGGAAAACCACCGCGCTGCGCACACTCGCCGGCTTCATCGAACCGACGAAAGGCGAGATCTATATCGATGGCCAGGCCGCGACGAAGCTTCCGAGCGAGAAGCGCAGCGTGGGAATGGTGTTTCAGAACTACGCCCTGTTCCCGAGTATGAGCGTGTGGGAAAACATCGCCTTCGGCCTGAAGGTGCGCAAGACAAAGAAGATGCAGACGGGTGCCCTCGTCGCGGAAATAGCCGGGCAGGTGGAGCTCACATCGGAGCAGCTCAGCAAGAACGTCTCCGAACTCTCCGGCGGCCAGCAGCAGCGCGTGGCCATCGCGCGCGCGCTCGTGCTCAGGCCGCGCATCCTGCTGCTCGACGAACCCCTCTCCAACCTCGATGCCAAGTTGCGGGTGCAGCTGCGCGAACAGCTCAAAAACCTGCAGCGCGAGCTCGGCATCACGACGGTCTACGTGACCCACGACCAGGAGGAAGCCCTGACGATGAGCGATCGCATCGCCGTGTTCAATCATGGCGTGGTGGAACAGGTGGGAACTCCGGAGGAGATCTACAACCGCTCGAGCACAGAGTTTGTGTGCACGTTCGTGGGTGCCATGAATAAGTTGTCGGGCGAGTTGGTGCAGCGGCTGCAGCGTGGTGGCGGCACCGCTCTGCACCCAAACAAGGCGTCATACCTGAGGCTCGAGAAGGTGTCGCTGCAGCCTCCTGCAATCGTGGCCGGCAGCATCCGTCTTGAGGGAATCGTCGCTGAACGCGCATACCACGGCGCGCACAGCACCTACACGATCGACTGTTCCGGCAGCATGATTCGCGCGCTCGTACCCGAGGGCGGCGCGGCGCCGCTTGCGCCCGGTTCGCGAGCCGAGCTACACATTGACCCCGCGTCGATCCTGCAGTATTAGCATGCGCACCTCCTCTTGGCGTTCCATGCTGCGGTCGCCCCTCGTGCTGATCGTGGCCTTGGTGACGGTGTGGTTCATCGCCACGTTCCTGATCTTTCCCAACGCCACCCTCCTGATCGGCACGTTCTTCCCCGACGGCCAGCTCAGCTTTCGCGCGTTCGAGAAACTGGTCAGCTCAGAGCGGGCCATGAACAGCCTGTGGCACAGCTTTCTGCTGGCCGGCACGCTCGCCGTGACGGTGAACGTGGTGGGTATTTTCATCGTGCTCGTCACCGATTATTTCGCCATTCGGGGTGCCCGGATACTGTGGCTCGGCTACGCGACAACCCTCATTTACGGCGGCATCGTGCTCGCCGCCGGGTACAACTTCATCTACGGTCGTTACGGCTTCGTCACGAACGCGGTGGGCAACTGGTTTCCCGACATCGACCGTGACTGGTTTTCCGGATATTTCGCCGTCGTGGTCGTGATGACTCTCGCCACGACCACCAACCACATGCTTTTTCTTGGTTCGTCACTCGCCAAGATCGATTACCAGACGATCGAGGCGGCCCGGAATATGGGGGCGGGAACCCTGCGCATTCTGTGGCGGATCGTGCTGCCCGCCCTGCGCCCGATGATCTTCGCCGTGACGGTGCTCACGTTCCTCACTGGACTTGGTGCGCTGACCGCTCCGATCGTGCTGGGCGGTACCGACTTTCAGACGGTTGCCCCGATGATTCTGACGTTCTCGAAGAGCAGCAGCTCACAGGATCTGGCCGCACTGCTCGCCATCATCCTGGGCCTGGCCACGATCGTGCTGCTGGCCATGATGAACCGGGCCGAGAAGTCCGGGGTGTATTTTTCTGTCGCCAAGGTGGCCACGCCGCTCCAAAAGCAGAAGATTCCCAATCGGGTCACCAACGGCGTCGTGCACGTGCTTGCCTATGCCTTGTTCGTGGTCTACGCGACGCCGGTACTGCTCATCGTGCTGTTCTCATTTCTCGACTCGACCGCCATCCTGCGCGGGATGATCACCTGGGATGCATTGACCTTCGACAATTACGCAACCGTTTTCGGCACCCCGTCGGTACTGCGCCCATTCATAGTGAGCGTCGTCTACAGCGCACTGGCTTCGGCGATCGTGGTACTGGGCATGTTGTTCGTCGCAAGGGTGTTACAGAAATATCGCAACCCAGTCACCGGGTTGCTCGAATACCTCCTCCATATCCCGTGGATCTTGCCCACGATCCTGATCGCGCTCGCGCTGGTCATGACGTTTGACCGGCCCCAAGCGCTCGTCGGCGGCCAGGTGCTCACCGGCACCACCAGCCTCCTCCTGCTGGCCTACATCATTGTGAAGATCCCCTTCACCCTACGGCTGCTGAAAGCGGCATTCGCGTCGGTGCCAGAGTCGCTGGAAGACGCCGCGCGCATTCTCGGAGCGGGATCAATGTTCACCCTGCGCAAGGTACTCTTTCCCCTCGTAATCCCGACCGCAGCCGCGATCACGGCGCTCAACTTCAACAGCCTGCTCGACGACTACGATGCCGCCGTGTTCTTATACCACCCGCTATACCAACCATTGGGAATCGCCATCAAGGCCAGCACCGAGGGCGAAAACAACCTGGATTCGATGTCGATCACTTTCGTGTACACCGTGCTCCTGATGATCATCATGGGCCTGGCGATGTACCTCGTCTACGGGCGCAGCGGAGCCGCGACGCGACGCGCCCGCCGCCGCGCAAGCCGCAACTGATTCCTCCAACCGATACCTCGGCACATTTCAAGTTGTGCGGCCGAGGTGGCTTGTGAATTCGTCCGACGCCAAGGTCTGTAGCGTGTGATGTTCGGTAACGATCGTTCGCACGACACTCCCAGCGCGCTGCTTTAGTCGGCGCCGTTGGAGTCGGATCGAAGGGTCCGGATCCGTAGCCCGGGCGGTCGCGTGTGTTCCCTGGGGTGGATGGGTGGTCGGAATACTCACCGTGCGCGGGCGCGGTACCTTGGTATTGCTCGACACCTGGTTGTACATTGCGCCGGCGCTGTTCTTCCTCCTTCGAAGCGTATGGTTTGGCGTTTACGTGGGCACAGACGAGATTCGGATCCTGTCATGGCTATGTACACACCGCGTGGCCGGAGCGGACGTCGATGCGGTTTGGGTCCGGATCTACAACGGGTTTTTGATCCGCTGGTCGGCATTGCTTACCCTTTCGATGTCACACATGAGCTGATCACGTTGCTGTCGCGGCTGCCGCAGGAGCTATCGTGCGCAACAGACCAGCCATTCTGACCCGTGCCAGCGAATCCGATGGATCTCGACGTCAGGTGGAACCACGGGGCGCCGCCGTTCCGGCGCTCCACGGACCCGCTCATCCAGACCCACTGGATTGACGCGAACACCATCGTCCTCAGGCAGAGCATGGCCATCAACTACGAAGCCCCCTTCCTCTATCTGATGTTCGGCGAGGCCCGCGCGCTACTGCTCGACACAGGAGCGACGTCCGACCCTGCGTCGTTCCCCCTCCGAGAGCTGGTCGACCGGCTGTGCAATGAATGGCTTGCCCAGCATCCACACGATGACTACGAACTAGTGGTTGCACACAGTCACTCCCATGGCGACCACATCGCCGCCGATGGGCAGTTCGCAGATCGACCACGTACCGTCCTAGTTGGGCACGCGCCGAGCGACGTCGCCGAGTTCTTCGGACTCGTCGGCTGGCCCGCTGGGGAGGCGCATTTCGAACTCGGCGAGAGGCGGCTGGCGGTCCTTGCCATCCCCGGTCACGAAGCCTCGTCGATCGCGATCTGGGACCCCACCACCGAGCTCCTCTTCACGGGTGACACGGTCTACCCCGGCCGGCTCTACGTGCACGACATCGCCGCATTCCAGGACAGCGTCGGCCGGCTCCTTGCCTTCTCAAAGCGCCACCCAGTGAGTCGAGTCATGGGAGCCCACATCGAAATGTCGAACCGCCGGGGCCGCGACTATGCACGCAGCGTCGCCTACCATCCCCACGAAGCGCCGCTCCCGATGACCGTCGACCAGCTACGAGCGGTGGTCACTGCCACCCGCACGGTGGCCACCCGTCCCGGCGCGCATCGCTTCGACGACTTCGCGATCTTTAACGGGCCGTGCAAATCTGAAATGGCACGACAGAAACTGCGCGCCAGAATCCGAAGGCTCTGGCCATTCTGACCCCGACGCGCTGCGGGCGCGGCTTGGGTCTGCGCAATAATGAAACGAAAACGTCCGCTCAGGATTGTGAAGGAATTACGCGGGTTACAATTTTCGCCGATACTTTCTTTATCAAGGTATCCGTAGATTCTTAATCGTGGCGTTTGAGACCGTTGCGGGTCAGGTCATGAGTGGGCCGATGTTGAGTGCAAACCGCTGACGAGGTCTGTTCGAAATGTGCGCACCTGGGCCACTCAGGACAGGCACCCCAAATACGGTGCTGATGGCCTTGTTTAGGCCGCTGTGGGCGTCGGAGATGACGAGATTAACACCGTCCAGGCCGCGCAATTTCAATGAGTACACTACGTTGATAATCCAACGAATTAAACCCCGGAAATTACACCACTCAGGGGACGCAACCGTGCGTTGGCGCGTCCCGCCCACTGGTGGGGCCGCGTGGTCAGCGCGCCGAGTACCCGCCATCAACGAGATGATAGCTGCCGGTGATGAAGCTAGCGTTTTCTGACAGCAGGAATATGACCAGGTCTGCGACCTCATCCGCCGTTCCCAGTCGGCCGATTGGGTGCAGGCCTACCAGCCCGTCGTACGTTTCTTTGGGCAGGGTGCTGAGCAGTGGAGTGTCGATATAACCGGGGCCAACGGCGTTGATGCGGATGCCCTTGGTCGCGTACTCGAGGGCGGCCGCCTTCGTCAGTCCGACTACGGCATGTTTTGCTGCGACGTACGATGAGGCGTTGAGTTCACCGTTGGTGCCGAGGACGGACGACACGTTCACGATGGAGCCACCGCCCGATTTCTCGATGGCGGGGATTTCGTAGCGAAGGCTGTAGAGGACGCCGTTCAGATTGACGTTGATGACCTTGTCCCAATCGGAAAGGTCGAGTTCGCCGACGGGGGCCGGGGCCGGGGCGATTCCCGCGTTGTTCACCGCGAGGTGAAGTGCGCCGTAGGTGTCGATCGCGAACTGTACGGCAGCATCCGCTTGCGCCGGAACGGTCGTGTTCTGCTCGACTGCTGCGGCGGAGTGCCCGGCGGCCGTGATGTCTTCGGCTACCTTCAGCGCGGCGTCGAGCCTGAGGTCACTGACCACGACCGATGCGCCTGCCGCGGCCAGCTTTCGTGAGATGGCCGCCCCGATGCCGGAACCGCCGCCCGTGACGAGTGCCACTTTTCCCTGAAAATCAGTCATCGTGTTGTCTCCTTGTTGCTTGTCTGAGCTATGGACTCGCGACCCTACTCGTGCCAGCTCACCGAGGGCTCCGAGGCGCACGGCCACTGAGCCGCTACAGAGCGGCATCGCTAACGCCTGAAAACCAGCGCCGTTGACACGGGCCCGCCATGCAAGACCCTTAGTAGCACAGTCGGCCAGTTACCTGAGAGGGTCTCCAATAACTGGCCGACACGACTGTGAGCCGGTAGCCGCAGACCTGCCGGGGTCACCCGCAAAACCTGATCGAACTAGGCCGTTACCACGGTGCGGGGGAGTTGCTCACGAGTTGTCTTCGAGGATAAGTTGTGCCGCGTGCCAGGCGAGAGCCTGAGTCGGGGCATTGTTGTTGCCCGATGGCATGTGTGGGAAGACGGACGCGTCAACGACTCGGAGTCCTTCCACCCCGCGAACACGAAGCCGTGCGTCGACGACGTCGTCGTCATTGGGTCCCATCGCGCACGTGCCCAGTGTGTGGTACCCGGTTCCGCCGCGGTTGAGCGCGTTTTCGAGTATCTGCTCATCCGTTGTGTAATCAGTGCCGGGGAGGGTTTCTTCGCGTACGAGTCGGCTGATCGGACTCTGGGCCATGATTTCGCGCCCCTTCCGTGCCCCGAGAACGACCAGGCGGCGGTCGTGCTCGGTTTCGAGGAAATTCGCGGTAACCGTCGGCTTGTTCGACGGCAAGTTGCCGGTGATGTGGATGGATCCGGTACTCGTCGGGCGCAGCGGATACGTCAGGAACATCATTCCCGGGTTCTTGTCGACCTTCACTTTGCCCGACGTCAACGATGCCGCCGCCGTGGAGATGGGTGTGAAAAATCCCTGCGTATCCGGCCGCTCGGATTTCGGATCCGACTTGTAGTACATCAGCACGTTGTAGCCACCGAACGACATGACGCCGTCACGTTGCATCAGATACTTCGTGCCGGTGAGCATCTGCCGGGAGACGTTGGAGAGCTGCTTGTTGTACCCGTCTGCGCCCTGCATCGAGAATTGAAAGCTGGTGCCGTGATGCTCGTGCAACCGTTCTCCGACGTTGGGACTGTCCACGACTACTTTCACCCCGGCGGAACGTAGCTGATCTAAATCTCCGATGCCGGAGCGTTCGAGGAGAAGCGGAGTGTCGAGCGAACCGCCGGCCAGGAGCACTTCTTTACGGGCGGAGTAGTCGACCGTCACGCCCTTGCGCTCAACGCGCACGCCGGTGGCACGCTTCCCATCGAAGAGGACATATCCAACCTCCGAATGGCTTAGCACCGTCAAGTTGGGGCGCTGCCGAACCGGATGCAGATAGGCTTCCGCAGCGCTGACACGCAAGCCGTTCGCGATGTTCGACGATACGTATCCGACGCGCTCATTGTCGCTCCCGTTCAGGTCGTCTTCCCGGTTCATACCGAGCTTCCCTGCGGCGTCCATGAAGGCCTCACTGACTTCCTCGGGCGGCGAAGCCACGGAAATCCCAACGGGACCGCCGACGCCTCGAGTATTCGACGCGCCAAGTGCGTGGTCTTCAATGCTCTTGTAGGCACCCACAAAGGTGTCCCACCCCCAACCAGGATTTCCCGCCGCTTCGATCGAGTCGTAATCGGGCTTCCATCCGCGATTCCAGACCATGCCGTTCACCCCGGTGGAACCGCCGATCATACGACCGCGGGACCACTGCTCTCCGGAACCGGTTCCAAACGGTTCGGTGGCGAACTTCTTCGTGTACTTCGGGTCCGTCATCGTGAAATAGAACCCCTTCGGTACGAGAATCACCGGACTACGATCGGAGCCTCCGGCCTCAAGCAGCAAAACTTGATTTGCGGGGTCCTCGCTCAACCGATTGGCCAGGACACATCCCGCCGCTCCGGCACCGACAATAATGTAGTCAAAAATCATGCTGAACTTCCTCTTCCTTGTGGATGATCAACGGACGCACCGATTTATGCGTCGACGACACTCGATTTGTTACACCAAGTGTCCTAATTCAAGTATTGCCAGAGAGTATGGTCGAGTCAATGGCTTCCACCCCTGATACCGGAGAGAGTCGAGGGCGAGGACGTCCCCCGACAGTGTCCGTGGATGCCGTCGCCGAGATCGGCCTCAGCCTGTTCTTGAAAAACGGCTTCGACCAGACAACGATGACCGACATCGCCACTGCCGCAAGCATCGGGCGCAAGACGCTGTTCAACTACTTTCCGAACAAAGCCGACATCGTCTGGAACCGATTCAACCGGCAGCTCAAAGACCTCACCAACGCTCTGGAGAAGGCTCCCGCCGACATCGTCAGCACCGACGCGGTCGTGGCAGCGGTACTGTCCGGCCTACACACCTATCCCGCTGCCCTGCCCATCATGCGCGCCGAAGTCACTCTCATCCAGGCGGTTCCGGCGTTACAGAGTTACGCATATATGCAGGGTCAACCCTGGAGGGATGCCATCACCCACTTCATCGCTGATCGAGAGGGACTCGACCCCAAAGACACGCTGCCGGAAGTTCTCGGCCATGGCTACTGGCACGCCATGTTCGTCGGTTTTCGCAACTGGCTCCACTCGGGCCAAGCGTCCCCCTTGCCGTATGTCGAGACCGCCCTCCGCGACTACTCCCGCGCCCTACAAGCCGCATTCGCACACGAAAAGACTCAATAAAGCTGATCAAATCCTCAGCATCCGTCCTGGTCGTCAGTCAGCTGCGCCTTCGACCATTCGCTATTCGAAGTGATCGCCAATTGTGCAGCGGAATATCCGCCCACTTCAGGTGCTCGTCGACAAGGCGGGTTTCGTCATCACCAGCCGCGTTGTTTCCACTCGGAGAGCTTGCTCCGCTCGGCTCCAATCGTTGTACCTGCTCCATGGCCTGGGTGTACCAGTGTGTCGTCCGGAAGGTAGTCGAAGATTCGGGTGACGATGTCGTTGTACAACGACGCGAAACGCGTGGCATCACCGTCGGTGTTTCCAACTCCGCCTGGGAAGAGCGAATCACCAGTGAACAGATGGGCGGGACCAGATGGGTCGCGGTAGAGCACGGCAACCGACCCGGGGGTGTGTCCGCGCAGGTGGATTACTTCGAGTTCAATGCCTTCGATGGACCTAACTTCTCCGTGGTGCAAGGGTATGTCCGTAGGAACGGCAATGTCCGCGATATCGTCGAGACCCGCCGAAGCTGGTGCCTTCGTTAGTTCCCTGACCTCGCCAAGTGCCCGCACATGATCCCAGTGCGAGTGTGTGGTGATTATGAGGGCCAGCCTGGCGATGGCACTGGTGTCTTTCTGTGCATCTTCGAGCAGGGTGAAGATGGCGGGTGCATCGTCCGCGGCGTCGATCAGGACCTGGGCGCCGTTGGATTTCGAAGTGAGTACGTACACGTTATTGCTCATCTCAGACACTGAGATGCTGCGAACCGTAAGAGCATTGAGATCGTGCATAGTCCTGTTCCTATAACCGGTTGCTGGTCTCGCTCGGTGGCGTCGCGGGGCTAGCGGTAAATAACCTCTGTTCGTCGCGGTGCCTCGAGCTCATGGACCACTGGGTGCGCCTCTTGGCGGCTCGGGTGATCAGATGGATAGCGGGGGTCACGTCGATCAATTCAGCAATCACCCATTTTTTTTGCTACTCGGGCATCGTTATTTCTCCCAATGGGCCCCAACCTTCAGCATCGATACGCTCGCTGATGACCTCTGGAATCTTCACGAGCGCTTGAGGCATAGCCTTCATAGCCGCCGAGAAGTGAGTGCTGTTCACGTGAGCTCCCGCGGCGTCATCGTGGAATGCCTCGACGAGGACGAACACGTGAGGATCGTCAACACTGCGCGACCAGTCGAACCACAGGTTGCCTGGTTCCTGGCGCGTGGCCTCTGTGAAATCTCGTGTGAGGTCCAGCCAGCGATCACTCCAATCTGGTTTCACTGTGAACTTGGCAACGATGAAAATCATGGAATGGTTCCTTTCCTGGATCACGTCCCATTGAATGGTGACGCTTCCTGAAAACCTTACGGTGAGTTGTCCTAGTTTAGGTGGGGTTGTCGATAGCGGCAGTCTCGTGATGGATGCTTCGGCGTCGTGCTCGTCGGGGAGTTCTCCGGCACTGCACGACGACTGTGTCTATGTCTGCGATCACCACCAAAACTATGTGTCCCGGGTACGCCGGCATCACCGGATGAGGACCATCGAACCGGAATCTCAGTGCCGCTCGATTATTTCACCAGAGGTAGCCACAGCGTGCCGCTACTAGACCCCTGGGATAGGCGTCGCGACGAGTGACCTGAGGAGCGCAGTTAGTCGGTGCGCTGGGACGCCGCTTAAACCAGAAATCGCTCCTGAGAATCCTCAGGAGCGATTTCTTTTTGTTTCGACCGGGCCGTTTCGTGAACAGTTTCGCGAACGGCCCTTTTGGTCGGGCTGACAGGATTCGAACCTGCGACCCCTTGGAGGTTCTAGCCTGAATTCTGTCATTGCCGACTGTTCCCGAAAACCCGCGGATTGCCTTGTGTTTACAGGGAACCGGGCGGTTCGCTGCCTCCAATTGTACGTCATCGTTTTGGGTCATTCAGTGATGAATGTGATGGATAAATGATGACCTTGTGAACCGCTTTTGGCGGGCGCCCAGTCGTGGAATGACCGCGGCCCTGACGCGGTCCATGACGCTGACCGGCGCACCGCGCGTCACCTCGGCAGCCGCGCTGCAAACACCGCCCACACGTTCGTTGCCGGCCGTGCCGTTTCATGAAAAAGGCCCCGGCTCGCCGCCGCTGGGGAGAACCCCGAGCTCGGGCAACTCGCCATCTAAACTTGGCCGGGTACCAACGGAAGGAACCATCATGAGCATGGAAGGCGCGGCCTGGAGCTCGCTGCACAAGATCTCGAGCGCCAGGGACGGCAAACACGGCTTCTCCCGTGAGTCCGTGCGGCGGATCATGACGTTCGCGGTGCCCTACCGGTCCAAGCTGCTGATCTTCATCACCCTCTCCACCGTGGGAGCTTTCCTCGCGGTCGCGACGCCGGTACTCGCCGGCCAGGTGGTCGACGTCATCGTCGCCCAGGGCGCGGTCACCACGATTGTGTGGCTCGCCGTCGTCATCGCGCTCGTGGCCGTGGCTGACGCCGCCGTGTCACTCGTGACGCGCTGGTACTCGGCGCGGATCGGTGAAGGCGTGATCCTCGACCTCCGCACCGCCGTCTTCAACCACGTGCAGAAGATGCCGATCGCGTTCTTCACCCGCACACGAACGGGCGCCCTCGTGAGCCGCCTCAACAACGATGTGATCGGCGCTCAGCAGGCCTTCAGCGGCACGCTGTCCGGCGTGGTCACGAACGTCGTGGCGCTGATCCTCACCCTGATCGTCATGCTCAGCACGTCCTGGCTCGTGACGGTTCTCGCCGTGATCATGCTCCCCATCTTCCTGGTACCCGCCCGCCGCATGGGAAGCCGCCTCGCAGCGCTCCGCCGTGAGGCCGCCGACCACAATTCCGCCATGAGCACGCAGATGACCGAGCGCTTCTCAGCGCCCGGCGCCACCCTCGTCAAGCTGTTCGGCCGGCCCGACGAGGAGGCCGAGGAGTTCCGCGTCCGCGCCGCCCGTGTCCGCGATATCGGTGTCCGCGCCGCAATGCTGCAGTTCGTCTTCTACACCGCCCTGATGCTCGTCTCCGCTCTCGCCCTCGCGCTCGTGTACGGGCTCGGCGGCGCCCTCGCACTAGCCGGCCAGCTGAATACCGGCGACGTGGTCACCCTGGCGCTTCTCCTCACCCGCCTTTACGCGCCGCTCACCGGCCTCGCAAACGCACGGGTGGAGATCATGAGCGCGGTGGTCAGCTTCGAGCGCGTCTTCGAGGTGCTCGACCTTGACCCGCTCATCAAGGAGAAGCCCGACGCCGTCGTCGTTCCCGAAGGCCCGGTAACCGTCGAGTTCGACAACGTGCGCTTCGCCTACCCGTCCGCGGACAAGGTGTCTCTCGCCTCTCTCGAGGAGGTTTCCACATTGGATACCCGCGGCGGCGAGGAGGTGCTGCACGGCGTGTCGTTCAGGATCGAGCCGGGTCAGACCGTTGCCCTCGTTGGTTCGTCCGGTGCCGGCAAATCCACGATTGCGCAGCTCCTTTCGCGCCTGTACGACGTCGACAGCGGCGCCGTGCGCCTCGCGGGGGCGGATGTCCGCGATGTCACGTTCGCCTCCCTGCGGCACACCCTGGGAATGGTGACGCAAGACGGCCACCTGTTCCACGAGACCATCCTCTCCAATCTGCGCCTCGCGAGGCCGGAAGCGTCCGACGATGAGGTGTGGGACGCCGTCCGGCGTGCGCGGCTCGAGCCGCTCATCCGGTCCCTGCCCGACCAGCTGAACACCATGGTGGGCGAGCGTGGCTACCGATTGTCCGGGGGTGAGCGCCAGCGGATGACCATCGCGAGGCTCCTGCTCGCCCAGCCGCGCGTCGTCATCCTCGACGAGGCGACGGCGGCGCTGGACTCGACGTCTGAGGCCGCCGTGCAGGCGGCGCTCAGCGAGGCGCTCAAGGGACGGACAGCGATGGTGATCGCACACCGCCTCTCCACCATCCGCAGCGCGGATCTGATCCTCGTGGTTGAGGACGGCTCGATCGTGGAGCGCGGTACGCACGAGGAACTGCTGGCTGTGCGTGGGCGGTACGAGGAATTGCACCGGACCCAGTTCGCCGTGCAGAAGAATGTTGCGGCGGATGCGGATGCGGATGCGGATGCGGATGCGCTAAGCGGGATCTAGTCACTGAGCACTTCGCCACAATGCGGTCCGGCGGCTGAGCCGGACGACCGACAAGTCGGTGGCGCTGGTAATCACGGCCGCGTAACCGACTCCGGCCCGGTGGCCTCACGTCAAGCGCGGGCGGAGCGCGACGTGAGTTGGCGAAGGGTGGCTTCGATGCCGGCGGCGTTCTGCCGAGGGAAGCCGAGCAGCTCGTAGACCTTTCCCTGAACGGCTGGGACGGTGCTGTAGTCAAACGTCTCGGTAACGCGCGTAGACGTGGGCGTGAGCGGCGTGAGTTCCCAGCGCCACCGGTGTCCCGCGGGGTGACGCCACTCTACAAGCCGACCGTCTTCGATGCGCGTCACCGTGCTGGTGATGCGATACGGGACGCCGAACTGCTTCATCGCTACCGAGAATTTTGCGCCCTGGGTGAGCCGCCGCGGTCCCGACACCGTACCGCCGACGTTGCCCGAGCCGTCCAGCTCACCGTGACGGTGCGGATCAGCCACCAACGCGAAGATGTCTTCGGCCGAAGCCGGCACCTCAACAGTGCGCGCGATTTGGCGAGGCCCTTGCTCAACCTGTTCGACCGTCATACTGCTCAGCCTAGGTGGGGGCTGTCTCTTAGACGGTGTTTCCGGCCTGACGCGCTGCACGTGGGTCTTTCGGAAGCGGCGTCGATGCAACGAATTGCCGCTACGCGGGGTCGACAAGGGCGCCGTCATCCTCGTCGCCCCAAGACTCAACAAGCGTGATTCGCCCGCGCGAATCGCGAATCGAAAGCACGAGCGCAATGATCGCGGTCGCGATTCCGATAACGCCCAGGGGGTTCGCGATACCAATAGCGATATCCAACGCAGGCTGTGTGGGTCCGCTGATGATTGTCTGCAAACCGCGAGGTGTTGAATCTGGAAGCGTGAGTCCCAACAAGAATCCGATAACGCCTGATGCAAGGAAAAACGCGTATGTTATCGCGCGAGTTTCGAACCCTCGACGTGCCGTGCGTCGTACCGCGAGCCCCGTGAACACCAGCAAGGCGGCAAAAATCACACCCAGCGTCGCCGCGTAGATGATGGTGAGGTCGCCACCGATCCCGAAGAGGTGGCGGCCGAAAGAAATCCACGCGGCCACCGCGATACCAGCAACCACGACCATGCCACCCATGTGCCCTGAGCGCGAGGCACTAGGCGTCGCGCGAACTCGAATTACGCTGTACGTCATCACGCGCTCTCAATCACTGTGCTCGTTACAACCGTAGCCATGGAAGTGCTTGCGCGTGCGCACCTCCACAGATGGACAAGCCCGCGAACCGCGAAATAAATGCGACGCTATCCGACAACACACCCCTGCGCCACTTGGGACTGCGGCCGGTCCGATCGACTCATCTAGCCACATTGTTCGCCGGATGATGGCTCCCGCGACGGGGAATGCGGTCAGCAGCAAGCTGGCCATGTGGCCGCCGACGACACGGACATCCTTGAGGTGCTCGGTGATACGGACCACGTCTTCCAACGCCTGGTAGGCGGCCTCGTCGGCGTTGGAGGTCGCGACCGTCTCCACCGAGCGTCGGACCATCAAGATCCTCCTCGTGCAAGCACCAAATCACGGATCCGTTGAACAGCCTCATCCGCGTCCGGGCCACCCGTCCGACTGACATCCCACGCCGCCATGACCGGATCGACGGTCGGCGTGTTGGTTCGTTGCGAACAAGAGGCTGCGGTTGCCCAAATCGTTTGGTCGGCCGGAACGGTAAACGTGAGCGTGGCACGCGCAGCAGTGGTTTGCGCGAAGCCAAGCTTGCTCAGGGCGATCCCCGACGTGGCGTAGATGACCGCACGCGCAGGCGCCCGCCACGGCGCCAACTGGTCAGCTGCGGAATCTCCAGAGACCAAAACCTGAACTCCAGCGGATGCGCCGGCGGCCACAACCGCATTCGACTGGTCAGTGACAGCATCCAGCCCGTACCAGTGTGTTGTGATTCCACCCGGGCCCGCGTACTCAGCCATGAAGATATCCCAGAGCGCTAAGCGATCTGTCGCCCTCCAACCAGAAGCTGATCTCACAATAAGGCCACCGAGCGCGCTGTTTGACTTGGACACCGCAGACTGTGTCACGCCGGTTTCCTTCGCCAGCTCGACTTGGGATCGAGGCTCCCCGTCGTGGAGGTACGCACGCATGATTGCCCAGCGACCCCACGGGTTGCGTCGTCGGCCAGGCACAGCCACTGACGCATGCGCCGCCACAATCACGTCTGGCGAGTGTATCTCCTCGCGGTCCCAGACAAGGAGTCGATCCCTGAGCGATACAACGCCCAACCGCCGATCGCGCTTCGCGGCGTCGATGAGGCCGCGGCTTGCGACGGGCACGACGACCAAGACACGCTCCTGGGCATACTCAAGCAAATGCAGGGCGTCCCATTCATAGATCGTCTTTTGCCGCACCTTCACTTGCACTGCAGCGGTTTCGCCGCCGCGGCTCACGAGAAGGCCAACGCCCCGACGCTGGTCGGAACGCACGGACACGTCGAAACCGGCCGCGATGAGCACGTCAACTGCGTCAGACTCAGAAATCGCCGAAGCCGGCACTGTGATCCTCATATTCCTTTTAGCGAGTTATTTCACTATAACTACTAGTACGTATTTTCTCTAGACGGAATCCAGCAAGATGCCGCGAGCCTGAGTTTTGATCCTTTCCGTGGTCCAGTTGGCGAGTCGCGCCTGATGGTAGCGAGAGTCCAATGAGTTGGTAGCGCGGTTCTGACGAAGTTTCAGCGGCACGGGCCGGATACCCGCGCCCCCTTGGCGTTGTTTCCAGCCGGCCTCGTGGGCGCGGGCTTGGTCGTTGCGGTGCCTGTGCAGGTAGATCTGGCCGAGGTTGATGATTCGGGCGTCTTTGGGGAGGCGGTTCACGATTGAGTCCGCCGCGCTCGAGCTGGAAAGCACGTTCCGAATACACGCCTTTTGCGTTGCTTCCGCGGCGAAGCAGTAACCGCCAGGCCAGCAGTGTTACATCCAGTCATCGATGGCAATTCGCTCAACATAGGCCTATACCAAGGCAGTTGCCTCCTGGCATGGCTTTGGAACCTCTCGCGATCATGAGGCTGACACCATCCTCTGTTCGTGGCACCTCAATAGGATGAGGGTGTGCCTCTATCCGACGACTACGTCCGCGAAGAACGAATCAAGCGACTCTCGCCTTCGCGGGCTTTGGACGTGGTCAATTCGGATGCCTTCGGACCGTTGACCGCCGAGCTGCGGCGGGCCGAGGCCCACTTCGTCGACGTTGCGAGCCTGCTGCCGCGCGTGGTTGCGGCGCGCGGGCTCGAGGACGCGCAGGATATCGCGGCGGTGCTGCGGGCCCGGGTGGCGGCGGTCGTGTCGCGGGATAGCGGAGCGGGTCGCTCGCGCCGTGCGCCGCGTCTCGTCGCTGGACTCATGCCACGGGCGCTCGGCCCGATGGATGCTGCCATGCACCAGGCATTGGTCGAGCGCGCGGACCTGATCGAATCGAGGGCGAGCGCGGTGCTCGACCATGCATCGCTCGCAGGGGAGCCGCGGACTCGAGCGCTCGGCGTACCGCCGCGAGGATCGGCGTTCGCTGTGTGGCGAAAGTACGCGAGCACGGTCTCGGCGTACCGCGATCGCTACGGCATTACGGGTGCTAAGCCGCTAGGTGCAGTACCGGAGTCGGCGGCGCAGAAACTTGACGCCTCTCGAGCGCGTGCCGCACTCGAGGGCGCGCAGCGGCTGGCGGAAAATCACGCTTACCTTGCGCCCCGATCAGCTGTCGTTCCGCGTCTAATGCTCTAGCTCACCAGATGGTGGCCGACAGATTCGAAACCACGTGATGATGCAGTCACCCGTCGTCGCGCCGAGCGCACCAACTCTGGCTTAGCAACGACGTACGAGGTGCTCGCGGTCTCACCGTCGTCGTTCTTCCGATTAGGTCTGGGCGGGCGCCCCGAGCTGCACCGAGAGCTCCGCCGCGACACGGGCAGCCAGTACCCCGGCCTCATTGAGGTGCGTTCCCAGCCTGGTCTTCGGTGCGCTGACGTTGATAGCGGCAATGATGTTGCGCCGAAAATCGAAGACCGGTGCGGAGACCCCCACGACGCCCTTCTCAAATTCCTCGTCGACGGTGGCGTAGCCACGCTGACGGATGTGCGCCACTTCGCGCTTCAGACTCTCAAAATCGGTGACGAGGGGTACGCCCTGTGATTCGCGTGAGGTTGCTTCGGCTGTGTCGCTGTACATGAGCAGCGGTGTGACTGGACCCAACACCGGTTCATCATGTCCGTGCGCTTCATACCAGCGCCGAAGATCGTCCTCGGCCCAATCGCTCACGAGCACTCGTCCTGACGACGTGCGCCAGGCGGCCGTACTAACACCCTCCCAGCCGAGCCCGCGAAAGGCATACTCGCTGAGTTCACTCGCCAACGTCAGCACGCTCCCCCCGCGCAAGACACACAGGTGGGTGGTCTCATGAGTTGCCGTGACCACCCGTCGAAGGTACGGCACGGATGCGCGCACGAGGCGAGATTCGAGCGTGCGCGCTGCGAGGGCGTAGAGCTGGTAACCCAGACGGTAGTTTTGCGTGACTTCGTCGCGGGAGACCAAACCGACCTCAGCAAGAGTCGCCAAAGTGCGCGACACGAGGCCCTTGTCGCGTCCGGCTAACTGGGCCACACGGAGGACTCCAAGCCCACCAGAGGAGTCAGCTTCTGGAGAACCGAGAATTTCTAGAAGCTCGAGATCCCGGCGTAATCCAGCGGAGTTTCGCCGTGGTACTGCTTTGGCCGCTCCGGAATCCGAGCCGCTCAACATGGTCATCATGGTTGCAGAATAGTTGAATGTTGCCATATGCACAATCATGGTTGTGCAAAAGGGCACGATCTCGTAGTCTCGCTGTATTCCACCGCTATTCAGTTGAATCGCGGTTCACGCAGAGTTGAGTGAAGGAGGACGCGCCCGTGACCTTAGACCTGAACGGACTGTTGACGTTCTGGGCCCGCCGGTGGGACGACATCCTGGAGTTGCTCGGCGAACATCTCGCCGTTGTGGCCGTCGCCCTGGCGATCGCCATGGTGATCGGTGTCGGAGTGGGGATGTTGGTGTGGGACAAGCCCCTTCCACGGTCCGCCGTCATCACTGCTGCAGGCGTGGCCCTCACCATCCCGTCGCTTGCGCTGCTCGCCCTGCTGATTCCCGCAGTTGGCCTGGGCTGGACGCCGACCGTGATCGCCCTCGTTATGTACTCGCTGCTGCCAATCGTGCGCAACACGGTCGTGGGCCTTCGCGAGGTTTCTCCAGCGATCATGGAATCCGCCCTTGGTATGGGCATGACGCCATTCACGGTGCTGCTCCGCGTGCAGCTTCCAATGGCGTGGCCAATCATTCTCACTGGGGTACGCGTGGCCGCCCAACTCACGATCGGCGTCGCTGCGATTGCAGCCTACGTAGCCGGTCCCGGTCTTGGCCAGTTCATCTTTCAGGGTCTCAGCTCGCTCGGTTCTAAGAACGCCCTCAACTTCGCCCTCACCGGAACGCTCGGTGTGGTGCTTCTCGCCCTCGTAGTCGATGCCGCCTTCGTGGGCATCACCCGTTCAACCACCTCAAGGGGACTCCGTGCCTAAGCAACCAAACACCGCCCTGCTGCAGATCGCCGGCAAAACGAGTGGTGCGCTCATCGAGCTCAACAACGTAACCAAGCAGTACGCCAACCAGCCCGTCGCCGCGGTTCAGAACTTCTCGATGACCGCGCAGCCCGGCGAGCTAATCATGTTTGTCGGTCCGAGCGGATGCGGCAAAACCACCACCATGAAGATGATCAATCGCATCATCGAGCCCACCAGCGGCTCGATCTCGATCGACGGCCGCGATGTACTCTCGCTCGACCCGAGTGAACTTCGCCGCCACATCGGCTATGTCATCCAGCAGATCGGGCTGTTTCCGCACATGACCATCGCCGAGAACATCGGCGTTGTGCCCAAGCTCCTAAATTGGAGCAAAGCAAAAACGAACGACCGGGTGCACGAACTCCTCACCACGGTGGGCCTCGAACCCGGCGACTTCGCGCACCGCTACCCCAAGCAGCTCTCCGGCGGACAGCAACAGCGCGTAGGTGTTGCTCGTGCCTTGGCCGCCGACCCACCGGTGATGCTCATGGACGAACCGTTCGGCGCGACCGACCCGATCACCCGTGAGAAACTACAGGCCGAGTTTCTGCGCCTTCAAGCATCGATCGGCAAGACCATCATCTTCGTCACTCACGACTTCGACGAGGCCGTGCGTCTCGGCGACCGCATCGCCGTGCTCAGTAACCGCAGCCAGATTGAACAATTCGATACCCCGGCGAACATTCTCTCGAACCCCGCCAACGACTACGTCTCTTCATTTATCGGTTTGGGCACTGCTATCAAACGCCTCGTCCTCATTCCTGTGACCGCAGCTCGCCTCGGCCCCGCAAACGCCGCGACTGGGGGAGGAACCACGGTGCGCACCACGGATTCTTTGCGTGACGCCCTTAATTCCCTCGTTCTTTCAGGACTCCCGGCACTGGCCGTAGTTGATGAGCTAAACAAGACGGTTGGGTCGATTAGCGTTGACCAAATCTCCGCAGTGCTCGGTGCCGAAGTGCCCGTTCTCGCCCCTACTGCGGAGGCCTGACCATGGTCGTCCCGACGGCTACCAGCGCGACCCCGACTGTGCTGCGCCGCACTGCCCGGCGTAGCGATGAAATCTGGTCGATCAAGCGGTTCCTCACCCCCGCCGCGGTGCTACTCGTGCTCGTCGTGCTCTTTCTCTGGCTGTCGAGCCTGACGCTCGACTCGATCGAGTCCCGCACCCTCAACACGGACTACATCATCGCCCGCGTGCGTGAGCACCTCGGGCTCACAGTAGTTGCGTCCGCGCTCGTGGCCCTTTTAGCCATTCCGACCGGAATCCTGCTCAGCCGCACGCGCTCGCGCCTGATTAAGGCGATCGTGCTGGGCCTCGCCAACGTGGGCCAGGCAACGCCGGCGGTCGGCGTCATCATTCTGCTGGCCATCCTCTGGCAAACCGGCTACGTTACGGCACTCGTCGGGCTCGTCGTTTACTCGTTTCTGCCGGTGCTGCGTAACACCATGATCGGTCTGCAACAGGTCGACGAGAATGTGCGTGAATCGGCCTTCGGAATGGGTATGACCCAGAACCAGGTGCTCTTTCGTATCGAGCTGCCCCTCGCCGTGCCGGTGATCCTCGCCGGGCTGCGCACGTCGCTGGTCTTCTGCGTCGGGGTGGCGACGATCGCCACCTTCATCAACGCCGGTGGCCTGGGAGACATGATCGTTAACGGCCTGAAACTGCAGCGATACCCAGTCCTAGTGACCGGCGCCGTACTCGTCGCCTGTATCGCCCTTCTCATCGACTGGATCGCCGCTACAGCCGAAGACGTGCTCCGCCCCCGTGGCACCTGAACTCTCAATTTTCCTCTTCGATCACAGCAGCTCCAACCAACCCCACACCCAAGGAGTAACAATGAAAAAAGCCACTGTCCTTTCTATCCTTGCCCTCACGGCCGTCGGCGCCCTGGCCCTGACCGGCTGTTCGTCGGGCAGTTCGGCTGGGACCGCGTCCAAGGGTGACGAAGTCACCGGCCTCACGGGTACGATCGGCGCCAAGGATTTCTCTGAGCAGTACATCCTCGCCTACCTGACGAGCGGTCTCCTCAATGCTCACGGCGCTAAGACAGATGCCAACACGCAGGTTGTCGGCTCGGCCAACGTTCGCGCCGCACTCGAAAGTGACGACTTCATGGGGTACTGGGAATACACCGGTACGTCCTGGATCACCTACAACAACAACACCGCTCCCGTACAGGGCGAGGAAGCGCAGTTCGCCGCCACCAAGGAGGCCGACGCCGCCAACGGTATCGCGTGGCTCGACCCAGCACCGCTTAACAACACCTATGCGTTCGCGATTCGCTCCGACAAGGCTAAAGAGCTGGGCGTCACTTCGCTCAGCGACATCGCCAAGCTGCCGGTGGCCGACCAGACCTTCTGCATTGAGAGTGAATTCTCGACCCGCGATGATGGTTGGCCGGGTCTCAAGTCCGCGTATGGTCTCGACGTTCCCGACTCCAATGTGGCCTTGCTCGACACGGGTGTTATCTATACGGCCACCGAAAAGGGCGACGACTGCAACTTCGGTGAGGTTTTCCAGACGGATGGGCGCATCACCGCCCTCGACCTCACGGTAATGAAGGACGACAAGGAATTCTTCCCGGTATACCAGGGCGCGTTCACGCTCAAGCAGACCACACTCGATGAATACCCCGGCATCGCCGAGGTTATGGCGCTGATGAGTGACAAGCTGACGACCGAAGAAATGCAGAAGCTCAACGCGCTGGCCGATGTTGACGGAGACGACCCCGAAGACATCGCCAACGAATGGCTGACCGAACAGGGACTGATCTGATGACGCAAGCCCTCCAGATCGGCGAGAGCTTCATCGGCGAGGGAGTGAACGCCGCCCACGTCAACACGGTCTTCGGTCACCGCGAAGGTCCGGCGGGGGTGGCCTGGGCGACCGCCCTTGCCACCCCGAGCGCGGGTCACGTTCCCTTCGTCACCGTGCTGCGCCCCTCCCTGCCGGTCAAACCGCTCACCCTGTTCGTGACCAAGGCCGCTCCGGCAACGGATGCTCACGGCGTGCTGATCTGGGGACCGGCGCAGGCCGGCATCGCGGCCGGGGTCGCCGAAGCCCTGACTGACGGCACCATCTCGCGAGAACAGGCTGACAGTCACGTGATCATTGCCGCCGTATGGGTGAACCCGGGCGCCGACGACGCCGAAGCCGTCTACGCCCACAACCGCCTCTCCGTGCACACTGCCCTCGTCAACGGTGCGGCCGGACTGCCAAGCACCGACGCCGTGATCCAAGCCCGCGACAGCCCGTCCAACCCGTTCTTCACGCCCGCGAACACCGCGGCTCCGGCACCAACCCTCTCGGGAGCATCCACATGAAGATCACGGCGATCCGTCTCATCCGCTTGAATCTGCCACTCGATCCGCCCTTCTCGGCGGCCTGGGACCCCGTTCCGCGGCGCGACTTTCCCGCCACCCTGGTGCAGGTCGAAACGGATGCCGGTCTGATCGGCGTCGGCTCCGGCGACACCATGGACGGTTTCGAAGCCTACGAAGACCTTTTCATCGGCACTGACCCGCTACAGATCCTCAACCAGGTGCGCCGCATCGAGACGATCAACTTTCACGGCGGCCGTTACTGGCCGCTCGAAGCGGCGCTGTGGGACATCATCGGGCAGGTCGCCGGGTTGCCGGTCAGTGTGCTCTTTGGCGGGGCGCGCGACCGCCTCACCGCGTATGCCTCGTGCGGTGAGCTGAAACCGGCGGCCGCGCGGGCCGAGTCCGCGCTCGCCGCTCGGGAACGCGGCTTCAAGGCGATGAAGATCCGCATTGCCCGCGACAGCATCACCGAGGGCATCGCCGCCGTGCGCGCCACGCGCGAAGCGGTCGGCCCCGACTTCGACATCATGGTCGACCTCAACCAGATGTGGCGCATGAGCGGAGACATCGAGGCCGCCCTGCCGCTGGCCCGGGTACGTCGCATCGCCGCCGAGCTGCAGGAGCTCGGGGTGCTCTGGCTGGAGGAACCGCTGCCGCAGGCCGACGTTGTCGGTGCCCGGCGCATCCGCTCGGAAACCGGCATTCAGATCGCCGCGGGCGAAATGGTGCGCAGTATGGGCGAAATGAGCGCCCTCATTGAAGCGGATGCCTACGACATCTACCAGCCCGACGTCGCCCTCTCGGTGGGCATGTACCGGGCGAGGCAGGTCGCCGAATCTGCCAACCTGCGGCACCGGATGTTCACCCCGCACACCTGGAGCAACGGGCTGGGGCTGCTCGCAAACCTGCACGTCGCCGCCGGGGTGGATGCCGGGCCGTACCTGGAGTTTCCCTACGACCCGCCCGGCTGGACGCCCGAACGCCGCGACTTCTTCATGACCCCGCTCGACATCAACGCGTCCGGCGAACTGGTCGTGCCATCCCTGCCCGGGCTCGGCGCGCAGATCGACTGGGACGCAGTAAAGAGGTACACCGTATGACCACCGTTTTGGGCGAATCTGTCTGGATTTCCCGGGCCGCGGCCCTGAAGCCCGAGACCCGGCTGTTCATCGATGGCGCTTTTCGGCCGGCCCGCGACGGCGCCACCTTCGACAGCTTCTCCCCGCGCGACGGCCGTCTGCTCTGCACGGTCAGCGCTGCAGGCGCTCCGGATGTCGATGACGCGGTTCGCGCTGCGGCCAGCGCTTTCGAGCGCGGCGTCTGGAGCCGAGCCGACCGACGCGAGCGGGCCCGGGTACTCACCCGCCTCAGCGACCTGATGCTCGAAAACCTTGACGAACTCGCCCTGCTCGAATCCATCGATTCCGGGCATCCCATCGGGGACGCCCGCCGTGTTGACGTGCCGCAGGCCGCCCGCACAGTGCGTTGGTACGCAGAAGCCATCGACAAGATCTACGACGAGGTGGCACCCACGCCCCAGTCGGCGCTCGCCCTCGTGACCCGCGAACCGCTCGGCGTCGTCGGCGCAGTGGTTCCGTGGAACTACCCCCTCATCATCACAGCCTGGAAGATCGCGCCCGCGCTTGCAGCCGGCAACTCGGTAGTACTGAAACCGGCCGAACTGACGAGCCTGTCGGCGCTGAAGCTCGCCGAGCTAGCGGCCGAGGCCGGCATCCCCGCGGGTGTCTTCAACGTCGTTCCCGGGCTCGGACCTGTGGCCGGGCAGGCACTGGGGCGGCATCCGCTTGTGGACAAGATCACCTTCACCGGTTCACCCGCCGTTGGGCGCGGCTTTCTCACCTACTCCGCCGAATCGAACGGCAAGCAGGTGGCCCTCGAACTCGGCGGTAAGTCGGCCCAGGTCGTGCTCGCCGACACTGAGAACCTCGAAGCATGTGCCGAATCGGTTGCCTGGGGCATCTTTTACAACGCCGGGCAAACCTGCCACGGCGGCAGTCGCCTCATCGTGGACGAGCGTGTGCACGACGAACTCGTCGACAGGGTGCTGGCGGTGGGGCGATCGCTCGTGCTGGGGGATCCGCTCAACGAGGCCACCCAGATCGGCACCATCGCGAGCGAGAAGCAGCTTGACCGGGTGCTGGGGTACACCGAGATCGCGCGCGCCGAGGGCGTCGACGTTCACGGCGGTGGCCGAGTGCGCCCCGATGGACTCTTCGGAGGCTATTACGTTGAGCCCACGGTTTTTGACGGCGTCGACAACACGGGACGAATCGGGCAGGAAGAAATTTTCGGCCCGGCCCTTGCTGTGACCACGGTGCGCGGCGCGGCCGAGGCCGTGCGCGTGGCCAACGACAGCCCCTATGGCCTCGCCGCGAGCGTCTGGACCAGCAACATCTCCACCGCTCACGCTGCCGCTCGCGAACTGCGCGCCGGCACCGTGTGGGTGAACACCTTCGATGCCTCCGACATCATCACTCCCTTCGGCGGCTTCAAAAACTCGGGCAGTGGCCGCGACCGGTCGCTGCACGCCTTCGACGCATATACCGCGTTGAAGACCACCTGGATCAACCTGGGTGATTCCACCCTCCCCCTCGACTAACTCGACCACCACAGACTGAATTGAGAAAACTGTTATGACCGCTACTCCGTCGACGCGAGTCGGCTTCATCGGCCTAGGCAACATGGGCTCCGGCATGACCCGCAATCTGCAGGAGGCCGGCTACGCACTGGTCGTGAACGACATTCGGCGGGAATCAGCTGCCTCGCTGCTCGCCAACGGCGCCGTCTGGGGCGACACCCCGGCCGAGGTCGCCGCGCAGACCGACGTCGTCATCACGATGCTGCCCACTCCGCGGCACGTCGACACCGTCGTCAACGGCAAGAAGGGCATCCTCGCCGGCATAGCGGATGGCGGCTGCTGGATTGATATGTCCACCTCCGTTCCCGACGTGGCCAACGGGGTGCGATTCGAGCACGCCGACCGCGGACTGCGCATTCTGGACGCACCCGTCAGCGGAATGTCGGTCGGTGCTGCCTCGGGCATGCTTCAGATCTTCGTGGGCGGTTCCTCTGACGACTTCGAGGTATTGCTGCCGATCTTCGAAGCGATGGGAGACCCGGAGCGAATCCTGCACGTCGGTGCCGCCGGAACCGGCTACGCCGTGAAACTCATGATCAACCAGCTCTGGTTCTCCCATTTGGTCGCGACCGCCGAGGTGCTCAGCATCGGCGTCAAAGCGGGTGTCGACCTGGGCGTACTCCGAGCGTCGCTCATCGCGAGCCCCGCCAACAGCAACTTCGTACAGCACGACGTCCTGTCCATCCTCGGTGACGGCGACTACGACGAGGGCTTCTCCATCGCCCTCGCCTGCAAAGACCTCGGACTCTCCATCGACCTGGCCCGTTCCGTGGGGGTACCCGCCGAACTCAGCGGCCTGGTCGAACAGATCTACCGCCGCGCCCGCGCCCAATACGGTGACGCCGCGGGGGAGATGAGCCCGGTGCGACTCTATGAGGATCTCAGTGGAATCAACCTGCGACTGAACGATTCCACCCCGTCGAGCCCCGCCGACGTGGTCGCTGCCGTCGCAGCGGCCGAGGAAGCCGCCGAAGTGTCCGCGAATGCCGCCGTCGCCGCGTCCGTGGCGGCATCCGCTGCCGCGTCGGCCGTGGCGTCATCGGTCAACGCCGATCTGGCCTCCGCATGAGCACCATCCGCCCAACGGATGCGACCGCCGCCGCGACCGGACTGGCCCCGCTGCCCCGGCCGCTGAGCGACATCTCGCTCGTGCTCGACCCGAAACCGATCGCGCACTTCGGCCGCGGCAGCGTCACTGAGGTGGGCCGCATCACTGCCGCCAGCGGGGTGACGCACGCGTTGGTGGTGACCGATCCCTTCCTCGCCACCAGCCCAGTCGTTGCCGCCGTGCGCGAGGCCCTCGAAACAGCGGGGCTCACCGTCACCGTCTACGGCGGGGTCACGCCGAACCCGACGACAACGTGCGTCGACGAGGGCAGCGACCTCGCGGCATCCGTCGGTGCCGACGGCATCGTGGCCGTGGGCGGAGGATCGTCGATGGACGCCGCGAAGGGCATCGCCCTCGGCGCGCGCAACCCGCAGCGCGGCATCGGCCTCGACTACACGAGCAGCTTCGCGCACCCGGCCCTGCCGATCGTCGCGGTGCCCACCACCGCGGGCACCGGCGCCGAGGTGAACGCCTTCGGCGTGATCACCGACGTGGTCAGCCATCGCAAGTTCTATGTGGGTCACGACAGTGCGCTCGCCCGGGCGGCCGTGCTCGACCCCGACCTCACCGTGGGCCTGCCGGCCGGCGCGACCGCCGCCACCGGCATGGACGCCCTCACCCACGCGCTCGAGTCCTACCTGTCCGTGCGCGCCAACCCGTACAGCGACGGCATCGCCATACAGGTCATCGCCACCGTCGCCGAGTTTCTGCCGCGCGCCGTCGACGACGGAACCGACATTGAGGCCCGCGCGGAACTGCTGCTCGCCAGCCACGTTGCAGGAGTCGGTTTCTCGCACACCGGACTCGGTCTCGTGCACGGCATCGCGCATCCGCTTGGTGGACAGTTCAATATTCCGCACGGACTAGCGCTCTGCATCGTGATCGAGGGTGTGCTGCGCTTCAACCTCTCCGCCCGCGCGGCAAGAATCGCTCGGGTGGCCTTCGCTCTCGGCGTCGGGCGCACCGACGTGACCGAGGCCGAGAACGCGCAGCGCGCTATTGAGGCCGTCGCCGCGCTGGCCGTGAGGGTCGGCATGACCGGCCCGCTCTCGAAATTCGGAGTAACCGACGGTGATCTGGCATCGCTCGCCGCCGATACGCTCGGCGACAGCGTGACCATCAACAATCCGATCCAGCCCACCGTCGATGACGTGGTGCGCATTCTGAAGGAATCCCTGTGACCACCACGACCGAAACCCGGCAACCTGCCGGTGTCACCCGCGCCGACGAACTGGCGCTCCTCGCGAGCCTGCCCACCGGTCTGTTCATCGGCGGTGAGTGGCGAGCTGCGAGCGATGGAGGCACCTTCGACGTTTGCGACCCCTCGACCGGTGACGTTCTGGTTCAGGTAGCGGATGCGACGCCGCAAGACGGCCTCGCGGCGCTGGCGGCGGCATCCGCTGCCCAAAAGGGGTGGGCAAAGACTGCGCCGCGTGTGCGCGCCGAGATATTGCGGGCTGCATTCGAAGCGGTAACCGCGCGGGCCGACGACTTTGCCCTGCTGATGACGCTCGAGATGGGCAAGCCGCTCGCCGAGGCCCGCGGTGAAGTGAGCTACGGCGCCGAATTTCTGCGCTGGTTCTCGGAGGAGACGGCCCGCATTTCGGGCCGGTTCGCGGTCGCGCCCGACGGTCGAAGCCGCCTGATGGTGACCAGGCGTGCGGTCGGGCCGTGCCTGTTCATCACACCATGGAATTTTCCCCTGGCCATGGCCACGCGCAAGATCGCTCCGGCTATCGCAGCGGGGTGCACGATGGTGCTGAAGCCAGCAGCGCTGACACCGCTTAGCGCGCTGCTCTTCTCCCAGGTACTGCAGGAGTGCGGGCTGCCGGCCGGGGTGCTCAACGTCGTGCAGACTACAAGTGCCGGTGCCGTGACTGGGCCGCTGATCACCGATTCTCGGCTTCGTAAACTGTCGTTCACCGGATCGACGCCGGTGGGGATCAACCTGTTGAAAACTGCGGCCGACCAGGTGCTGCGAGTGTCCATGGAGCTTGGCGGTAACGCTCCGCTCCTTGTCTTCGAAGACGCCGATCTCGATGCCGCCGTCGACGGCGCGATGGTCGCGAAGCTGCGCAATGGCGGTGAGGCTTGTACCGCAGCGAACCGCCTGCTGGTGCACGAATCCATCGCGGGGGAGTTCACGCAACGCTTGGTAGAGCGGATGCGCGCCCACACCGTCGGCCGCGGCACCGAACCAGGCACGCTGCTCGGCCCGCTCGTCGACGAGGCGACCAGGGCCAAGGTGCACGAGCTCGTGATCGAGGCCCAACGCCAGGGTGCAACTCTGGCACTGGGTGGCACGTACATCGATGGACCCGGGTATTTCTACGCGGCGACCGTGCTGACGGATGTCCCCGCCTCCGCACGCATCATGCGCGAAGAGGTCTTCGGTCCCGTCGCGCCGATCATCACCTTCAAGACCGAAGCGGAGGCGATCGCGTTGGCCAACGACACCGAGTTCGGTCTGGTCGGGTACGTATTCACTCTCGATCTCAACCGTGCCCTGCGATTGTCGGAAGAGCTCGAGGTGGGCATGCTCGGCGTGAATACGGGCATCGTCTCGAATCCGGCCGCACCGTTTGGTGGAGTCAAGCAGTCGGGGCTGGGCCGAGAGGGCGGTTTCGAGGGCATCGAAGAATACTTGGAGACTCGCTACGTCGGCATCGCCGACCCCTTTGCTGCTGTGAACTAGACCTTTGGGCGTATCGACGGCGTCGATGCGCCCATCGGGCACGTCTGGACCTTTACAGCTGGGGGCTTTCCTCCATAAGCATCCAGTTCTAGGGTGTTGGAAGGCAACCTCTATAACGCGCCGTCGCTCGTTGCGATGGTATGACTTTCAGTCCTTCAGGTTCTTGTTGCCGAGCATCTGAAAAGCCGCGCCATGTTCGAACCTATTCTGGCCGCCACCGCCGGCAGCTACTTCTTCTTGCGCCGGTTCATGCCGACCGCTCTTGTGATCGACGCGATCAATACGAGGCGCGGGCTGAAGTGGGGTGTGCCGGCGATGCTGCTCGCGGTTCCGTATGCGCTTGCTGCGGTGTATTGCCGAGCGCAGGTCGAAGCCGGTAGTCCCGGTTGGCTAAACCTGCTCGTGATCTTGTGTCTCTGGAACACCCTGAAGATTCTCTTGATCGGGCCAATCAGCCTGCTCAAGTTGATCGCGGTGCGCGTTCGTGAGGCTGTGGCCCGCCGTCGCATGACGCGGGCGGTTCTCCCAGAGGGCGTCGAGCGCTTCGACGAGCCCACGCTCGTATCCAGGCGCAGCTAACTTCACGTCACGGTCGGCGTACCTCCTGGTAGCGGCATGATTAGCTCACACACGACCGCGCACAGGAGGCTTCACTATGACGATCTCACAGGATCAGTTTGACGATCTGCTCAGCCGCACCGCGCTCGCTGCGCTGTTCTACTATCCGGAGATCGCCGTCGACGATGACGGCCCCAACCTGCAGAACGACATCGCGAACTGCCTGGAGCCCGTCGCCGGGATCGCAGACGAGGATGCCGAACGGCTGCGCGTCGCTGTCGGGCGTGTGATTACGAATCCGACGGCGCATCGCTCTGAATTGCTTGCTTTGGTCATCGAGTTGGCTCCGCCGCCTGCCGAGTAACCGCGATCATGAACGACCCATCTGAGGAAGGTGCCGCGGCGCGGAAGTCGCTGGTGGAGCATCCGTCTGTTGATGATGCGGCGGAGCGGCGGCGTCAGTATGTGGCGGCGAATCGCGACCGGATCCGCGAGCTGAATCGTCTCTGGCGGTCGGAATACCTTGATCGGGCCCGGGAGCTCAATCGTGATTCGATGCGTCGGGCCGCGGCTCGTCGGCATCGTGAGGCGGAGGTGCATGCGAGGGGGGGGGAGGGAGCGGGCGAAGCGCTGGCGGGTGGAGCATCCGGAGCGCAGGCGTGAGTATGAGCAGCGGTGGGTGGTGGAGAATCGCGAGAAGGTGCGCGAGTACTACAACCGCTACTACGAAGCCCATCGCAACGAGGTGAACGCTCGGGCCGCGGCCAGGCGGGATGCTGACCCCGAGCGCAAGAAGCAGATCACCCGGCAGTGGGCCGAGCGCAACAAGGAGCGCCGGGCCGAGCTGCAGCGGCTGCGGCGCAGCCATCCGGAGATCTACCAGTCCGAGCTGGAGGCCAACGCGGCAGCGCGACGTCTCAAGCGCAGCCTGAGTCGGGCCGGGTTTCCGCCGAAGCTTCTGCACGCGACGACGGCGGCCGAGCGCCGGGCCAGCGAACGCGAGGGCCATGCGTATTTCACTGACCCATCGCGGCCCGAGCATCTGCGGCAGTTCACGATGTTCGCGGAATCGCTGACCGAGCACATGTTGAAGAACGACACTCGGATGCGCGAGTTCGCCGAGGCCTACGTGGAGACCAGAGCGCTCATGGGCCTTCCGTCGGTTCCGGCGGAGACCATCGTTCACGCCCGAGCCGTCGAGATAATCGCAGAGCGGATGCGCCGGGTCGACCTACTGACCAGCCGCGACGTCGCCGCGGCCGTGCGGAGTACGAAAGCTGAGGTGCGGCGGGTAGAGCGACAACAGCAATTCGACCAACTCGTAAGAGCTGTCGTAACGCAGGTGCAGCGTAATTGCAAGCGGTATGTTGTCGAAGCTGAGATGGAGAACCAGGCAAGGGCACGTCGCGGGAAGCCGCGTGCGCCAGTGGAATCGCTGTTCGTACAGGCACCTGCCCCGCTCGAGTAACCCTCCGATGGGCATCTCCAACCAGGCGCTGGGGATGTACTGCAAGATGAGCGCCCTGATGCAAGCAGGGCAAGCCATCCGGCCCGCCGAAAGTCCCCGTGCCGCACCACGCGCCCGAGAATGATGGCGGCGGTCAGCGCGTCGCACGGGTCAACGAGGATGACGCCGTCAATAGGCCTTAGGAGGAGGACGAGGAGGACCAGGAAGGGGACGGCCACCGAATCAATCCCCATCCCGGTAACGCGCTGCATGCTCGAGCCGACCAACAACGCGAGGACTACATGAACGGTCCACCACATTCAGGCTTTCCAGGCTACGTACCGCGTCTCTTGGAACTCCAGCATGCCGGCACTTGCGCCACCGCGGCCGAGACCTGATTGTTTGGTGCCACCCATGGGCGCGAATGCCACGGAGGGAAACGGATCGTTGATCCCCCACGATGCCGGCTTCGAGCGTCTGGGCAGCTAGAGTTTTCGCCCGTTGCGACCATTGGGGCCAAGCTGACCGCGACTATACATTTTGTGTCTGGTCCTGAAGGTCCTGATGGTCCTCTGGTCGTTGCCGACACCGTCTTTTGTACTATGGGACCGTGACAAGGGACTTGTCGTCGGTGTAGTTCTTACCTGAGGGCAAGTAGGCCTGTGCGTCAAAAGTCGAGTTGACCTGCCGGAATGTGTAGGCGGGCTCCGGCCAGAGGGTTGTTAGCCGACCGTTGCGATGGTCCACGTACCAACTCTTGCACCCGCCGGTGAGCCACACCGTGCCCTCGGCGAGTCTGTCCAGACGGCCCATGTACGCTTCTTCGGCCGACTCGGAAACCTCCAGCTGAGGCAGCCCGGATTCGTCCTTGAAATCCAGGGCGCCCATGATGTAGTCGATCTGAGCCTCCGCGATGTAGACCGCTGAGTTATGACCCAGCCCGGTGTTTGGGCCGCTGATAATCCACATGTTCGGGAATCCATGCACGGCTGTTGTGGCGTAGGCCTGCATACCGTTGGCCCAATTGGTGCTGAGCAAGATTCCGTTGCGGCCGGTGACACGGTAAGAAATCGGGAGATCGGTCGCCTCGAAGCCCGTGCAAGAGATCAGCACGTCCAATTTGTGGGGGACTCCGTCCTTGGTGAACACGCGATTCCCCTCAACTCGATCGATTCCGCCTGTTTCTAGCTCCACGTGCTCTTGGGTGAAGGCAGGGTAGTAGTCGTTGGACTTCAGTACACGCTTGCAGCCAAACGTGTAGTTGGGTGTCAGCTTCTGGCGCAGCTCCGGATCGGTGATTTGTCGGTGCAAGTGGTCAATCGCCACTTTCGCTGCAGTCGAGACCAAGGCGGGCGTGCCGCGGCGCTGGGCGTAGCGCTCTTCGTTGGACCAGAACATCTCTTTGCGCAGTTCTTGCATGGTTTCGGGCATCTTGCGGAATAGGCCCTTTTCCTCCTCGGAGTATGCCCGGTCGGGACGAGGAGTCACATAGGGGGCAGAACGCTGGAAGACGACGACGCCGGAGGCGACCTTGGCGACCTCCGGTAGCACCTGGATGGCAGTGGCTCCGGACCCGATGATGCCGATCCGCTTACCCTCCAGCTGGACAACGTCGTCCCACCGCGCTGAGTGGAATAAGTCGCCGGAGAACTCGGAGAGACCATCGATGTTGGGTAGTTTGGGCTCGGAGAGATGACCTACCGCGGTGATCAGGGCTTTCCCAACTAACCGCCCTTGGGGGGTGTTCACAATCCAGTGCGAAGATTGGTCGTCCCAGCGGGCGCTAGTGACTTCGGCGTGGAAAACGATTCGCTCCAGCAGGTTCTCCTCTTCCGCTGCGTTGCGGAGGTACTCGAGGATCTCCTGCTGGGATGCGAACATCCGCGACCACTCTGCGTTCGGCCGAAAAGAGAAGGAGTACAAGTGCGATGGGACGTCGCAGGCCGCCCCCGGGTAGTGGTTATCACGCCATGTGCCACCGACGTCATCCGCGCGCTCCAAAATGACGAACGAGCGCTTCCCCTCGCGAGTGAGTTTTGTACCCATTCCCAGGCCAGCGAAGCCTGCGCCGATGATGATGACATCGAGTGAAGCACCGCGTTCGGAATTTTTCAGTGAAGTGTTTTCCATTGTTGCTCCAGTTGCGCCTTGTATTGCGTTGCAGACGTGTTAGATGTGGATTCGTTCTAGGACCTGACCCCTCGGGAAGGCCTCGGGGATCGTGAGGAACTCGTTGATGATTTGAAAGAGCTGGGCCGGGCGTTCCTGCGGAACGGCGTGTCCGCTCTCGATGACCGCGTAACGTGCGTTGGCGATGCCGCCGAAGAGCAGCTTGGATTGCCGGTCCGGGACCATCTGGTCATAGCTACCGGCGATGACCAAGGTTGGAGCAAGAACTTTGGGCAGCTTGTCGCTCAGGTCGGCGTCTCGGTTCAACTTCATTTGCTCGGCAATCCCCGCGGGAAATTGACGGGCTTCGATCAGTGCCTGGACCTCGGAGTCGGTCTTGCTGGCGAGGAACAGTGGACCATAGGCCGTCAATGTCGCGAACTCACGCAACAGGCTGTCGTCCGTCTCGAAGAGGCGCTGCCAGATCCGGTTACGCAGCTTCTGCTGCGTGCCGGCCCGGACCCATCCGGCGACGAGGCTCAGCGTTAGGGCGGCAGCGGGCCTGTCCGCGGCCAGATCTGCCGCCACCAATGCGCCCAGCGAGTACCCCACAAGGTGGACGCCCTGATTCGGAGCGCGTTCATCAATGACGCGCGAGACCTGTGCCGAAAGGTAGCCCAAGGACAGTTCTCCATTCTTAGTCTGCAGGTCGAGGGCTATAACTCGGTATCGGGTAGTGAGCATGGGGAACAACGTGCGGAAATGCGTGGAGGCGCTTCCGCCAGTGCCGTGCACCAGCACGACCGTTGGCCTCGCGTCGTACGGGGCGCCTGTGTCGTAGAAGGGGACAGTCAAGTCACCAATTAGGACGAGCCCCTCCTGCGCATCTGGATGAATCTTCATTCATATCCCTTCGATTATTGGGCAGCTACTGACCCGTTCGATTGCGAGTCCGGACAACTTGGTGGTCATCACCTGCCACGCGTGCGTCGACATCCGGTTGGAGACGGGACTATTCGACCAGAAGTGACACGGTCTCGGCCACACAAGCAATCCGGTCTGGCGTATCGACCTCGATGCGATGGCCGATAACGGCTTGGTGGCCCCGTTCCGACTCGGTCACGGATAGGAGCGTGAGCCGGTCGCGCACTTGGGAGCCCACGGGCACGGGGTTTGGAAACCTCACCTTGTTGAGCCCGTAGTTCACGACCATGCGCAGTCCGACGACCCGGTATACCTGCTTGGTCAGGAACGGAATCATCGAGAGCGTCAGGTACCCGTGAGCCACGGTCCTGCCAAAGGGTCCGGCGGCGGCCGCGACGGGATCAACGTGAATCCATTGTTGGTCGCCCGTTGAAGCGGCGAAGGCCAGGACCTGATCTTGTGTCACAGTGTGCCACCGGCTAACGCCGAGCTCCTCGCCGACGAGCTCTTCAAGCTGTGTGAGGCCGTGAATCTCTCGCACGGGTCAGCGCTCTAGGATCGGCCGGTAGACGGCCTGCGTCTCGGCCAGGCTCTCGCCGAGAACCGCCCCGCCCTGGAACTCCTCGGGCACGAGGTTCTCCCCGAGCTGTTCGAGAAGAGTGGCGTCGGTCATGCATGCTTCAAGGGCGCTTTCGAGTGCCGTCGCAATGGGCGTCGGCAGGTCCCTCGGGCCGAACAGCCCGAAGATGGATGTCGCATTCACGAGATCGGTATAGCCGAGCTCGGCAAGCGTGGGCAACTCTGGAAGCCAGCGCAGTCGCTGCGAGGTCGTCGCGGCCAGCGCCCGAAACGTTCCCTCGTCGATGCGTGAATCGACGTCGGGGTGATCGTTGATAAACAGTGCGTCGACGTGCCCGCCGAGCAGGCTGGTGGTCATCTCGGCATTTCCGGATGCCGGAACGGCCACGACGTCGACTCCATACTCGTTCCGGAGGCGTTGCAGCTCGATTGCGGCCGGGCTGGAAGCTCCGGGAACGCCGATGGTAAGTGTGCCCGGATGCTTTTCCGCAGCCGCAAAGAATTCCTCCGCGCTCTCGTACGGGGACTCCTCGCCCACCACGATGAGCGTAGGATTCTCGGCCATGACGCCAATCGGGGTGAAATCGTCGAGCGAATAGGCCAGCGTGTTCACCATCGGGGTCATGATGAGCGTGCCCGCCGTTCCCAGGCCAAGGGTATGGCCGTCCGGTTTCGCGCTTGCCAGCTCTTGCATTGCCACTGCCCCACTGCCGCCCGCTTTGTTCTCCACTACGAAGGCCTCGCCGAGGACGTCGGCGAGGCATGACGAGACGGACCGTGCGGTGAGATCGGAGGGACCGCCGGCCGCGTACGGCATGAGAACCGTGACGGCCTTCGACGGGTAGGTCTCTTTACTGCCGCCGGTCGTGTCGCCCGCGCACCCGGCCAGCACGAGAGACAGCCCGACGACTGCGGCGGGAACCACGAGGTATGTGCGTGTCTTAGACATTATTTCCGCCTACCGGAACGCCGGAATGCCGGTGATGTGGTTGCCGAGAATGAGCGTGTGCACCTCGTCCGTTCCCTCGTAGGTACGCACGGACTCCAGGTTGTTCGCGTGGCGCAGCGGAGAGTATTCGGTGGTGATCCCGTTGCCACCGAGGACGGAACGGGCCTCGCGGCAGATGTCCAGCGCCTGGCGCACGTTGTTGAGCTTGCCAAGTGAAATCTGCACGGGCTCGAGAACAGCGGCATCCTTCATGCGGCCGGTGTGGATGGCGAGCAGGGTGCCCTTCTGAATTTCGAGCAGCATGTTCACGAGCTTCAGCTGCGTGATCTGGTACGCGGCGAGGGGCTTGTCGAACTGCATGCGTTCGAGGGAATACGCCAGGGCCACTTCGTAGCTGTCCCGCGCGGCACCCATCGCACCCCAGATGATGCCATAACGGGCCTCATTCAGGCACGCGAACGGTCCGCTCAGGCCGCGCGCTCCCGGCAGTAGCGCGGTGTCGGGAAGCCGAACGTCGTCGAGCAGGATGTCGCACTGGATGGAGGCCCGCATCGAGAGTTTCGCCTCGATCGGCGTCGCAGTGAAGCCAGGTGTGTCGGTGGGCACGATGAAACCGCGCACGCCCTCGTCGGTCATGGCCCAAATGATGGCGATCTGGGCAATGGATGCGAGGCCGATCCACCGCTTGGATCCCTGGAGGATCCAGCCCCCGGTGTGATCCCGGCGGGCGGTCGTTGCCATGCTCGACGGGTCGGAACCTGCGGTCGGTTCGGTGAGTCCGAAGCATCCGATCAGCCGGCCGGCTGCCATCTCGGGCAGGTATCTGTTCTTCTGCTCCTCGGAGCCCCACTTGTGGATGCTGCTCATTGCGAGCGAACCCTGCACGCTCACGAAGGTGCGCAGGCCGGAGTGGCCGGCTTCGAGTTCCATGGCGGCCAGGCCATATTCCACGCTCGACCGGCCGGGGCAGCCGTAGCCGGTGAGGTGCATGCCGAGCAGCCCGAGGGCGCCCATCTGTTCCACGGTCTCGGGCGGGAAGTGCGCCGATTCGTACCAGTCCTTGATATACGGCCTGATTCTCTCCCGTACGAAGGTCCGAACCGTGTCACGCAGTTCGAGTTCGGCTGCGCTCAGCAGCCCGTCGAGATTCAGAATATCCGAGGTGGTCGCGGGCATGAGTGGCTCCTTTGCCGAGTTTGCGCGCTGGGTGACCAGCGCCACGCTCCCGACTGTGCCAGTAAATCTATTTTCGATCCAATACCAAATCGGGGGCGGAATTATTTCTATTCAGCATGAATCTCGGTGGTGGGAATCACGGGTGGAGTGGGGAGTACCTCTTCAGAGAGTCGCAGGACCTCGCGCAGTGCCGGGCTGTCATTGTCGGCGCGCCACACGAGCTGCAAGAGGATGGGCGCCATTTCGTCATCGAGGGGCAGAAAAACAACGCCGGGGTAGTGCACGTTTTCGGCCACCGTGGAGACGGTGAGTGCAACGCCGATCCCGGCCGCGACGAGCGAGACGAGCGTCCACGTGTCGGGAGCCACCTGCACGATGGAGGGCACGAAACCGGCCGTGCTGGCCAGTCGCATGAGGTAATCGCGCAGGATCGCGCCGGGGTCCTGCGGCAACGTCACGAAGTGTTCGCCGACGAGATCTTGCATGGAAACGGACTGTCGATCGGCGAGCGGATGGCTGGAGTGGATCGCGATCACGAGGTTCTCGTAGGCGATCACCCGATGTTCGATGCCGGCCGGGATGAAGTTCCACCGCCCCAGTCCGATCTCCACCTCCTGGTTGATCACCTTGTCGAGCGCGGGGGTGGCGAAGTTAGAGCTGTAGAGCTCGAAGTCGATTCCCGGGTGGGTCGCGCGCACGAGTTTGGCGAGTGTGCCCACCATGACGTGTGATGATGCTCCAGCGAAGGCCACTCGCACCCGGCCGGTTTCGCCCTTTCCCGCCGACGACACCGCGACCCCCGCACGACGCACGCCGTCGAGGATGTCTGTGGCTGGCTGCACGAGCGCTTCGCCCGCCGGCGTGAGACGCACCGAACGGGTGCTGCGGGAGAAGAGCAGGGTTCCGAGCTCGCGCTCCAGGTTCTGGATGGCCCGGCTCAGTGGGGGCTGCGCCATGAAGAGTTTTGCGGCAGCGCGGCCGAAGTGAAGTTCCTCGGACACGGCCAGGAACGCACGAATTTGCTGGATTTCCATGCTTCAACTATTTCGATAGGCGCATGAAACTGTCAACGATTTATGCACTATTGCCCTGGGAGTATCAATCGAGAGCGTAATTGATATTGGACAGGGAGTAATTCCGTTTGCGACAGTGAAGGCACGACAGACGAACAAGGAGTCATTCAATGGATGAATCTGGCGCAGCAACGAGGCTGCACAGGATTTTCGGTCGACCTGGAAGCGGGCCACTGAGCGGAATCATTGTGGCGGACTTCAGCCGCGTTCTTGCCGGCCCGTACTGCACCATGCTGCTCGCCGACATGGGTGCCACCGTCATCAAAGTGGAGAGTCTGCAGGGCGATGACACCCGTGGGTGGATTCCGCCGGTGCGCGACGACGAGGCAACGTTTTACCTTTCGGTCAACCGCAACAAGCACTCGATCGCGCTCGACCTTAACTACGCGGCCGACCGCGCGGTGGCCCATGAGCTCGCAGCGCGGGCCGACGTGCTGGTGGAGAACTTCAAACCGGGTGGCCTCGACCGGTTCTTCCTTGACTACGACTCGGTTGTGACACGGAACCCCGAGGTAATCTACGCCTCGATCACCGGATTCGGCACCGGAGCGGGGGCCGGGCTTCCCGGATACGACCTGCTCGTGCAGGCCGTGTCCGGCATGATGAGCCTCACCGGCGGCCAGAACACCGAGCCTTACCGCGCCGGGCTCGCAATGTTCGACGTGATCACCGGATTGCACGCGGGTATGGGCATCCTGGGTGCCCTGCACCACAAGGACCTTACCGGCAGTGGGCAGCGTGTGGAACTCAACCTGCTCTCTTCCGCGCTCTCAGGGATGGTCAACCAGTCTGCCGCCTACGTCACGGGCGGGGTTATTCCTACCCGCATGGGCAATGAGCACCCGAGCCTCTACCCCTATGAGCCGATGCCGACGGGCGACGGAATGCTTATCATTGCGGCGGGCAACAATCCCCAATTCACGAAGCTGTGCGCGGCGCTCGACATCACGGAGGCGGCGACGGATGTCCGCTTCAACTCGCCTCAGGCCCGCAACGCGCATCGCGGCCCGCTGCGCGAGATCCTGCAGCGTCAGCTCGCCCGGCGCTCGGCCGCGGAGTGGTTCGAGTTTCTCTCCGAGCTGGGCCTGCCGTGTGCACCGATACAGGACGTGAAGGGCGGCATCGAGCTCGCCGAAAAGCTCGGCCTTGAGCCGGTCGTGTTGGCGGGAACCGGGGATCGCAGCATTCCCACGGTGCGGCATCCGGTGAAATTCTCCCAGACCCCGGTGACCTACGACCTAGCTCCGCCGAAACTCAACGAGAGTTCCGCTCTCGTGCGCTCGTGGCTTGCCACACGCGAGGCGCAGCTCGTTGACTGAGCCATTCCGCGCCCGGGTTGCGGTGCGGTGGAGCGACCAGGATCTCAATGGCCACGTCAATAACGCGCGTGTCGCCACCCTGCTCGAGGAAGCCAGGCTGGCGTGGCGGGCGCAGGCGCTCACGGGCTACGACCACGTCGACTCCCCGACGGTCGTGGCCGCGCTGCAGCTCAGCTTTCGCCGCCCGATCGAGTTCGGCCCCGCCGTCGAGATCGACGTGTGGGTCTCCCGGGTGGGATCCACGTCGTACACCCTGCACTATTCAGGAAAACAGGCCGGCCACGCGGTATTGGATGCCTCGACCGTGATGGTTCCCGTGCACCCAGTACACGGGACTGCTCGACTGCTCGACGCCGAGGAGCGCAGTTCGCTCGACCGCTGGTTTATGGCCGATGCAATGCCGCAGAGGCAGCAACAGAAAGGCACAGCATGACCGACACCGACACCGCCATCAACACTGACGCAGTCATAAATAGTGACTACTATCTGGTCGACGACTTCCTCAGTGACGAGGAGCGCGCCCTCCGCCTCAAGGTGCGGGCCTTCGCAGACGCGGAAGTGCTCCCCATCATCAATGATTATTGGGATCGCGCCGCGTTCCCCTTCGAGCTGGTTCCGAAGATCGCCAGACTCGGGATCGTGGGCGGCACGATCGAGGGCTACGGATGCCCCGGGCTGAGCCGCCTGGGCGCCGGAATGGTGTCCCTCGAAATGTCCCGCGCTGACGGGTCGATCAACACCTTCATCGGGGTCCAGTCCGGTCTCACCATGGGCACGATCAACATGCTCGGTAGTGAGGAGCAGAAGCAGCGCTGGCTACCCGGGCTCGCGGCGCTCGACCTCGTGGGCGCGTTCGGACTCACCGAGCCCAACCACGGATCCGATTCGGTAGCGCTCGAAACGAGTGCGCGACTCGAGGGAGCGCACTACGTACTCAACGGAGCCAAGCGCTGGATCGGTAATGCGAGTTTCGCTGACGTCGTGGTGATCTGGGCGCGCGACGAATCCGACGCCAAGGTCAAGGCCTTCGTCATGGAGAAGAACAGCGACGGCTCCTTCCCCGACGGTTACGAAGCCACCGTCATCACGGGCAAGGTCGGCAAAAGGGCCATCCTACAGCCGGACATCACGATCACGAATCTGCGCATTCCCGCCGAAAATAAGCTCGTGAACGGCCGCTCCTTCGCGGACGCCGTTCGGGTGCTCAATTCCACCCGTGGCGGGGCCTCGTGGGAGGCTCTGGGACACGGCATCGCCGCCTACGAGGCCGCCGTTGCATACGCCCGCGACCGCGTTCAGTTCGGCAAGTCCATCGGGAGCTTTCAGCTTGTGCAGAACAAACTTGCCAATATGCTCGCGGAGCTCACCGCAATGCAACTCCTCTGCTTCCGGCTGGCCACGCTCGCTGACCAGGGCAAGATGACCGGGGCCATGGCTTCGCTCGCCAAAATGCACACGGCCCAGAAGGGGCGGTGGATCTGCCAGGAGGCCCGCGACATGCTCGGCGGCAACGGCCTGCTGCTCGAAAACCACGTGGCTCGGCACCTCACCGACATGGAGGTCGTGCACACCTACGAGGGCACGGACTCGATCCAATCGTTGCTGATCGGCCGCGACATCACCGGAATTTCGGCGTTCGCATGAGCCTCCGGCCCGCGAGCGCCCATCCACAGACCGACATGCACGGACCGAACAGGGAGATTTCATGAACAGGTTCAATGACAGGGTCGCCGTGATCACCGGCGGTGCCCAGGGTATCGGGGCGGCCACGGCCTTGCGGCTCGCCACGGAGGGCGCTCACGTGGCCATCCTTGATCTGAACGGGGATCGCGCGGCCGCCACCGCCGAGCAGATCTCTGCGGCCGACATCGTGGTCGCGGCCGGCGGATCGGCCAATGGCCTCGTGTGCGACGTCACAAACGAAGACCGGGTTTCCGAGGCATTCCAGCAGGTATTTGACACGGCCGGCCGTCTCGATGTTCTCGTGAACAACGCAGGGATCACGCGCGACAACCTGCTGTTCAAGATGGGTCGCACCGACTGGGACTCGGTGCTCGTCACCAACCTGACGAGTGCGTTCCTGTGCGCCCAGGCTGCCCAAAAATTCATGGTGCCTGCCCGATACGGCAGGATCGTGAGCCTGAGCAGTCGCTCGGCCCTCGGCAACCGGGGTCAGGCGAACTATGCGGCGGCCAAGGCGGGGATTCAAGGTCTCACTGCAACGCTCGCCCTCGAGTTCGGCCCGTTCAACATCACCGTGAACGCTGTCGCACCCGGGTACATCGCCACGGCTATGACCGCCGCCACCGCCGAGCGGGTCGGCAGCACCGCGGAGAACCACCAGAAAGCGGTCGCCGAGCGCACACCGCTCGGCCGGGTAGGAGCACCGCACGAGGTCGCCGCTGCAATCGCCTTCTTCGCGAGCGATGATTCCTCCTATATCTCCGGGCAGACCCTCTACATCAACGGGGGAGCGCGCTGATGGCCGAGGCGTTTCTCGTCGGCGGGGTGCGCACCCCCGTGGGTCGCTATGGCGGGGCCCTGTCGGGCATCCGCTCTGACGATCTCGCGGCGCTCGTGCTCGGCGAGCTCGTGCACCGCACCGGCATCGACCCCGCTGCGATCGACGAGGTGATCCTCGGCAACACCAACCAGGCCGGCGAAGACAGCCGCAACGTGGCGCGCATGGCCAGCCTGCTCGCCGGTTTTCCCGACGAGATCCCCGGGCTCACGGTCAACCGCCTGTGCGCCTCGGGTCTGAGCGCCATCATTCTCGCGTCGCACATGATCAAGAGCGGCGCCGCAGACGTGGTCGTGGCCGGCGGTGTGGAATCGATGTCGCGGGCGCCATGGGTGCTGGCCAAACCGGAGAAGGCCTTCGGGCGCCCGGGCGAGATCTCGGACACGAGCATTGGGGCGCGCTTCGTCAACCCGAGGTTTCCATCCATGTCCACGCTCTCGATGCCTGAAACGGCCGAGGAGCTCGCCCAAGTCGACAACATCACCCGCGACGAAGCGGATGCCTTCGCCCTCGGTTCCCATGAGCGGGCGGCTGCGGCCATCGACGGGGGTCGTTATGCGGCCGAAATCGTTCCGGTGGCCACGAAAAAAGGGCTCGTTGAGCACGATGAGGGGCCGCGGCGGGACACCACTCTCGAGACCCTCGCCGGCCTGCGCTCTGTCGTACGGCAAGGCGGGATCGTGACGGCGGGCAATTCGAGCACGCTCAATGATGGAGCCTCCGCCGTGATCGTGGCCAGTGCGAGGGCCATCGAACGGCTGGGCCTCGCGCCGCGCGCACGAATCGTGGACGGAGCCTCGGCCGGGGTGCCTCCGCAGATTATGGGCATCGGTCCAGTGCCGGCCACCCGTAAGGTGCTCGACCGTGCGGGGTGGTCGCTCGGCGACGTGGGAGCGATCGAGCTCAATGAGGCCTTTGCCGTGCAGGCGCTCGCCTGCATCCGGCGCCTCGGACTCGACCCGCAGATCGTGAACCGTGACGGTGGCGCGATCGCCCTCGGGCATCCGCTCGGATCATCGGGCTCACGCATCGCCATTACTCTGATGGGCCGGATGGAGCGCGAGGGCGCCCGTCGCGGATTGGCGACCATGTGCGCGGCCTCGGCCAGGGCACGGCGATGCTGCTCGAACGAGTCTGAGCATGCTACGCGTTTATGCAGACGGAGTAGCAGTACACCCCCGAAATAGTATTGGAGATGAAATTATGACCTTGCGACAGTGAATACGGGCTGGACCGAATCACCCCACCATGAGACACACATCAGATGACAATGAGGTCAGCTTTGAAGAAGAACACCGCAATATTCCTGCCCGCAATCACCGGACTGGCCATGCTGGGCCTTTTCGGCTGCAGCGCCGCCGGCGCCGCGGGATCCCCGAAAGCAGAAGACGACTACCCGTCAAAGCCCGTCACCTTCGTGGTGCCATTCGCCGCGGGAGGTCCCTCCACAGTGACCGCCCTCGCCTACGCCTCCTGCCTCGAGGAGGGGCTCGGCCAGACCTTCGTGGTCGAGAACCAACCGGGCGGAAGCGGCGGCCTGGCCATGCAGGACGTGTCGAGCGCCAAGCCTGACGGATACACCCTGACCCTCGGCACGAACGGCCCGCTTGTGATGAATCCCATGATCAACAAGCTCAACTACAACGTCGAGGACTTCACCTCGATTGGTGTGATGGCGCAAATGCCGACCGTGCTGGTCGTCGGCGCGGAATCTCCCTACGAGAGCGCCGACGAATTCTTCGCCGCGGCCAAAAAGAACCCGGGCAAGCTTAGCGTCGCCATCCCCGGGGCCACGACCTCAGCGGCCATCGAGTTGGGGCGACTGAGCGACGAATACGACATCGACGTCACCGCCATTCCGGCCGCTGGCAACGCCGAGATGACTACGAGCCTGCTCGGTGGCCACGTCGACGCTCTCTTCATCACCGATCATCAGGACGTGCAGTCGCGCATCGACGACGGGTCATTCGTGCCGCTCGCCGTGAGCAGCCCGGAGCGGGCCGACTGGTACGCGAATGTGCCCACCCTGGCCGAACAGGGATTCCCTGACCTGGTCAATGCCGTGTCGGTCTTCGGCGTTGTAGGACCGAACGGCATGCCAGACGCCATCGTGTCCACCCTCGAGTCCGAACTCCGGACCTGTGCGGCCGACGAAACCGTAATCGGACAAGTGGGCGAGATGTTCATACCAACAGAGTTCAGCGGTGCAGACGACCTCGAGGAGATCTTCGCCGACATGCAAGAACTTTATGAGCCCATCCTCGGACAAGAATGAGTGACGGCACGCTCGTAGCCCCCGAAGCCACCGGGCAGGCTGCCGTGAAGGCCGTCCGGAATGGCGGTCGCTACCGTCTCGTCCCCGTCGTACTGCTGGCTACCGGTGTCGCCGCAGTGATCGGTTCTTGGCGCCTCGGCCTCGGCGAACTTACCAACCCCGGGCCGGGGCTCTGGCCGTTGGTGGTCTCGATAGCGGTCACGATCACGGTATCCATCCTCACAGTGATTCCCGACACTGAGGCGTACGAGAAGTGGACGAGGCGCACGACGCTGCTCACCGGCGGCGTACTGAGCCTCGTAGTCTTCATCCTGCTGTTCACGGAGATCGGCTTCGTCGTTCCCGCTTTTTTTCTGCTTCTGCTGTGGATGCGCGTGTTCGGTGACGAATCCTGGCGCCTTGCCTTCGTACTTGCCGTCGGCGGCACCGCGGTTTTCTACGTAGGCTTTGCGATTCTGCTCGGCGTCCCTTTTCCCGACGACGTCGTCGTAGGAACCATCACTCGACTGATCGGAATGTGACATGGACGTCTTCAACAACCTCGGCCTCGGGTTCTCCGTTGCCTTCGACCCCATGAACCTGCTGTTTGTCTTCGTGGGTGTAGTCATCGGCACGGCCATCGGTGTGCTGCCGGGCCTCGGCCCCACCGCCACCATCGCACTGTTGCTGCCAATCACTTACACGATGGACGCCACGAGTGCGGTAATCATGCTCGCGGGCATCTACTACGGCTCGATGTACGGTGGCACGATCACCTCGGTGCTTCTGCGGATTCCAGGGGAGGCGGCATCCGTTGTCACGACCTTCGACGGGTACCAAATGACGAAGCAGGGCCGCGCCGGCCCCGCGCTCGGGATCAGCGCCATCGGCAGCTTCATCGGCGGCACCGTGGCCATCTTAGGGCTCACTTTTCTCGCCCCCATGCTCGCGCGTGTTGCCGTGGCTGTGGGCCCTGCCTCCTACGTGGCGATCATGGTGCTGGGGCTGTTTCTCGTGACCTCGCTGGGAACAGGTTCCACGATGAAGAGCCTGGGCATGGCCGCTATCGGCCTTTTGCTCTCGACCGTAGGCCAGGACCCGATCACGGGCACCGCCCGGTTCACATTCGGCATTCCCTCCCTGCTCGGAGGCTTCGATTTCGTGGCGATCGCGATGGGACTGTTCGGCGTCGGTCAGCTGCTGCACAGCCTCGAACGCACCGACAAGGCGCAAGCAATCACAACAAAGATCAAGAACATCTGGCCCTCCCGCAAGGACTTTCGCGACTCCTCCGGCGCGATCGCTCGAGGTTCGCTGCTTGGCTTCGTAATTGGTGTTCTCCCCGGTGGTGGCGGGGTCATCTCCTCCCTTGCGTCCTACGCGCTCGAAAAACGCCGTGCGAAAGACCCGTCGAGGTTCGGCAAAGGAGCGATTGAGGGGGTTGCGGGACCGGAGACGGCGAACAACGCGTCATCGACTTCCGCCTTCATACCGCTGCTGATCTTGGGGATTCCCTCGAACGTGGTGCTCGCGATGCTCTACGGCGCGCTGTTGCTGCAGGGGATTACGCCGGGGCCGTCACTGATCGAGGATCGCCCCGACATCTTCTGGGGCGTCATCGCGTCCATGTATATCGGCAACGTGATGCTCGTAATTCTCAATATCCCGCTGATCGGCATTTTCATTCAGATGCTGCGGGTCAGAACCGGAATCCTTGCAACGTTTGCTCTCATGGTGGTCATGGTGGGCGTTTACTCCATAAACAACAATCCCTTCGACATGTGGGTGGTCCTGATCTTCGGCGTCTTCGGCTGGATTATGATCAAGACTGGTTTCGACCCTGGGCCACTCGTACTCGCCTTCATCCTCGGGCCGATCTTGGAACGGTCGTTTCGGCAGTCGATGTTGATCTCTGGCGGCAGCTTCGACATCTTCGTCTCCGATCCGATCTCGGCAACCATTTTCGGCTTGCTCGCGACGTTCCTGGCTTACACGTTTATCAGCCGCATGCGTCGTGCCAGGACGGCCAGGGCTGCGGCTGCCGCCCCCACGAAAACCCAAGTGGACGCGAAGTAGGCGTTCACTCGATCGCTTGTCACGTCTGGCAAACTTGTCGGGTGCTCAGTGAACGACCGAGTGGTGGGCTGCGAGTCCACCCGGGGGACGCGGTAATTTTCTGTCCCGAGACCAATGGAGGTTCTTGAGTACCCGGCAAGAATGAGAACTGTCTTCACTGCTGCTGGGTGGCAAGCGTGACGGGACTTCGCATGGTGACCGTGAGCCCTACCGGGTACGACCACGATCCGGTCCAGACCGTTGTGGGGCGGGTGCCTGGGTAAGCACAGCGGTGACCAGAAACGCACCATAAACCCCAAAATCTGACCAGATTCAGGCCGTATCTCGCCGTACAGCGCGTACACTAAAACCCATGAGAACCGCGGAATTCCGCGGAAGTCTGCCCCATCTGCAGGTGCGCACCACCACCCAGACGCCTATCATTTGTTCTTGGTTCGAGTCCAGGTACCCCAGCTTTAGCCCCTGAGTTTCCGCGGAAGTCAGGGGCATTTCGCGTTTCCAAACACAACAATTGCGGGTGAAGCTTTCGAATGGCCGCAGGTAGGTCGAACCGAAGCCGTACGATCTTTTTGGCCTCCTCATTCGGATCGCCCAAACCGACGTACCCGGTGATGTCCGCGCATTCGAGGAGGCTCTCGGCGAACTGCGGGGAAACCTCGGTGACGTGGCTGACGATGGACGTCGAGTCTCGGTAGCTTCCCAGGATGTGCACGAGCGTCTCGTTCTGGTTCACGGTGTCCACTCCTGTCGCATCCACCAACTTTTTTGGCGGCCAGCCGCCAAGGGGCTCTTCCATAGGCGTTCTCATAATCGAGGCAAGGGCAAGGGCAAGGGCAAGGGCAAGGGCAAGGGCAAGGGCAAGGGCAAGGGCAAGGGCAAGGGCAAGGGCAAGGGCAAGGGACGTGACGGTCAGGGAGAATGCCGAATACCTGAACAGTCGGCCGAGGCTCCGTCGGGTCCGCGGTATGAGTCCTGGAGGTCGGTATGGTCAGCGGGCTAGTTACGGTCTAACGGTGCCGGAAACCGATGGGAGGTGACGCTGCTAGGTTTGCGACATGGAAGAAATTTCAGTCCGCGACGAAATCGTAGCCTTCGTCGCCGAGCGTGATTGGGCGCAGTTCCACAGCCCCGAGAACCTGGCGAAGAGCATCGCCATCGAAGCCGGCGAATTACTCGAGTGCTATCAGTGGAACGCGAATGCTGACACAGGTCGGGTGAGCGACGAACTGGCCGACGTGCTCACCTACTGCATCCTGCTGGCCGATCGCCTCGGTGTCGATCCGAATCAGATCGTGCTCGACAAGCTGGCCAAGACCCGTGAGAAGTATCCGGTCGACAAGGCGCGGGGGCGCAGCGACAAGTATGACGTCCTTTGAGATCGAGCGGCTCGACTTCACAAAGGAAGCGATGCGGGCCTGGGCGCCGCGCGACCACCGCAACACCAATTGGCCGATCGTCTACGTTCTGGACGATGCCAAAGCTGGCAGCACGCCCGCGGTCAGGGGCGGGCTCAACGACGTCTACGTGGGGGAGTCGCGTAACGCGGCCGGGCGCATGCGCCAGCACTTCGAGTCGACCGAGAAACAGCATCTGAGCACGGTCCGCGTCATCGTCGACGCGACATTCAACAAATCGGTGTGCCTCGATCTGGAGTCCTACCTGATTCGGATGCTCGCCGGCGACGGCTTCTACCGCGTGCTGAACCGCAACGATGGAATCACCGAGGCAGACTACTACGATCGCGGCCGGTACCGCGAGACTTTCCGCGAGGTGTTCGACGAGCTCCGGCGTGACGGGGTCTTCACCCGCAGCATCCCCGAGATCGAGAACAGCGACCTCTTCAAGCTGTCACCGTTCAAGGCACTCTCCCAAGACCAGGCCGTCGCTGTCGACGGTATCCTCGAGGGGCTCTTCCAAGATCTCGAGGCAGGCACCGACAGCACGATCGTCGTGCAGGGTGACCCGGGAACCGGGAAGACCGTGGTCGCCATCTACCTGCTCAAGCTGCTCGTCGACATTGCGGCCTCGACTCCCGGTGAACACGTGGACAGCGACTCCCTGTTCTCCGAGTTCTTCGTGCCGGGGTATCGGGAACTGCTCACGGACATCCGGATTGGTCTGGTGGTGCCGCAGCAGTCCCTGCGTGAGTCGATCAAGAAGGTGTTCCGCAAGACGCCGGGGCTGCGGCCGGCGATGGTCATGACCGCGTTCGAGGTCGGGTTCGCCGAGGAAGACTTCGACCTGCTCATCGTCGACGAATCGCACCGGCTAAACCAACGAGCCAATCAGCCCTCGGGCGTTCAGAACAAGAACTTCAGTGTGATCACCCAGAAGCTCTTCGGGAGTGACGACAAGACGAAGACCCAGCTCGATTGGATCACCGCGAAGAGCAAGCATCAGATCTTCCTGCTGGACGCGGCGCAGAGCGTGCGCCCGGCCGATGTGCCTCCCGAGTTGTTGACCGGTCTCGTGCGCCAGGCGAAACTCTCGAGGCGTCACCATCCGTTGATGTCGCAGATGCGGGTTCAGGCCGGTTCGGATTACGTCGCTTACGTCAGGCGCATTCTCGATACGACGACGACCAGTACGTTGCCGCCTGCGGAGTTGTTCGAGGGCTATGACTTTCGGATGTTTGACAGCGTCTCGGAAATGCGGGCGGAGATCCGTCGAAAGGATGCCGCGGTCGGGCTCTCGCGCCTGCTCGCCGGGTACGCGTGGGTATGGAAGACCAAGACCGACAAGACCCTTTACGACATTGAGATCGACGGCTGTCAGCTGCGGTGGAACAGCACGCAGACCGACTGGATCGCGTCGCCGAAGTCGGTGGACGAAGTCGGCTCGATCCACACCGTGCAGGGATACGACCTCAACTACGCGGGTGTGATCATCGGCCCGGACCTTCGCTTCGATCCCGTCGCAGGGAAGCTGGTCATCGATCGAGGGTCGTACTTCGACAAGAAGGGCAAGGAGAACAATCCGGTCCTGGGCAAGACGTACAACGACGACGACCTCCTGCGGTTCATCACCAACATCTACGCTGTACTGCTCACCCGCGGCATCCGGGGGACCTACGTGTACGTCTGCGACCCCGCGCTTCGCGCCTATCTGCGGGGATTCATACCGATCGCTGTGTAGCTGGTCCCGATTCCGCGCGGTTGACAGGAGTCGGTACGGGAAACGTCGCTGGAGCGGTCTAGTTCCCCGTTCTGGGGTGTTCGTCCGGTCTCCGACCAATCCCTGCCTCCAGTAGATTTCAAACAGTCGCGTCTGCACTCCAGGCTGAGTGCGGTGAAATGGGGGATCAGATGATAAAATTTGGCAAGAAGAAACCGGAGCCGGCGAAGCCTCTCATCGACAGGCCGTCGACCGCCGAGAAGAATGCGTCCAAGCCGACTTTCAGCACTTGGATCCTCCGCGGGTTGGTCGTTTTCTTCGCTCTGATGTACGCCATCCTCGGTGGATTCCCCGCAATTCTAATCATTCTGGGAATGGCGGCTCTGGTGACGGGCGTGTACGCGCTCTCTGGTCGCCGCCCGTGGGCATCCGTATCAGCACACAAGACAACTGCGATCGCGGTGGCGGCCAGCCTTGTCTTCTTCATCTCCGGTGGGGTCGCTGCTGCGGCGCCAGGTGCAGGGAAAACTGCCTTGGCTGGGCAGCCGACCGCTAGCCCGACGCCGAGCGCAACCCCCACCGCAAGCCCAACCCCAACACCCGGCCCGGAATTCTCCGAGGAAGCGCCGGTCGACCCCGCGACGGTCACTGCGGCAACTGAGGGCACATCGGTCGTGGTCGTCGATACCACCTCAACCGACACCACGGCACTAACGCTCCTCGCAACCATCCCCGTCAAGGGAAAGGCCGCGAAGACCGGCTACGAGCGCACCGGCATGTTCGGCTCCGCCTGGATCGACGTGGACCGAAACGGATGCGACACCCGAAACGACATCCTTTCTCGGGACTTGAACCCCACCACCAAGTCGGGCACCTGCCGGGTGATGACCGGTTACCTCATCTCGCCATACACGGACACGTCAATCGCCTTCGTTCGCGGTCAGGACACGTCAGCTCTCGTGCAGATCGACCACGTCGTGGCTCTGTCAAATGCATGGCAGACGGGCGCTCAGCAGCTCACTCAAGCTCAGCGCGTTTCTCTGGCCAACGATCCCCTCAATCTGCTCGCGGTTGACGGCCGCTCCAACGCCCAGAAGGGCGACAGCGACACCGCAACCTGGTTGCCCTCGAACAAGGCAATCCGCTGCAGCTATGTTGCCCGTCAGGTGTCCGTCAAGGCAACATATGGTCTGTGGGTGACTCAGGCTGAGCACGACGCTATGACCCGCGTCCTCGGCTCTTGCACTGGTGAAATGGCACTGACCTCCTCGTTCACGCCTGCGCCAGCTCCGGTTGTTGTCACCCCTCCTGCGCCGGCTCCTGTCGTCGTGGCCCCTGAACCGGCCCCGGCCCCCGCGCCGGCACCAGTCGACGTCTACTACGAGAACTGCGATGCTGTGCGCGCTGCGGGAGCGGCCCCGATCTCCAAGGGATCGCCGGGTTTCCAGCGCAAGTTTGACCGCGACAAGGACGGCATCGGCTGCGACGCCTAACGAATTAGCGGCTGACCAGGTGAGTGTCTGGCAGCTGACGTGTCGACGCTGGTGGCTCGTTCCGCCGAGATAATCGCGGGCATCACGGCGCTTGAGCGGTTGATTGATCTAGACGAACCACCCATTTCCATAGCCATCCTGCTCAAGACTCCAAATCTGAATCACTCAAAGTCCCTCCGTAGCTTCAACAAGAGCGCCGTCTCGCTCAAAAAGAAACTGACTTCTGTCGAGACGGCCGCGTTGGCCCGCGAAGCTGCGGTCGTCAAGAAAGCGGCTGACGATGATGCGCGCGCTGCGGCAGAGTAGCGAGCTGCTTCGGCCCCCGCTCCGGTGAGCCCTCCGCCGTCCTCGGGGAGCGTCGATAAGTACACGGGGTGTCGGGCCGATGCTCCTAACGGCACGTCAATCGACGACAAGGGACGCCCGTACACCAAGATTCCGTGCTCGCTGGGTCAGGGAATCTTCAAGACCGTCTGCCGTCGGGTGACGCCCTGCAGGCGCCCCCTTCTCAGAAAAGCGACGCTGGTTGCCATCGCTTAGGAGCACTGGCGAATGAAGTGCTTGCGAAGCTTTGTGCGGCGGTAGTCCCTGTGGCATTGCAGCAGACGGTGTCAGAGATGATGATCTTGTGAGCAACGGCGGAGATGCAGCCTTCGAGTTCGTGATGATCTCGGATTCCCCCGACGCGCGGTTGTTCGTGGAGCTTTCCAGCTATGGGGTCGACCTCAGTGAGGCCGGAACTTGGGGGATGGGTGCCACCAAAACAGGCAGCCCGGCTCGCTTCATTTGTCCTCGGTTCGAGTCCAGGTACGCCAGCACTAAAAGGCGCAGGATTTCGCGGCGAAATCATTATCGCCCACCCTGTGGAGTAGGCCCCAAACGGGCTACTCACGGCTGCTCTGGTGCACCTGTTGCGTATGGACGCGATGATGCTCAATTAGGACAACCGCACTCGGCATGAGGCGGTCCCGGGCGCAGACGCGCTTCCGTGGTGGGGGCGGCCGAACTCGGCAGGTCACTTCGGTCGGTTCCAGCCGCAACGCGGCGCAGGCAATGTCGGCCTGCCCGCGGGCGCCGTCGGCGACTCGCTGACAGCGAGTTCGCCGCTCACGGCGCTTGCGCAAGCGTGGCTCGAGGACGTGGTGGCGGTCATGCTCGGACTTGTCCCCGCAGATCTCTACGGAGGGATTTCCCCGCTTCGCCGAATGGTCAGGAGCTGTAGCTGTGACGTCGACGATCAGGCTCAGAGCGGTGGTCGATGGGCGAGGGTCCAGCCCGGCCACCGCCCACGCTGGCGAGCATGCTCCAGATGGCGAAACCAGGCCCGCTGGCGGCGCCTGTGACGATCGCGGTGGGCCGTTTAGGCGGCATTGTTGGTGTACACGGACAGATGCTCGTGGATGCCGAGCCAGATTCCGCCTGTGCGTGAAAGCACGATTGTCTCCGACTCCTGACTCGTCGATCGTTCGCCCGCGACCTCGGAGACTGTCTCGACATCGTGGGTGAACACGGCGACGGAGTCAACCACCTGGATGCGACGGTTTGTAGACGTGCATGAGATGACCGTGAATCCGTCTGATTCCCATTCCAGCCAGAGCTGCTCATACTCTTCCCGCGACTCCAGGCGCTGCTCGATGTTGTGGAACATGAAGGTTGCCTGCGGGCTGAACCGGGCGAAATAGGCGTCTCGGTGGTGATGGCCAAAGTCCTCGATGATATGGTCTGCTGCGGCCAGCGCATCCGCTGTCACTGCTTCGGACGTGCTCACGCTGCGAACCCCGCGTGTCGAGCTTCAACTTTTGCTGCGACCTTGGCCGCGGACGACGAGTGGTCCGTTTCGATGGCGGGCATCGTCGAGTCTCTGGTCGGTACGCCGCGTGCGCCTTGATCACCAAACACGTATCGGGGCTCGGGAAAGATCCACAGCGCTCCAAGATAGAGAACGGCCGCCGAAATCACGGCGATAGCGAGACTGAGATCGACGCCGCCGCCCAGATTGATGAAGGGTCCGACGATGATGGGCGGGTAGTTCGCGAAGAGGAGTCCGAGGGCAGCGGCTCCAATCCAAGCGACCATTCCGCGCCAGTTGACCCCGCTGTTGAACCAGTAAGCTCCGCCGATTTCACCGCGGTTGAAAACCTGGAGATCGCGCGGGCGAAAGCTGCCTCGGCGCACGATGTAGCCGATGGCCATGATGACCATCCACGGGGTGGTCGTGACGATGATGGCCCCGACGAAGGCGTTCACTGCGCCGAGGAGGTCGAAGAAAATGCGGCCGGTCAGGATGAAGAGGAAGGCGACGATGCCGATTCCGATGGTGGCCTGGGCGCGGGTGAACCTGGGAAAGACGGAGGAGAAGTCGAGACCTGTGCCGTAGAGCGAGGTCGTGCCCGTCGAGAGTCCGCCGATGAAGGCCACTCCCATGAGGAGCCCCGCGTACCAGATGGGCGATGCCTGGATGAGGGCGACGACGTAGTCGCTCTCCCCGGCGACGATCGTTGCGGTCGCCACGCCGAAGAGGAAGGGAATGAGGGTAAGGGACTGGCCGATCAGTGTTGCGCCGAGGATCTTGCGCGGCGGAGTGGTGCGGGGGATGTAACGCGACCAATCTCCGAGGAATGCCCCGAACGAGATGGGGTTGGAAGCCACGATGAGGGCGGCCGCGACAAAGGTCGGCCAGAAGGAGCCGAGCGCAAAGGCCGAGGGGCCGGGATCGTAGGAGCTGTCAAACAGACCGTTGAAGGCGACGATAGCCAGAAGGATGAGGATCGTGTTGGCGATGACCGCGGTCTTGTTCACGAGCAGCATGAACTGATATCCGAACACCACAACGACGATGACGATCACGCCGATCACTCCGTAGACCAGGGTGCGAAGTCCGATTGAGTCCGGTATACCTCCAAGCCGGGTGAGTGCACCCACGAGTGCGTCGCCACTGACCCACACTGAGATGGAGTAGAAGGCGATGGCGGTGAGAAGGGAGAGGAACGATCCGACCACTCGCCCACGCACGCCGAAGAATGCAGCGGATGACACCGCATTGTTGGTCCCAGTTTTCGGTCCGAAGAGGCCCATAGGCATCAGGAACAAGGTGCCGACGAGCACTCCGCAGATCGTTGCGAGTACGGCTTGCCAGAAGGAAAGGCCGAGGACGATCGGGAAGGTACCGAGCAGCACGGTGGCGAACGTGTTCGCGCCGCCGAACTGGATGCGGAGGAGGTCGAGCCAGGTCGAGCCAGGTCGAGGTGCGGTCGGCGTCGGGTATGGTGTCGACGCCGAGGGTTTCCACTTCGGTGATTTTTGGCCGAGCGTTTAGCTCGATAGCGGGCGAGGGGTGATGAACGCCATTGTTGTCACTCATGGGTTTGCCTTTGACTCGTGGTGGGGGCCGGCGAGGACCGCAGGATTTGATTGACACTAGCGGGATGTTGCCTCCTGTGCAATAGTTTTTGACTATGAAGACAAACAGGGTCGTTGATCTCTCACTCGTGGTGAACGCAGACACCCAGGTCTATCCGGGAGATCCTGTGCCACGGTTTGACCCGCACAGCACGATCGATCGCGACGGCTTCAACCTTCTCTCGGTGTCCATGGGGTCACAAACGGGCACGCACGTTGACGCTCCGTACCACTTTGATGATGCGGCCAAGAAACTCGATGAGGTGCCGCTGGACCGGTTCGTCGGCACAGGCGTACTCGTCGACGCCCGCGCCGCGGGCGCTCGCGGTCGCATCACGTGGTCGTACTTCAAGCCCGTCGAGGCACAACTTCTGCCGGGAGTTATCGTGCTTCTCCACACGGGATGGAGCGAGCACTACGGGTCACCGACGTACTTCGACAATCCATTCCTCGACGCCGATGCCTGCGCCAAACTCATTGCCCTGGGCATCCGCACCTTCGGGATCGACGCGATCAACATCGATGAGACACCGGACTCTACCCATCACGGTGAGGGCTTTCCCGTGCATCACCTCATCGCAGACGTTGACGGCGTGATCTGCGAGAACCTTACGAATCTTGCGTCGGTCGACTTCGATGCGCCCTTCATCTCCCTGCTGCCCATCGCCTTCGAGGCGGCGGATGGGGCGCCCGTGCGTGCTGTCGCGCTGCAACTTACGTCCTAGCCGGGCACTCCCTGCCACCACCGGGTCGCAAATCACTCTTCCACCGATTCCCTCCAAGAAAGCTCCCATGAACACTCCGATCGGCCCATCCGACGCCAGTATTTCACCCCGTTATGCCGGCATCGCCACCTTCGCCCGACTTCCCCGCATCGAAGACGTGCCCAACGCAGATATAGCGGTGGTCGGTGTGCCGTTTGACAGCGGGGTCAGTTACCGCCCGGGAGCCCGCTTTGGCCCAGCCCACGTGCGCGAGGCCTCCCGGCTTCTCCGGCCTTACAACCCCGTGCAGGATGTCGAGCCGTTCTCCACCCATCAGGTCGTCGACGCAGGAGACATTGCGGCAAACCCCTTCAATATCGACGAAGCAGTCGCGCAGATTGAGGCAGCGGCAACCCGTCTCGGCGCCGGCGGAACACGACTGCTAACGATTGGAGGGGATCACACCATCGCCCTTCCCCTGCTGCGGGCGGTCACCAAGGTGACGGGTCCGGTCGCGGTGCTGCACTTCGACGCTCACCTCGACACGTGGGACACCTACTTCGGCGCACCGGTGACCCACGGTACGCCCTTTCGCCGCGCATCTGAGGAAGGCTTGATCGACCTCGAAGCCAGCCTCCACATCGGCATTCGTGGCCCGCTCTACAGCCGCAAGGACCTCACCGATGACGCCAGACTGGGCTTCGCCGTTATTGCCGCCCACGAAGTAGAGACCGAAGGTGTTGCCGGAGTAGTCAAGCGGATGCTGGCCCGCCTCGGCAACCGCCCGGTATACGTGTCCGTGGATATCGACGTTCTCGACCCCGCTCACGCTCCCGGAACTGGCACCCCGGAAGCGGGCGGGCTGACAAGCAGAGAATTGCTGGCCATCATCAGCGCACTGAGCGCCGTGCGGATCGTCGGAGCCGACGTCGTCGAAGTCGCCCCCGCCTACGACCATGCGCAGATCACGGCCGTTGCCGCCTCGCATGTCGCCTACGAAATCCTTTCGGCCATGACACCGCGCTAAGACCGGCACTCGGCGACACCGGCCGTGCGCATGGCGGGGAGCGGCGAGAGATCGCGAGATACTGGGAAACACTCCCACCTCAGGGCGTCAAGAAAGGCAAGGAACTGTGCGAGCACTCAACCCGGCACCATCGGGCGCACCGCTTGCGATCGGAGCGAAACTCCGGGCAACGCGGCTAGCTCAGGCCTTGACGATCGCGGACGTAGCCGCGGCAAGTAACCTGAGCACCGGCTTTATCAGCAGAGTCGAACGAGACGAGACCTCGCCCAGCGTGTCCTCGCTCGTGGCACTGTGCCAGGTGCTTTCCCTGCAGCTCGGCTCGCTGTTCGAGGTGCCCGATAACGAGGTCATAGCCCTCGCCGATGCGGCACTCATCAACATGGGTGGGCAAGGCGCGATCGAAAAGCTGCTCACCCCACGGGGAGAGTCTCGGGTGCAAGTACTCCGCTCGACCCTCGCACCTGGCGCCTCAGGCGGAGATGAGCTTTACACGATCAACTGCGATGTCGAGGTGTTGCACGTGTTATCAGGGAGCCTCGTCCTTCGGTTGGTCGGCGGCGATGTTGAGCTATCGGCGGGGGACACGATGACCGTCGCGGGGCGCCAACCCCACTCCTGGGACAACCGCAGTGGGGGACAAACCGAGCTTCTCTGGACCATCGTTCCGGCCGCATGGAGCGGCTCGTCCTGACTGTTCCCAGTGTGCAGCCAATCCAGGGCGGCTTCGTCAGCGAACAAACCTACGGTCCACAGGGCACTGATATCAGAACCTGGTTGCGGCCAACAGCGGCGAGATCGTGCGCGGCGGCGTGACCACGACGATCGTCGGGCCGGAACCGCTACCGACCGTAGACGATGTTCACGCCGTTAAACTGGGTGTTCGTCAGATGCTCCGGCGCACGCAGTTCGTGAAACTGATCACAGGCTGAGGGCCGCACGTGCGCGTGAGTCGACTCGCATGTGACCTCAGGAATTCCTACTGTGGTGACATGACGATTCCCGAACGCGAGCCATCTACGGAGAATGACGTGGTGACTATTCAGGGGCCTGGGATGCATGTGTACAACACCGCGTCGTACGAACCGTTCCAGCGGGAGCCTGTTGGAGCGGTTGAGGCTGAGGACATCGCTCCTATCCCGGATCCGGGAGACATCGACACTGCTTCGGGCGGACCCGCAGACTGAGCCGCACGTCCGTCGTCGCACCCGGACGGCATGAAGCCTTTCTCAGATGGCAGCGTCGGGGATGAGCTTCTCGGCACGGTAGCGGTCGAACAGCGACGTGAATGAGTCGACCGTGCGGTGGTGCGGGGTGAAGCCGGCGAGGCGGCTTTTGGTGATGTCAGTAAAGACCTCGATGTTGCGGCCGAGGTCGGCATCGCTGTGCCACCACGACGCGATGCGCCCCAGGTCGGGCTCGACCAGGCCGTGCTCCCTTGCTATATCTGCCCAGACCGGTTCCATGCCGGCCATCTGCACGTCGAGTGTGCGCGGCTCGTCGATGAATCCTTCGGGTTCAACGCTGAAGTAGGCGGCAATCTTCGGCCACATCGCACGCCAACGGAAGACGTCACCGTTGACCACGTTAAACGCTTCGTTAGCGCCGGCATCCGTTGTTGCGGCCCAGACCATCTGTTCGGCGAGGATCGTCGCATCCGTCATATCGGTCACACTGTTCCACTGCGTCTCGCTGCCGGGGAACACGAACGGTATGCCCAGATGCTTGCACAGGGAAGCCTGGGCGGCGAGGGTGAGACCCATGTTCATGAGGTTGCCGACCGCGTGGCCGATCACGGTGTGCGAGCGGTGCACTGACCAGGTGAATCCTTGGCGAGCGGATGCCGCGAAGAGCTCGTCCTCCTGCGCGTAGTAGAAGTTGGCCACGTCGAGGCGCGGTTCGTCCTCGCTGAACGGGGTATCGGGCATGGTGCCCTGCCCATAAGCCTCGAACGGCCCGAGGTAGTGCTTGAGCCCGGTAACGAGGGCGACATGGCGAACGGGCGCGTGGACGAGCGCGGCGAGAAGGTCGCGCACCATGCCGGCGTTCACCTCGATGTTGAGTTCCTCGGTGGTCTGGAGAGACCACGCCGTGAAGAACACCTGCTCGGGAATCTCGTCGGCCAGCGCTCGTTGGAGGTCGGCGGGGGAGCGCAGGTCGGCTTGGATCCAGCGCACGCCGGGCAGGTCACGGCCGACGCGGCGGGCCAGGGCGAGCACATTCCAACCCTCGCTCGAGAGCTGGTCGACGACGGCGGATCCGGTGATACCGGAAGCTCCGACGACGAGGGCGGTGCGGGAGTGGGGCTGGGTTGAGGTAGTCATTACTGGGTGCAACCACCGGGGGTGGCGGGTATTCCGCTCTTGTGAGTTACCGAAACACGGAAACCAGCGCGGTACCACTCCTGGCGTGGTGGATTGCGGATCGGGCGGCGAATCCTGTAGCTGACCAGGCGTGAGCCCTAGCGTCTGGCCGCTCCGCTCGATGGTTGTCACGTGCCATGGTGGGCCAGTGCGGGCCGCGAGTATGGAAAGCTCGGAGGGTGAAGCCCAACCTACAGTTCGCGACGTATGCCGCCAAGATGCGACAGCACATCATCGATGGAACGGATCTGGAGGTCGACGCCCGGTTCGTGGACATGCTCGCTCGCCGTGGCTCGACGATCCTCGACATCGGCTGTGGGCACGGATCGGCCGTGAACGGGCTGCGTGCTCGGGGCCACGCCGCCTTCGGGATCGACCCTACGCCCGAGGTATTGGGCGTGGCGCTCGATAACTTCGACTCAGACTGGCTCCGAGAACTCGACGTGGAGGAGTTGTCGCCGGAACGACTTGCTGGGCTGGGTATTCCAGACACCTATGACGTGGTCCTGATGGCGGGAAACGTTCCGGCGTTTCTATCGGGCGACGCACTGCGTCAGGCTTTCGCCCAGGTGAGCGCACTACTGAAACCTGGCGGTATTTTCGTTGTGGGAACGTCGAGCCATAGTCTTGGCGGCGGTCCGCACGACCAAGATGAGGCCGTTGGCACGAGCGGCCTGGGGCTTATGCATCGATTCTCGGATTGGCACCTTGGCCACTATTCAAGCGATTCCGCATGGTCCGTCAGCCTGTACACGGCACCCGGCGAATCCACCCGGTCAGAGACCCCCGACGGGATCTTCATCTTGAAGTAGGAGGGGCGTCTCCTTTTGAGCCGGTCGGAAACGCGTGGGGGAGCATCCGCTCTGAAATGTGCGCGGCACTTTCGCCGGCGGGCATCCAGTTCTACAGTGTTGGTAGGCAACCTCTATAACGCGCCGTCGCCCGTTGCGATGGTACGACTTTCAGTCCTTCAGGTTCTTGTTGCCGAACATCTGATAGGCCGCGAAATGTTCGAACTTTTTCTGGCCGCGAGAGCCCGTAGCTACTTCTTCTTGCGCCGGTTCATGCCGACCGCCGCCGTGATCGACGCGATCAATACTCGGCGCGGGTTGAAATGGGGGGCCTGCGATGCTGCTCGCCGTTCCGTATACGCTCGCAGGTATCTATTACCGAGCGCAGGTCGAAGCCGGCGGGCCCGGTTGGCTGATCCTGCTCGTGTTGCTGTTCCTTTTCAACACGCTCAAGTTTGTTTTAATCGGGCCGATCAGCCTGATGAAGTTGATTGTGGTGCGCGTTCGTGAAGCCGTGGCGCGCCGACGCATGACCCGGGCGCTGCTCGCCAACAGCGCTGAGCGCTTCGATGAGCCGGTGCTCGTGTCAAGGCGCAGCTGACGGCACGTCACGGCTGGCGTACCTCCTGGTAGCGGCATGATTGGCTCACACCGTCCGCACAGGAGGTATAACTATGACGATCCCGCAGGAACAGGTCGACGACCTACTCAGCCGCACCGCGCTGGCTGCGCTGTTCTACTATCCGGAGATCGCGGTCGACGATGACGGTCACAACCTTCAGAACGACATCGCGTACTGCTTGGAGCCCGTCGCCGGGATCGCGGACGAGGATGCCGAACGGCTGCGTGTTGTGGTCTGGCGTGTGATCACGAATCCGACGGCGCATCGCTCGGAACTGCTTAATTTGGTCATCGAGTTGGCTCCGTCGCCTGCCGAGTAACCACGATCATGAACGACCCTTCTGAGGAACCTGCCGCAGCGCGGAAGGAGCTGTCGGAGCATCCGTCTGTTGATGAGGCCGAGAAGCGGCGTCAGCATGTGGCGGCGAACCGCGACCGAATCCGCGAGCTGAATCGGCTTTGGCGTTCGGAACACCTCGACCGGGCCCGGGAGCTCAACCCTGACTCGATGCGTCGGGCCGCGGCCCGACGGCATCGTGAGGCGGAGGTGCGGGCGCGGGGGAGGGAGCGGGCGAAGCGGTGGCGGGTGGAGCATCCGGAGCGTCGGCGGGAGTATCAGCGGTGGTGGGTGGCGGAGAATCGTGAGAAGGTGCGCGACTACTACAACCGCTACTACGAGGCTCATCGCGCTGAGGTAAATGCGCGGGCCGCGGCCAGGCGGGATGCGGACCCGGAGCGCACGAGGCAGATCACCCGGCAGTGGGCTGAGCGCAACAAGGAGCGTCGTGCCGAGTTGCAGCGCAACCGGCGCAGCGATCCGGAGATCTACCAGTCGGAGCTGGAGGCAAATGCCGCGGCGCGACGGCTGAAGCGCAGCCTGAGCCGGGCCGGCCTGCCGCCGAAGCGGATTCACATGGCGACCGCGGCCGAGCGCCGGGCAAACGAGCGCGAGGCCGACGCATATTTCAATGATCCGTCGCGGCCTGAGCATGTGCGGCAGTTCACCGTCTTCGCCGAGTCGCTGACCGAGCACATGCTCAAGAACGGCGCTCGCATGCGCGAGTTCGCCGAGGCATATGTATCGTCCCGGGCGCGCATCGGGCTGCCTCTGGTGTCGGTGGAGGACGTCGTCCACGCCCGCGCCGTCGAGATAGTTGCAGAGCGGATGCGCCGGGTCGACCTTCTGACGGGCCGCGACGTCGCGTCGGCCGTGCGGAGCACGAAGGCCGAGGTGCTTCGCGCGGAGCGGCAGAGGCAGTTTGATCGGCTCGTGAAGGCTGTCGTGGTGCAGGTCCAGTGCCATCGGAGTCGGTACGTCATTGATGCGGAGATCGAGAACAAGGCTAGGGCCCGACGGGGTAAAGTGCGTGAGCCCGTCGAGTCCCTGATCGTGCAGCAGTCGATGCAGGAGGTAATTGAACGCGTGCGCACGAGCAGTCTCACGATCGAGGATTTTCGGAGTGCTGCCCGAGCCGCGTCACTTCGGGCTGCTGCGCTTTTCACGGAGCGCCAAGACGGAGGGCACATCGGATTCGCCGACTACCCGGGGGCTAGCAGTTTAACACCAGCTCTGGCCTACCGACGGTCCTGCCGGCCCGGTCTCGGGGGAATAGGAATTGGCCGCCTTGACGTTACGTCAGGTCCGAACGGCGCGGCACGCCAAATGGAGGGCCAGTCGTGCCTCGCGATCTGCCATGTCGACGCCGAGCAACTCATGAACCCGTTGAATGCGAGTCGATACGGCGTTGCGATGGAGGCGCAGAGCCGTGGCTGTCGCGGCGTTCTTGGATTCGTTGTCGAGGTGGGCAGAAAGCGTGGATAGGAGATCGTCGTTGCGCTCAAGCTCATGCTCAAGGACGGCAACCTAGTGAAGAACTTCGCCGAAAGTCTCGGCGTCCCAGTGCCAGCGACCATGGCCACCGTGTCAACCATTCACCGAGCATTCGATGCCGGATACGGCGAAGAGAATGCATCCGCTCTCATCAAGCTTCTCGCTTCTGACTCCGGAATAGACTTGGCAAGGTAGTTAGCTGGCGCAGCGTGCTCGCCGTCAGGGCCTCGGTCTCGATAACTTCCTCTTACCCGCTTGACGAACCGAGCTAGCAGAACTCATATCATCTCGAACTGCATTGCATCCCTCGGATGCAATGCAGGAGATCGCTCACTACGCGTAAGGTGGGGCAAACTGCAAGAGTCGGCGCACAGCCAGCATCGCAAGGAACGATGCCTGATCACCAAGGATCCGATCGTCAAACTGGGCGCGGGACGAGTGCAAAGGTGCCCATTCCGCCGGGTCGATGTCGGGGGAGCCGGCACCGATGTGACCGAAGGACCCGGGCACCTCCAGCAGAATCTTGGAGAAGTCCTCCGAACCGGCTTTGGGAAACTGGAGTGTGGCGAACCGGTCCGCGCCGAATAGATCGGTGGCGGTGGCGGCCCAGAATTCAGCCTCACTTGGCGTATTCTCGGTGACCGGCAGTTTCAGGTCGAACACGGCGTTGGCGGTGAGCTGATGCGCCCGCGCGATTGCCTCGATCAGATTCGGGAGTTCACGGCCCAGCCGTACTTCGCTCTCCGAGCTGAAACATCGAATTCCCGCTTTGAACGTGGCCTCGTCCGGGATGATGTTGGCCGCTGAGCCACCGTGGAACTCCCCGACGGTGAGAACTACCGGGTCGAACACGTTGAATCGGCGTGTGATGTAGGTCTGCAGGGCACCGACCATTTCGGCGGCCACTTGAATCGGGTCCAGCGCCTGAAACGGACGAGAACCGTGGCCGCCGCGGCCCTGCACCGTGACATCCAGCTGCCCGAACGCGGCCATGTACGGGCCGGGACGGGTGGTGAACAGGCCGGCCGGGGCATCCGATGCTGTGTGCACACCGTACGCGGCGAGCGGGCGACTTCCGGCGAGCTGCAGCAGGCCCTCGTCGAGCATGGCCTGCGCGCCGGAAAAGACCTCTTCTCCGGGCTGGAACATGAACATCACGTCACCCGACAACTGCTCACTAACGGAGTTCAGAAGTATGGCGGCACCGATGAGGCCGGCCGTGTGCAGATCGTGTCCGCAGGCGTGCATGGTGCCGTTAGATGAGGCGAAGTCGACGCCGGACTTTTCCGTGATTGGCAGTGCATCCATGTCGCCGCGAAGGAGCACGGTCGGGCGGTCAACGACGCCAGGCGGTACGGCGCCGCCGCGCAGAATCGCCACAATAGAGGTCGTGGATGATCCCAGCACGATTTCCAGGTCAAGATTCTTCAGCGCCTCGAGCACGCGGGACTGCGTGCGGGGGAGCTGGAGCCCCGTCTCCGGGTCGGCGTGCATCTCGCGGCGGAATGCGATCAGCGTGTCGGTAAGCGCGGCATCCGCTTTCAGCTCAAGCGTCGATTCGGTTGTCATGGTTTCCTTCCAGTGCATCGTGGGTTGTTACAGAGCGCGGGCGGCCATAGCGTAGGCATCGGCCACGCGCCCCGGATCGGTGAGCTCCCGGCCGATGCCCAGGCGTGCGACCGGAGGGCGAACTTGAATGCTGCCCTCCTGGCCAGTTTCGGTGGCGATTCCGTACGAGGCGAGAACCAGTAGGCCCTGCTGCTCGCTCAGCAACGGAACAACCAAGCTCAAGCCATCCCTCGGCGTGACGGTGAGGCCGCGGTCGGCGAGAAGACTCACCATCTGTACTCGGCGTCCCCGGTAGACCTCCCTGGCGTGATCAATTTGTGTTTGGGTGGCGGCGTCGGTGAGCATCCAGGCGAGGGCGCCTTGAAGGATTCGGCTCGTCCATCCGGCGCCGAACTGCTGGTACAGCCGAGCCCGTTCGATCGGCAGTTCCGCCCCGCCCATGACCGCAATGCGCAGGTCGGGCCCGTGTGACTTTGAGTACGATCGCACGACCACGGTGCGATCAGGGTATGCGGTGCCCAGGCTGAACCCGGCGTGAAGATTGAGGTCGCCCAAACCATCATCTTCGATGATCAGGCAGTCCGAGCCGTCGAGCACCGTCGTGAGCTGCGCATGTCGTGTGTGGGACAGCGTGGAACCGGACCGGGATCCGGAACGTGGTTCGTAAATGAATGCAACCGGCCTGCTCTTCATCGCCTGGCGGAGAGATTCTGGTTGCGGGCCATCGGCATCCGTTCTCACCGATAGCACGCGGGCGCCAAAGAGCTCCAGAATGTCCAGCGTTCGCGGCGTCGACGGGTCGGCCACGGCCACGTATTCGCCGGGCACAACGCCCGACGCGATCAGCAGACGAATTGCGTCGTAGCCGCCGTTGGCCACAAACCATGCGTCGGGCTGCCACGGCCAGGTGGGCGCCACGGCCTCCTTGAGCGCTGGGATGATGCTTGGACGCTGATACCAATTCAGCCGTTCATCGACGGGCGCTTGGGTGATTGCGAATTGCAGGTTGGGTAAGAGTCCCGGATCGGGTGTGGCGAGCGAAAGATCGAGCACGCTCCCACCCCAGAGCCGCACCACATTCTCAAATCGTTTGGGCGCGAGCATCCGGGGCGCATCGAGCACGCGCATTCCTTGACGGCCGGTGCCCTCAATCACCCCGTGTTTGCGCAGTGTCGCCCAGGCTGCGGAAACGGTTGCGGGGCTGACATGGAGTACACCGGCCAAGTCGCGCACCGTCGGCAGGCGGCACCCGCTCGCTATGGCACCCTGGCGCACCATGCGGATGATGGCTGCAGCGATGCCGAGCGCCGACGGTTCCTCGATGCGCGCGGCAAGCCATTCGGCCGTTGTGGCGGTCACTGGTGGTTCGTTAACGTGTTCCACTGGGTCTCCTGGCACTCAGTCAGAGCAATTCTTTATGTTCAGTAACATTACCTTGTATTGTGCTACTTCTTACAGTGAGCATAGGCTCTCGTCTAAACATCCGCTGACATTCGATTTGAATCAGGAAGCCACGACTTTATGAGCTCCATCCGCCTCGCCACTCGCCACTGGGATCATGTGATGCCCATCGCAACCAAGGAGGTCCCCGGGTTCGAGGACTATGCCCTTGAAACTCGCGCCATCACACCGGATCTGTGGACGGAACCCGACCTGGACGGCGGTGAAACCTCGTTCAGCCGCTATGTGCGGGCCCGCGCCGCCGGCGATGACAGCATCACCGCCCTCCCCGTCTTCATCATGCGCGGCTTTCGCCACCGCTGCATTATTACCGCAAAGAACAGCCCGCTGGAGACTGCGGTCGACCTGCGCGGCAAGCGCATCGGACTGACGGGGTGGGCTGACAGCGGCAACACCTGGACCCGTGCCATCCTCCGGCAGGACGGTGTCGACATCCCCGACGCTCAGTGGCGCGTGGGTGCCCTGACCAAGGATCACCCGATCATGGACCGCATCGGCCCGATCGAAGTGCCGAGCAATCTCTCACCGACCGAGAACGACGAACCGATGGTCGACATGCTCGAACGCGGCGCACTCGACGCCGTGATGACGCCGTTCATGCCCTCGGGATTCTACGAAACGGATGCCCCCTTCCGTACCCTCTACCGCGACCCGAAGCGGGCAGAGGCCGACTACTACGCCACCACGGGTTTCATCCCCGGCATTCACGTGCTCGCCGTGAAGACCTCCCTGCTGGAAGCAGCCCCGGCGCTGGCTGGCGAACTGGTCGAGATGTTCGAGACCGCCAAGGAGATCAGCGCCGCCCGCCGCGGCAAGCTTCTCGACATCACCCCGTGGCAGAACGAGGCCATCGCCTCGGCCACACGCATCTTCGGTTCGGATTGGATGCCATACGGGCTCGATTCGAACCGCAGCATGATCGCTGCCTTTCAGACCGAGCTGGTCGCCCAAGGGCTGATGGACGTACCAGTGGATGTCGACCGCCTGTTCCCGCAGATCGCCCCGGCTTCTCAAACGATCGGTGTTTCCGCATGAGCCGGCTAAATCCGCCGACGGTCGCGGAGGCCGTGAAGCCTGGCGCTGGCCGTCTCCGAGTCGCCGCCGCGCAATTCGCAGTGAGTGCCGACTGGCTGCACAACGTTGACCAGATTCTGCCGCTGATCGAAGGGGCCGACATCGATCGTACCGATCTGCTGGTGCTGCCCGAGGGTGTAATGGCCCGATTCATGGGGGAGAAGGAGCGCATCCGCACGGCTGCTCAGCCGCTGGACGGACCGTTCGTCACGGCTATCCGCGCGGCCACAGTGGGATTAACTGTCACCGTGGTGTTCGGCATCCATGAGACCTCGGGCACCCCGCGTCCGTACAACACACTGGTGACCGTGCACGACGGCGAAATCGTTCATCTGTACCGCAAGACTCATCTATACGATGCCTTCAACGCCCGCGAGTCCGACAACATCCTGGCCGCCGACGAGGTACCGCCGCTGCTTACGGTGAACGGCTTCAAGATCGGCTTCATGACCTGCTACGACGTGCGGTTTCCCGAAGTCGCCCGGCTGGTCGCCGTGCAAGGAGCCGACGTCATCGTGCTGCCTGCAGCCTGGGCGAAGGGTCCGTCGAAGGAGTTCCATTGGAGCACCCTGGTCAGCGCCCGCGCACTCGACAACACGGTGTTCCTCATCGCATCGGGTGAAGCGGGGGAGACCTGCATCGGTCGCAGCATGATTGTCGACCCGCACGGCATCCCGATCGTTCAGGCCCTCGCCGGTGCCGAAACGATCACGGCCACAATTTCACAGTCTCGCCTGACGGAGGCACGTCGCAGCCTTCCCGTGTTGGAAAACCGTCGTTTTGACGTGAATCCGACGCCACGTGCACCCGCCGGATTTCCGGCTTCCCGAGTTCCAGCATCCGTTTCATTCTGATCTAAGGAGCTACACCATGAAGACAGCACGCAAACTTACCGTCGGCGCCGCGATGTTGCTGGCAATCGGACTCGCCGGCTGCGCCGTTGACGAAGGCGGTACCGGAGGTCCGAGTGCCGCTTCGTCAGCGGGCCCGCAGGAGTTGAACCAAAAGTTGCACGACGCTCTTCCTGAGGCGATCCAAGAATCCGGCAAAATCATCGCCGTGAACAATGGTTCTTTCCCGCCTTACACGGTCGTCGAAGGCGACGGTACCCTCAATGGCGCCACCGCTGACATTTCGGTCGCTATCGGAGAAATCCTCGGCGTGACGATTGAGCACAGCACCGTCGACGGGCTCGCGAGCGTGCTCAGCGGAATGGATGCCGGACGTTACGACCTCAACGTTGGCCCGACCGGTGACTTCAAGGAGCGTCAGGAGCAGGCCACGTTCATCGACTGGGTGCAGGAATTCGTTGTCTTCGCAGTCGCTGCGGGCAACCCGCAGAAAATTTCCGACCTCGATTCGACCTGCGGTAAAAAGATCGCCGTGATGGCCAGCGGTTCGGCTGAGAAGGTCATCAAGACTCAGGCCGACAAGTGCGTCGCTGATGGAGAGCCGGCTCTGGAGGTGCAGTCCTACAAGGACCAGCCCAGCTCGATCCTCGCGGTGCAGTCGGGCCGTGCCGACGGCTTCTTCTCCTCGCAGGCCCCGCTGACTTATTTCGTCGAACAGTCTGACGGTGCCCTCGAACTGGCCGCGACCGGCGAGAAGAACGGATTCACTGATCTGCACCAGGGCGCGCTCGTTCCGAGGGATTCCCCGCTGGCCGACATTATGCTCGCCGCGTTCCAGGAACTGTTCGACAACGGGACCTACGCCGAGATCATGAAGGCTCACGGGCTCGAGGGCAACATGGTTGAGGCACCCGGAATCAACCTCGGCGTCTCCTGATGCCGACAGACATCAGGGCCGTCCCTGCGGGAGAGGAGAAGCGGATGCAGTCACCAACGCACAGGCTGGACGTCGCGAATTCGGTGCGGCGCAGACATCCGTGGCGACTGGTTGCCGTTCTGGTGATCGCGGTTCTCCTGGCGCAGTTGGTGCAGCTGTTGGTAACCAATGAACGCTTCGGCTGGGCCACGGTGGCCACGTATCTGTTTTCCATCGAGGTGATGCGCGGGCTGGGGATGACGATCGCGCTGACGATCACCTGCATGATCCTCGGCATCGTGCTGGGGGTCGTGTTGGCGATCTGCCGGATCTCCCAAAACCCGGTACTGCAGGCCACGGCCTCGGCCTACGTCTGGTTCTTCCGGGGCACTCCGCTGCTGGTGCAGCTGATCTTCTTCTACAACCTGTCGGCGCTGGTGCCGCAGCTGTCGCTCGGCATCCCGTTCGGCCCGGCGTTCCTGTCGGTGGGTACGAACACGGTCATCACTCCGATGCTGGTCGCAATACTGGGGCTCGGTCTCCATGAGGCCGCGTACATGGCTGAGATAATTCGCGGCGGGCTGCTCTCGGTCGACCCCGGCCAGCGTGAGGCCGGGGCTTCTGTGGGCATGTCGAACGCGCGGATCATGCGGCGCATTGTGCTGCCGCAGGCGATGCGTTTCATAATTCCTCCGACAGGCAACCAGGTGATTAGCATGGCGAAGGCAACCTCACTGGTGTCCGTCATTGCCATGTCTGACCTCTTTTACACCGTGCAGGCGGTCTACAACCGCAACTTCCAAACGATTCCGCTGCTGTTGGTCGCGGTGATTTGGTACCTGATTATTACGACTTTGCTCAACATTGGGCAGTCCTTCATTGAGAAACGGTTCTCACGGAGCGCAAAGCAGGAAACGAACGGGTTGTGGGATTATCTCACGCGCAGGTTCGGCCGGAAGGCGATAACCGTCAGCGCACCGACCACCGGCCCGCTCGCAGTGCCCACGATGAATAGGAGTGACCTTCGATGACTCAATTATTGCCAACCCTTTCGGGCACGTATGCACGCTCCGGCACCGTGCTCATCGCCGAGAACGTGCGCAAGAGCTTCGGCGATATCGAAGTTCTCTCCGGAATCGACCTCGAGGTGCAGCAGGGAGAGACCGTGGTCATCCTTGGTCCCTCCGGGTCAGGGAAGTCCACGTTCCTCCGCTGCATCAACCTGCTCGAGGGGCTGAACGGCGGACGCATTCTTGTCGACGGCCGGGACGTGGGTTTCGATGTCCGCAAGGATCGGCTGCACGAATTGAGCGGCAATCAAATTGCGCAGCGGCGCCGGGATATCGGCATGGTTTTTCAGCAGTTCAATTTGTTCGCGCATATGACCGTGTTGCAGAACATCATCGAGGCTCCAACCGGCGTGAAGGGCGAGCCGCGTGAGCAAGCCATCGCGTACGCCAAGACCCTGCTCGCAAAAGTAGACCTGAGTGGGCGGGAAGACGCGTACCCCCGGCAGTTGTCTGGAGGGCAGCAGCAGCGCGTGGCGATCGCTCGGGCACTGGCAATGCGACCGAAACTCATGCTCTTTGACGAGCCGACCAGCGCACTGGACCCGGAACTAGTTGGGGAAGTGCTGGCCACGATGAAGGAGCTGTCCGCGGAGGGATTGACCATGGTGGTCGTCACCCACGAGATCAGCTTTGCCCGGGAGGCGGCTGACCGGGTCGTCTTCATGGACGGGGGAGTAATTGTCGAGCAGGGTACGCCGCAGCAGGTCATCGACAACCCGCAGCATGCACGCACCCGAGCGTTCCTTTCCCGGTTCTTATAGGTGGGCTCTCCAGACATGGTCGAGGACGGCGCTCGCGTGCGCGAGTTTGTTATCACCAGTCTGGCGACCTAGACGGGCCGGCGGTTCACGTACGTTTCGGTGGAGAAGTGTACTTCGCCGAAGTCCGCACGTTCCCCTCGCTGCGCAACAAGACATGCTGGCGAGGACGTGCCACTTTGGGGGCAATAAACTTTCAAATTGCCAGAATCAGTCCGTTTAAACCTGGCATAACACGTAAACTCTGCATACCAACTTCCGCGTAATCCTGCGGAACTTAGGGGATGAGTAGCACCCATGGTGGCAGTAGTCTCGAATCATTTGTTCTTGGTTCGAGTGCAGGTACCCCAGCTGTAAAACCCCCGGTCAAGCGGGGTTTTTTTGCTGACATAACCACTTTATGCGCGGGTTTATGGTCATATTTTCTGCACTGTCTCCTAGACATTTGAAGTCTTTCGATCCCTCATATAGAATAAATATTCTATTTTGCGATTGCGGTCGAGATGGACGGGGTCGTGGAGCGATGACGCCCTAAACAGTTGTTGTGATCATCATCGTCGGCGGCGACTATAGGCAGCAGTATGCTCGCGTCTCTACGGTGGCCAACGTCTGTCCGGCGAAGCAGTCGGTGGCTCGGTTCTGCATGTGGGTACCGACACGGTTTGACCTTTCCTGCCAGTGTGGGTGTCGTTCATGCGCCGGCCGTGTCGGGAAACGATCAAGAGGGTTGGGCAATGCGCCGGTCTCGTCTTGTCGTCGGCGCTCGGATATCAGACGTCGGCGAGGGGCCACCGCTCACCTGCGTGGTTGATGGGCGGTAGGCGGTCGGCGGTCCGCTGTCGATGGGCGCTCAAGGTCAGGGCTGGGCTCGACGCGGAGTGCGGTGGCGGCGATGGCGCAGAGAGGATCTCCCTTTTGGTGTTAGTCGATCACGGCGGGGGCGATGGTTCGGGATTGTCGCTGACACAACGAACCGGGTCGAGGTCGCGAACGGCACTTGGGAGGTGGGGCCCCCTGCCTGAAGGACTGTTCGCTCTCGATCGTCCGGAGGACGCAGGCGGACCTTACGCAGCCAAACGGTTCGGCATAGCGATCTTGGATTCATTGAGCACAGATAGTTGCTGTGACTCCCGGAATCAAGATTTAAGCATGTCGATGACGGTTCTTGACACTCTTCCAAGGTCATGCGACACTCAATTAGGGCGAATGCCCGATCAAGACATGAATAAATATGCACACTTGCAAGGTTTGTTTCAAAGGAGAAACGTATGCACAGCATCAATTTTCGACGGAATGTTACCTTGGCGTCGGCAGCCGCGTTGTCTGTCGCCTTGCTCTTCACCGGCTGCAGTCCAACTGTCGCCCCAACAGGCGCCTCAGGGAACGACGGCGACAATGGTCAAACGATTGGGATCGCAGTAGCGGACCAAAAATCACTGTTCTACGTCGCAGCCGTTGACGGAATGGAGCAGGCTGCAGACGAAGCCGGATATAAACTCGTCACGCTCTCCGCCAATAACAATTCCGGTCAGCAAGTCAACCAAGTTCAGGATCTGATCACCCAGCAGGTCGACGTCATCATTTTCATCGCCCAAGACGCAACGTCAGCAGCAGCCGGCGTCAAGCTGGCCAATGACGCCGGTGTTCCGATCATTGCCGTCGACCAAAAGCCCGAGTCCGGCAAAGGCAAACTTGCCACATACATCGCGACGGACAGTGTCGCCGCCGCCGAGAAGCTGTGCACCTGGATGTTTGACCAGTTCGGTGGCGCCGGCGACATAGCAATCCTCCAAGGCCCGCTCGGCTCCACCGCGGAATTGCAGCGCAGCGAAGGCTGCGCAAACGCACTAGCGAACTATCCCGACGTCAATGTCGTCGCTCAGGAATCAGCAGGTTGGGACGAAACTAAAGCCTTCACCGCCGCCCAGAATATCTTGACTGCAAATCCTAACTTGAAGGCAATTTTCGGCGAAAGCGACGCCATGGCGCTGGGCGCAGCTAAGGCTGCAAAGCAGGAAGGCCGCACGGGCCTTTTCTTTGTAGGGATCGACGGATTCCCGACGATGTTCACGGCCGTCGCCGACGGACTCACCCAGGCCACGATGGCGCAGCAGCCGTACCTCATGGGTCAACTATCGGTGCAGGACGCGATGAAGATTGCCGAGGGAAACGGCGATGACATTCCTGAACTCCAATATCAGGACACGGTGCTCGTCACCGGTGAGAACGTCGCTGACAACGATCCCGCGAAGTTCTACGGTCCCGACTTCAAATAATCGAACAGCTGCCGGTGGGAGACGTGGAAACCGCGGTAGACCGTCTCCCACCGGTTCTATTCCGATCGTGATGAATGGATGACAGTGGTACAGACACTTGCACAAACAACTTACGACGGCCAGGCAGACGGAGATTCTGCGGGTCTCATTTGCACGGGGCTTTCCAAGAGCTACTGGGGAATTCCCGTACTCAAAGGCGTTGATATTACGCTCCGGCCCGGAAGCGTCGTTGGACTCATCGGCGAGAACGGGGCCGGAAAGTCGACAACGTCGTCGATTATCGCGGGCATAGTTGAAGCCAACGGCGGCTCGATGACCATCGACGGCGTTCCTTACGAACCAGCTCGGCCGTCAGACGCATTGAAAAATGGCGTCGCGCTTATTCATCAAGAGATTCGAATGGTTCCGGAGCTGTCGGTCGCAGAGAATATCTTTATCGGGCGGCTGCCTCGTCGCCGAGGCCTGATCGATCGCAATCGCATCAATGACGAGGCGAGGGAATACCTCGAGCTCGTCGGTTCACAGACTGACCCGCGCCGTCCGGTTGCAGGACTTTCCATCGCGGCGCAGCAGGAAATCGAGATCGCACGCGCCCTCTCCCGCGAACCGAAATACATCATTTTTGATGAGCCCTCTGCTTCACTCGGTCAGTCCGAAACTCAACACGTTTTCGCTCAAATCGCAGCGTTGAGACAACGTGGCGTGGGAATCGTGTACATCTCCCACCGCCTCGAAGAGATCAAAGAAGTCGCGGACACGATTGTGTGCCTCAGGGATGGCGCGTTGGTGGGAAATTGGCCAGCAAATGGGATTACGAAAGACGAAATGGTCAAGGCAATGGTCGGCCGCGATTTTGTCTTCTCCCACCGGGCGCCAAAGCCCGCTACCGACGAGATCGCACTCTCGGTCACGGGATTGAGCAAGGCCGGAGTATTTGAGGGCATCGACTTCGATGTTCGTCGCGGAGAAATATTTGGCTTCGCTGGTCTCGTGGGAGCTGGTCGAACCGAGGTCGTGCGAACCATCGCCGGTGCAGATCAAGCCGACGCCGGAAAGATCAGCGTGCGCGGCAAGGTCGTTTATATCAAAAACCCACGGTCTGGCATTGACGCTGGGATCGCGATGGTTCCCGAGGACCGAAAGGGTCAAGGACTCAACCTTGACCGTACCGGCGCCGAAAACATCACCCTTCCGTGGGAGAAAGGCCTGAGCTCAGCCGGAATTATCACCAAGAAGAAGGTGACGGCGACCGCGAACAAACTGCGAGACTTCCTGGACATCCGTGGACGACTCGACATTCCCGTGGGTTCTCTTTCGGGCGGAAATCAGCAGAAGGTGCTGCTGGCGAAGTGGCTGGTGAACGAGCCCAAGGTTCTCATCCTCGACGAGCCCACCAGGGGCGTCGACGTCGGAGCGAAGATGACGATCTACGAGACCATCCGAGCACTCGCCGAAACCGGCGTCGGCGTCATCGTCGTCTCATCAGAACTCGAAGAAGTACTCGGCCTGTCTCACCGTGTGCTCGTGATGTCCGGTGGCCGCCAGCGTGCGATTCTCGACCGCGCGGAAGCGACACCGGAAGCAGTCATGGCCCTTGCGCTTAGCAACGTCCCAAGAGAAGCCCCACTCGAGTCGCCAATCGACGGCGAAGAAGAGTTCCGAACGCCGATCAGAATGCAGGAGAACTGAACCATGGCCATAGTCGACCGCAACGTCACGCCCCCTCGGCCAGACTCTACGCCCGCGCACAGCGAGATCGCACCGCGGTCGGCTGCGTCCGGCAACACGAGTCGAGTCCGACAGATAATGAGTCAGATTCCTGGTCCCCTGATCGGCCTGATCGTGATCGTCGTTGCCCTTTCATTCCTGTCCCCGTACTTCCTGACCCCTCGCAATTTGCTCAATATTCTTAGCCAAGTCTCAGCTGTCGGCGTCATGTCGGTCGGAGCGCTACTGATCATCCTTCTCGGAGGCATCGACCTGTCGGTTGGCTCCGTGCTGGCGCTCAGCTCCATGTCCATGGCCGCGATGTACAAAATGGCCGGGTGGCCTTTCGAGGTCGCTCTGGTCGCGGGCCTTCTCGTGGGGGCCCTTGTCGGCCTCATTAACGGCATCCTTACCGCTTACGGCAAACTGCAACCGTTCATTGCCACGCTGGCGACTATGTCGGCAGCGGCGGGTCTCGCGTTGTTCATTACAAATGGCAACCCAATAACGGGGTTCCCTGACTGGTTCGTTGCGATCACAGCGACGAGCCTTCTCGGCATTCCTATTGAGGGCGTTATTCTCGTCGCGATATTCGCCATTGCGGCATTCTGGCTCAAGTTCAGGCCGTCGGGCCGTGCGCTCTATGCGATCGGCGGAAACGAGGAAGTAGCCCGCCTGTCCGGACTTCCCGTACGCCGCGCCAAAATTTTGGTATATACCATCGCCGGAATACTAGCCGCAGTAGCCGGTCTCCTCGTCACATCACGATTGGACTCCGCTCAGCCCACCGCCGGCGCTGCTGACCTTCTAAACGTGATTGCCGTAGTGGTCATCGGCGGTGCCAGTCTCGCTGGCGGCTCGGGCAGCCTCCTTGGCACGTTCGTCGGACTCCTCATCATCGGCGTCCTGAATAACGGAATGTCGCTGCTGAATGTCTCCGCAAACCTCCAGCCCGTGGTTATTGGCGCCGTTATCGCCGCCGCGGTACTCACTGACCGAAAGTCGAGCAGGAGACACACATGAGTGCATTCGCCACAATCACCGATCCCACCGACCTTGACGCGATCCGCGCGGTCATCGCCTCAACACCCGACGCGGTCGAACTGGTGCCACTCGGCATCCGCTCCCTGGTGATTTCGCCCGAAGCAAGCTTCGGCTTGGTCCCAGCGGTGAAAGGCTTGGTAGCCGACGGATCGACGGAGGTGTCCCGAGTAGTCGTTCTCGTCGACGAGACGACCATCCTGCGCGACGGCCGCGACCTGAAACAGCAACTGTGCGAACTCCTTGCCGAGGCGTTCGCGGTGCAGATTGTCGTTCTCGGCCACGCGGGACAGCTGCACGCCGACGAAGACGCACTCGAAACTGCGACGGCTGCCATTGAAGGATATGACTGCGCCGTTGCGATCGGTAGCGGCACGATTTCCGACATTGGAAAGGTCGCCACCGACCGCCAAGGTGGAATTCCGCTCGTGATCGTGCAGACCGCAGCATCCGTCGACGGCTTTACCGACAACGTCTCGGTAGTCTTGCGCAACGGGGTGAAGCGCACTATCCCCTCCCGGTGGCCCGACGTAGTGCTCGCCGACACGAAGACGATCGCAGACGCTCCCGTTGCCATGAACACTGCCGGTTTCGGTGAGGTGCTCTCGCTGTACACCGCTCCTGCCGACTGGGAACTCGCCAACCGCCTGGGCTTCGACACCAGTTTTCGGCTGACCCCGCGGGATTTCCTGCTCGAGTTCGCTGGTGACCCCGCCACGTGGGCAGACGGTCTCGCCGAGGGTGCGCCCGGAGCAGTGCTTGACCTCACCCGAATGCTCGCCATCCGCGGAATGGGCACAGGGATTGCGGGTACCACGGCGTGCCTCTCCGGTGTTGAGCACGTCGTTTCGCACATGCTCGACATGTATGCCGCCGCCCACAACCTGCCGACAGGCCTCCATGGAGCTCAGGTTGGCGTTGCGACTCAGATTGCGTCCGCAGCGTGGGATCTATTGCGCCGCCGGGTCGCCGCGGGTGAGTTCACCCTCCGTTTCCCGTCAGCGAGCGACCTCGAACAGCAGGTGAAGCGAGCGTTCGATGTGTGCGACGAGACCGGCGGTCGCGGTGAGGAATGCTGGTCCGATTATGCCCGCAAGATCAAGGCGTGGAACGCCGACCCCGAGCGTATGAAGGGCCGCGTCGCCAACGCGATCTCCGATGGTGTCGCTATCGCTGCCGCCGTCCCCACGCCCGCGTCATTATCGGCCGGTCTGCTCGCCGCGGGCTCACCCACCACCCCGGGCGACCTTGTCGACTGGGTCACCCCGGAAATCTGGCGGTGGGCTGTCGCGAACTGTCTGTTCATGCGCGACCGGTTCACGGTCATCGACCTGCTCTTCCTTCTTGGTTGGTGGACGCCGGCCGATGTGGACGTGGTGATCGAGCAGGCCTTTCAAGCAGAGAGTGAGCCGATGTCATGAGAGATGATCGCGTGGTCATTGCGGTGGACTGCTCAACCACCGGCGCCAAAGCGAGTGTCTGGAACGCGGATGGCACCGAGGTTGCCAGTGGGCGGGCCGAGCTTGATTTGAATATCCCCGCGCCGGGGCGCGGCGAACAAGATCCGCGCCAATGGTGGACAGCTATGCAAAGCGCGGTGCGCAGTGCCGTCGAAGGCCTCGACGTCAGCCGTGTGGTTTCCCTGACCGTAACGCACCAGCGCGAGAGTTTCGTGTGCCTCGACGACGACGGCGAAGCTGTGCGACCGGCGATGCTCTGGCTCGATTCCAGGGCCGGTGAGCAGGTGGACCAGTTTGGTTCGGCCGATGTGCACGACCGCACCGGGAAGCCGCCGAACACGACCGTTTCGTACTACAAACTGCTCTGGTTGGCCGAGCATGAACCCGAGGTTTTGCGCCGTACGGCGCACGTCGTCGAGGTGCATGGCTATCTAGTGCACCGCATGACTGGCCGCTGGGCAACCTCAACGGCAAGCATGGACCCCACCGGCCTCATCGATATTCGAACCGGCGACTATGACGCAGCTGTCCTGACGAACCTCGGTCTCGACCACTCGCAATTGTCGGCCCTGTATGCTCCCGGAGACGTTATCGGTGGCCTCACGATCGATGCCGCCGAGCTTCTTGGCCTGCTCCCTGGCACGCTCATCGTCGCGGGAGCCGGTGACGGACAGTGCGCCGGGCTCGGGGCGGGGGTCGCGGAACCGGGGCGGGCGTACCTCAATATCGGCACGGGCCTGATCTCGGGCACCTACTCCTCTAAGTACCAGCCCGACAGGGCGTATCGAGCGATGATGGGTACGATTCCGGGCAGCTTCGCGTACGAAACCTTCGTGGGGGCGGGCACGTACATGATCTCCTGGTTCATCGATACGTTCACTCACGCCTCGGAGAAGTTTCGCGGCGGGGTCGAGGCCACCCTCGAGTTCGAAGCCTCGGTGGTGCCTCGGGGCAGTGACGGCCTTTATGTTGTTCCCTACTGGAACGGCGCTCTCACGCCGTACTGGGACCATGAGGCCCGCGGCATCATGGTGGGTCTTCAGGGCGTGCACCATCGCGCCCATATCTATCGCGCCGTGCTTGAGGGCGTTGCTTTCGAATTGCGGCTGAGTCAGGACCAGGTCGAGCAGGCAACGGGGGACACCGTGGAAGAATTTGTAGCCATGGGTGGAGGGTCGCAATGCCCGCTGTGGTGCCAGATCATCGCTGATGTTCTGCGCCGGCCCATTGTATTGTCGCGCCAAAGGGAAACAACCTGCCTAGGCGCGGGCATGCTCGCGGCCTTCGGGGCGGGACTTTTTCCCAGCATTGGCCACGCGTCCGAGGCCATGAGTGCCACCGAGGTCCGATATGAACCCGACCCGAAAGCTGCCGATGACTACGAAGTGCTGTATCGCCGCTACGCGGCGATCTACCCCGCGTTCCGCTCCTTTTTCCACGACCGAATCGAAGTGATCGCGTGAGTGAAACGACCGTTACCAGCACGGGCCTGCCCTCGGCGCCGACCGGGAAGGCCACACCACGGGCGCTGCCCGAACGGGTCTACGACGCCTACCTGTTCGACTTGGACGGCACCATTTATCTCGGTGAGGAACTTCTTCCAGGAGCGCTCCAGCTCCTTGCGCACCTCCGCGAGACGAAACGTCGGGTGGTGTTTCTCTCAAACAACCCAACTCTCGACCGGGCAATGTACGTCTCTAAGCTCACGAAACTCGGCATCCAGGTTGCACCCGAGGAAGTTGTCAATTCAGTGGTGAGCATGGTCGCTTGGCTTAGTCGCGAACACCCCGGTAAAACGGTCTATCCGATCGCTGAACAACCGCTCATTACGGCACTGCGGGATGCGGGCATCCCTACGTCGTCGAACCCCGACGAGATAGAGATCGTCTTGGCGAGCTATGACCGAGGTTTCGACTATTCCAAGCTCCAAATAGCATTTGACGCTTTGTGGAAGCGGGATGCGATTCTGGTGGCGACCAACCTTGATCGCTATTGTCCGTTTCCGGGCGGCCGCGGTGAGCCTGACGCGGCGGCGATTGTCGCTGCGATCGAGGCGTGCACCGGTGTGCCCTGCGTCGCTAACGCAGGGAAGCCTAGCGTGATCATGCTTGAAACGGTGATGGCAAGCCTTGGGCTGCGGCCAGAGCAATGCCTCATGACGGGCGATCGCCTGTACACGGACGTGAAAATGGCCGTGGATGCCCGGATGGATTCCGCGCTTGTTCTCACCGGAGACGCCGACCTCGACTCGGTGGCGCGCACCGCTGCAGCGGACCAGCCCACCTACATTCTCGACCGAGTGGACCACGTCATTCCGGTGGTGATACGGCATGAACTTGGTTGGTCGGATGTCCCATCCGTGTCGCTTGCAGTGGGACACAGAAATGCGTAGCATAGAGTTTCACAACGCGAATGAATATTCACTCGCGAACGCAGACGAAGACGTCGAAAGAAAGGCGGTTCCCAATGGCCGAACTGACACGCGATACCCTGCGTGAGATGCAGCTGCGAATGTTGAGAATCCGAGCGTTCGATGAACGCGCGTCCAAGATGGTGAAACGAGGCCACATTCCCGGCACGGTTCACACCAGCATTGGGCAAGAAGCGCAGGTCGTCGGCGCCACTATGGCCCTTGGCGCGGGTGATTACATGAGTGGAAACCACCGCAGCCACGGACACCCCATCGGAAAAGGCTCACCGCTCGGCCCGCTCATGGCTGAGCTTGTCGGCAAGGCGACGGGCGTCTGCAAAGGTAAGGGCGGTTCCCTGCACCTCGCTGACTTCGCGGTCGGGAGCCTCGGCGAGTCCGGCATCGTGGGGTCCTCCATCCCGATCGCCAATGGAGCAGCCCTCTCGTCGAAGGTGCTGAACAACGGCAAAGTAGCGCTCGCCTTCTTCGGCGATGGAGCCGCCAATCAGGGTGTCCTCTACGAGTCGATGAACATGGCCGGCGTCTGGGACCTCCCGATGATCTTTCTGTGCGAAAACAACCAGTATGCGTTGAGCACCCCGGCTCACACCGTGACATCGGGCATCATTTCCGAGCGTGCCGCTGGATTCGGGATGCCCGGAATCAGAGTTGAAGAAGGACAAGACGTTCTGGCTGTCTACGACGCGGTCTCCGAAGCGGTGGCACGGGCGCGCGCCGGGGACGGCCCCACACTGGTGGAGGTCATGACCTACCGGTACAACGAACACTCCGAAGGGCTGAGACTCGGCACGGACTACCGGAACGCCGATGAGCGCGAGGCCTGGCTGAAAAAAGATCCGATCATGCTCTTTCGCCACTATCTGGCGTCGCAGGGATTCTCTGACGATGAGCTCGATGGCCTCGAAGCCACTGCGCTCGCCGAGGTTGATGCGGCTGTCGCATTCTCGGACGCGAGTCCTTACCCCGATCTTTCGGTCGCCTTCGACGACCTCTACACCGACAAGGAGTCCGCAGCATGACTGTGATGAGCTATTTGGGTGCCATCGGCGCAGCCCAGCGCGAGGCCATGGACGCCGACGAGCGTGTCATTATCATCGGCGAAGACGTCGAAGCCAATGTTTATGGCACTACCGGTGGCGGCAAATCCCGCAGTGACAAGGGTGATTTTCTTCAGCGGTACGGCAAGAACCGCATTCGCAACACCCCGATCTCCGAGGAGGGCATAGTCGGCGCGGCCGCTGGTGCTGCGATGACCGGGCTACGCCCGATAGTCGACCTCTCCTACTCGAGCTTTCTCTACATGGCCATGGACCAGTTCGTGAACCAAGTGGCGAAAAACCGGTACATGTTCGGCGGCCAGGCCTCGATGCCCGTGGTCTTCCGCTCCGCCATGTTCTATGGACTGAACACCGGCGCGCACCACTCGGACCGTCCGTATCCGATGTTCATGAACGTCCCCGGCCTGAAGATCATTGCCCCCGCCACGCCCGCAGACGCAAAAGGGCTGCTCCGCTCCGCGGTCGATTCCGACGACCCGATCCTCAGCTTCGAGGCCTGCCTCCTGTGGAGCTCGAAAGAGGATGTAGACGAGAACGAGTTTTGGGTTCCGCTTGGCGTCGCACGCACGGCGCGAGTAGGAACGGATGTCACCGTCGTCGCTATCTCGAGCTCCGTGCCGGAGGCAGTGGCTGCAGCGGAAGAACTCGCAAAGGAAGGAGTGTCCGTTGAGGTCATTGATCCACGAACGCTCGTTCCACTTGACCGTGATGCCATTTTGCGGTCGGTGGCAAAGACAGGTCGCCTGGTCGTAGCCGAGCCGGCGCACCGTACCTGCGGTGCAGCGGCAGAGATCAGTGCGCTCGTCGCGGAAGAAATCTTTGATTCGCTTAAAGCCCCGATCGTTCGTGTTACGGCACCGGACATGCAAATTCCCTTTAGCCCCTCGCTCGAAAAGCAGATGTACCCGACGAAGGCCACCATTGCGGCCGCCATCCGGCGCGTCGTCGATCTGCCGGCGCTTCAGCCGGTCGCAGCCGCAGTTTAATAACGAAAGAGGAATCAAATGGCGCGTATAGATGTGTTGCTTCCCCAGTGGGGAATGGGAATGAGTGAAGGGGCAATCGTCGAGTGGCTCAAGAAGGTGGGCGACCACGTCGATGAAGACGAACCGTTGGCGGAGGTTGAGGCGGAGAAGGTTGAGGAAACCCTCGAGTCACCTGCCACGGGAACCCTGGTTGAGATCTTGGTCGAGGAGGGTGCCTCAGTCGAGGTCCGCACCATTCTTGCCGTGATCGAAACCGACTAAACGCGAGCCTCAACGAAAACAACGAAGCAGGAGGAGCCATGAGCTCATCTTTAGTGAACGCCGGCGATACCCGCGCACCGTATGACCTCGTCGTCGTAGGGGCCGGTATCAATGGACTCGGCATAGCGCGCGATGCGGCTGCGCGAGGCTTGCGAACCATTGTCATCGACCAGGAAGACATATGCAGCGGTGTGTCCGCGTGGTCGGGGCGACTCATTCACGGTGGTCTTCGATACCTGGAGCATAAGGACTTCGCCCTGGTTCGTGAATCCCTGAAGGAGCGCGAGCGTCTCTTCAAGCTCGCTCCGCACCTCGTGAAGCCTGTGCCGCTTCTCATGCCTTTCTACGCCCGCAACAAGCGGCCGTCGTGGTTGATCCGTCTCGGCATGATCGCTTACGACGCCCTCTCGTGGGACAAGAAGCAACCCAATCACAGTATTCTGACGAAGGGCGCGGTGCTGTCCCGCTTCACCGGGATGGAGCCTGCCGGACTCACAGGTTCCGCGGTATTTATCGACGGGCAGGTTGAATACGCTGAGCGCCTCTGTGTTGAACTCGCGGTAGCAGCAAAGAGTGACGGGGCCGACATCGTCACCCACTCCCGCGTCGATGGGCTGTTGAAGTCCGATGCTCGAGTGACCGGCGTTGAGTACACCGATTCCATCACGGGAGAACGTCATTCCGTGCGCGGACGCGTGGTCATGAACGCTGCAGGCCCGTGGGTCGACCGCCTGCTGGCCGACTTTGGGGGAGTCAATTCACCCCGATTCATCGGCGGCTCGAAGGGCAGCCATATTGTCGTAGCCCCGTTCCCGGGGGCGCCTCGCGACGTCGTGTACTACGAGTCGCAGGCGGATGGCCGTCTGGTCCTCGTCATACCGTGGATGGATAGATACCTCATCGGCTGCACCGACAACCTCTACAACGAGGAACCGGACTCTGCTCGCGCAGAACAGTCGGAGATTGACTACCTTCTCAACGAGGTCAACACCCTCGTGCCGGGCGCGAAACTCACCACCGACGATGTTCTTTACACGTATAGCGGAGTGCGACCACTGCCCTACGCGCCTGGTGTGCCCGAATGGAAGATTCCGCGGAGTCACATCATCCACGACCACGCTAAAGACGGCGTCGAAGGCCTCTTCTCCGTCATCGGCGGAAAGCTCACGACGTTCCGACAGCTCTCTGAGGACGCCGTTGACTTAGCGCTTCGCAGCCTCGGTGCTAAGAAGATCAAAACAATTACGCTGACGAGTCCCCTTCCTGGTGCTCGAGTAGCAAACTATGAGGCCTTCTCGAAGGCGTTCATTGCGAACGGCGCTGTGCCGCCACTAGTGGCGAAGCGCCTCCTCGCTCTGTACGGAGTGCGGGCAGCGAACATCGTGGCTCTGGTGAGTGACGATGCCAGTCTCGCTGAAATCGTCGACAAAAAGTCGGGGGCTCTGGCCGCTGAAGTGGTTTTCGCCATCCATGAAGAATTCGCCCGAACTCTCACAGACGTTATGGCACGACGTCTTCTGCTGGCGTTTGAACCCGATCACGGCATCCAGAGCGTCGAGCGGATCGCGGAGATCATGGCGGCGATCAACGGCTGGGATGAAAACCGTATCCAGGAAGAGATCGACGGCTACGTTGAGTGGCTCGGCCACCTAGCCGTCCCCGGCCGACCCACAGCGCAAATTCCGGGTCGCGCGACATCCGGTGAACGGCAAAGTGGGTTGACCGTCGGTGATGTCGGCCTCCAGGGCGGCCGGGCAGACCTATGACGGGCCGCTATGTCCTCGCGCTCGATGAAGGGTCGAGCAGCGCGAGGGCGGTACTCGTTGATACAGACGGGCGGATCGTCGCGGAGGCATCAAATTCGCTCACGCCCCTTTTCCCCAACCACGGCTGGGTCGAGCTTGACCCGGCCCAGCTGTGGACTGCGATGCGGGCAGCGATCGACGAGGTTATGGATCGGTCGGGGCTGACGGCGCGCGATATTGCAACGGTCGGGGTGACCACTCACCGGGAAACCTGTTTGATCTGGAATCGATCCACCTCCATCCCCGTGCACAATGCGATCATGTGGTCTTCACATCAGACCGATGAGATCGTGCAGCGCTGGTCCGACATGGGGCTCGACGCCGAAATCCGCACGCTCACCGGGCTTAGGAACGACTCGTTTTTTTCCGCCCCTAAACTGGCCTGGTTCATCGAGAATATCCCGGGACTCAAAGCGCTTGCAGGCACGGGCGACTACGCTGCCGGAACAGTCGACACCTGGCTTGTCTGGAACCTCACCGGCGGGCGTGAGCACGTCACCGATGCGACATCGGCGTCGCGCACGGCATTGCTCAACATTAATGAACTTGTGTGGGACGACCGACTTTGCGACGTGTACGGAATCCCGCAGGAGCTACTCCCCGAGGTGCGATCTTCCAATTCGCACTTCGGATACCTTGACCCCAGCATTCTGCCCGGCGGCATCGGCCATCACATACCCATCCAAGCAATCATCGCTGATCAGCAGGCTGGACTTTTTGGGCAGGGATGTTTCGACGAGGGCTCAGTCAAGAACACGTTTGGAACCGCTGGCGTGCTCGTCGCCAACGTCGGGAGCAGCCCACTCCTTCTCCCCGGAATGACTACCAGCGTGGCGATGAACATTCCCGAGCTCACCAGCTACGAAGTCGAAGGGGTGGTATTCCACAGCGGGCAGACGCTTCATTGGCTGCGTGACAAGATGCGGGCTGTTGGATCCGTAGCGGAGATGGAGCGCATCGCAGAACGGGTCACAGACACCCAGGGCGTCTACTTTGTTCCCGCGTTCGCCGGCCTCTGCGACCCTTACTGGGACAAGGACGTCCGAGCCTCAATTTTTGGATTGACTCTTGACACGGGCATCGACCAGATTGTTCGCGCGGCGCTCGAAGCCATGGCGTACCAGACGCGCGACAACCTTGATGCCTTGCGTGCCGGCGGTATGAGCGTGACGTCGCTGAAGGTAGACGGAAAAGCGGTTTGCAACAACTTTCTGTGCCAGTTCCAAGCCGACATCCTTGGCATGCCGGTCGTTCGGCCGGAGGGCCTCGAACGCACCGCTCTCGGAGTCGCCTATATTGCCGGAGCAGAGGTGGGTCTGTGGAACGCACAAGATCTCGTGCGCGACACGTGGCGCGTGGAGCGCGTGTTCGAGCCCCGCATGAGCAGCGACCGACGCGACCAGCTCTACGGCGGTTGGCAGTCCGCCGTGCGATCCGCGCGCATGATGCCGCCGGCACCGCCTTACCCAACCAACGGGACGGTCCCAGATTCCGTCCCGGTACTGGCCGCACACTGACGTGCTGGTCTAACAACTGAACCAATCGAGAGGATCATGATGACCACGAAGACAGCCGAAAACTATGTTGCCCGCGCCCGAGCAGGTGGCTATGCAGTAGGTGGTTTCAATATGCACAACCCTGAGACCACGCAAGCGCTGATCGAAGCGTCAATTCGCGCTCAATCCCCAGTGTTCCTGCAAGTTGGGCGGGCGATTGTTCCTCACATGGGTCTTGAGGCTGCGTACCGCATGACCCGTCGTGAACTCGACGGTACAGGCGCGGATGCGGTCATCCACCTCGATCACGGTACGTACGACGAGGTCTTCGAAGCCCTGCGTCTTGGATTTGACTCGATCATGTTTGACGGCTCGCACTTGCCGTTCGAAGAGAACTTGAAAACTACGCGCTACGTCGTTCAGGTTGCACATTCATTCGGCGTTCCAGTAGAAGCGGAACTGGGCAGCATTCCCGATGCATCCAACGGAATCGACTGGTCAGCGCACTACACCAACGTCGACGAAGCCGAAAGATTCGTCGCGGAAACCGGTGTCGATTTCCTAGCGATTTCGGCAGGTGTGATGCACGGCATCACCTCTGGTGACCCACTGCCCCTGGACATCGAACGAATCCAACGCATTCGGGATGTCACGGGCGTTCCCCTCGTTCTGCATGGAGCATCGGGAGTACCGGAGTCGGATATCAGCGCCGCGATCGCGGCTGGCGTGCACAAGCTGAACGCCGATACTGATCTCCGCCATGCCTTTCGCCGCGGTATCGAAGAGACCTGGGCGCAGGGTGACCGCCAGCTCGAAGACGCCATGTCCGAAGGAAAGCGCCAGATGATCGAAGCGACGATCGCAAAGATGCGCGAGTACGGGTGTGCCGGTGCCTCGACAACCGCCGTTCTGACCGAAGCGCGGGCGTGATGACGCAACCACTAGATCTCGACGAGGGCCAGCGTACCGAGCTGAAGGGCATGCGTCGCACCGCGGCGCGGCGCATGGTCACGGCGTGGGAAGCGCCCGTCTTCCACCTCACGGTCGAGGTTGATATGACGGAGGCGTCGCGTGCCAAGATCGTCGTGCCGGGGGCGACCGTGACCGATGTGCTTGTTCGTGCGACCGCGCACGCTCTGATCTTTGTTCCGGCGGTGAACGTGCACGTGGACGGCGAGGCGGTCGTATCTTTCCCCCGAGCCCACGTGGGTATAGCTGTCGCCACGGACAAGGGTCTGACAGTACCGATTATTCACAACGCCGATCAGTTGAATCTTGAAGAGATCGCTCAGCGCCGGCGCGACATCGTCGGCCGTGCACGTTCCGGCGGGCTGGGGCGCGACGACATCACGGGAGGGACGTTCACGATTTCGAATCTTGGCATGCTCGGGGTGACCCGCTTCGATGCCATCGTCAACGCGCCCCAGGCTGCCATCCTGGCCGTCGGCGCCACCATCCGCCGTCATGTTTGGACTGAGGATGGCGGAAGTTGGCGTCCCATCGCCGAACTGACCCTCACCTCGGATCACCGCGCCCTGGATGGAGCGGTTGCGGCCGAGTTTCTCGGAGCATTGAAGACGAAACTGGAAGCGCCGCTGTAACAACGTGTATTCGATGGCGGCGGCTCGCGGTGCGGGCCGCCGCTCACCTATCTTCACTCCTGCAGCAGCCGCTCTGCCGTTTCCATATCCGTGACCAGAGTGTCGATCCAATGACCGCGAAGCGCTGCCCGCACTGCCTCGTATTTCGACCTTCCACCAGCGACGGCAAAGCGGCCGCCCGTGCCGGGAAGCTGGGCCAGGGTCACGCCAATCACCAGGGAATCAAGCTCACTCTCGATCGGGATTCCCTCCGCATCGATGAATCTCAGGTTGATTTGTCCGACGGCGCCGAGGGATTTGGCCATTTCGAACTGTTCTACGGTGAAAAAGTTGCCGCCCGGTTCCAGCGGCGCGTCGATATTGCAGGTACCGATACCGACGAGAGCAACGTCCAATTCATCCAACGCCGCGATCGCCTCGCGGGTGTGTGCGTCGGAGCTAATCATTGCCTCACGCACTTCCGCCGAAGACAGAACTCCGGGGGCGCGGATGAACAGTGGCGTCCCGCCGATTAGGTCAGCAAAGCGTTGCGTGGAACGGGTGGAATCATGCTGCAGCTGTGGTGGGCCGACGTCCCCGAGCATCTCGACGATGCGAGTGGCGTCGGACCTCTTTTTCGACGGTTCGAGGGTGGTCACGAGTGAACGCAGTGACCGGCTCCACGAAGTAAAGCCGATAGTTTTGCCCGATAACTGCATTGCCGAGAGGATGAGTGCGGCGGCTTCGCCGAGGTCGCGATTGATCCCACCCTCGTCGTCCAGATCCAGCGCTTCAACGACGTGAACTTGGGACAACCCGTAACGCCCTTGCAGATCTTCTTCGATCTCCGCGTGCAGGCCCTCGGGGACGACAACAACCGTTCGGACAATTTTCGCCTGCTCTGCGGCCTGTAACAGTCGGGACACGCGCGCTTGCGATATGCCCAAGCTCGACGCGATATCGATCTGCCGGATGCCGTGCGTGTAATACATACGCGCAACCTTGGTCATGAAGCGGCGCGGTTCCGGATCAGCAGACATGACTCTTCCTTTCACTAAGATACGCAAGTGTATCAACATTCGTCGATTGCAAGAATATCCAAAACTCCCTAGGCTGGACTGATTAGTGTTTCGGGAATCAGTGGTGCAAGGAGGCCGACGGATGGCGATCCCACGGAGCGTCCGCACTTGTCGCGTTCGTCCGGCCCCGCACCTTGGCAGCGAAAGCCGCCAATACTGCGACCGCAAGGGTTCCGTTCTGCGTCTTACGGTCAAGAATTGCCGTGACAGCATCGTCGAGCGGAACCCAGCGAAGTTCGATATTCACTTCTTCTCCAGTGGGGCGAAAGTCGGTCGCTTTTGTCTCCAGGCCACGTGCGAGAAAGACGCGGACTGCTTCGTTGCTGCCACCTGGGGTGGGGAAGAAATCCAGCAGCAGCTCCCAATTCGCGGCTGCAAGTCCGGTTTCTTCCAACAATTCTCGTCGGGCGGCCGAAATGGGACTTTCATTGGCAGCGTCGAGAATGCCTGCCGGAAGCTCCCACTCTCGTGCACGTATTGGATGGCGATACTGCCGTATCAGCAAAACACGATCGTCCTCATCCAGGGCAACGATCGCAACCGCGCCGCGATGAGAGAGATACTGCCGCGTCAAGATGGTCTCCCCGTACACGACCTCGTCGGATCGAATATCCCAAACAAGCCCCTCCAAGTCGGTCGTGGTAGAACGCACCTCATGGTGCACTTGCATATCCGCCAGCTGATCAGACAATTGATTTATCTCCTGTTCCTAGATTCAAAATTATGGTCTTGCGCGACGTGACCACGGCGAACCGGCAGTTGCACACTCGCATTCCGAAATTATCACTGGGCCGGGTCGGCAGCACGGCACAAGACGACATCGACGAATCCTTGCGCGTGCTCCGCGAGATGCAACAGGACGTTAATGCTCATGCTCGGATCAGGGCATATCGCCCGATTCCAACGGTGGCATTCAGCCGACGCGAGAGTTTGATGCCCGAATTCGCCGCAGCCTCAGCGGCCGCTCGCAGGTTCGGCTTTGACCCGGTGATCCGCCTCGCGGGGGGACGAGCGGTGGCTTACGATCAGACCTGCCTGATTATCGATCTCATGGCCCCCTTGGAGTTCTACGGTAATCACATAGCCGCCTTTGAGGTGGGCGCCGATTGCTTTCGAGATGTGCTGGGCGACCTCGGCCTCGACGCTCGAGTCGGTCCCGTCGTCGGGGAGTACTGCGCGGGTGACCATAGCGTCAATGCCCGAGGGCGAGTGAAAGTTGTAGGTATCGCTCAGCGCGCCATGCGCCGGGCCAGGCTCCTCACCGCCTGCATTGTTCTTGACAAGCCCGAGGGACTGCGACCAGTCGTGGATGCGGTCTACGGTGCAATGAACCTTGAGTGGTCGCCCGCAAGCCTGGGAAGCCTGCGTGATGAGGGTGTACGAGGAACACTCGATGAAATAGTGAACGAGCTCGTGACCGGGCTCCAACAACGACACTCGGCATGGGCACGCCCGCAGGCAAGCCAAATTGTCGAAACGCGTACGTAACTAGTCTCACATTTGAACGAAGAGGACTCCGCGAAATATTTTCGTCATTTGCGCATCATCGGATGTTGTACAGGGCTCTCGCCTCGTCCGCGGTCGCGATGGGTCGGCCGACCTCCCGAGCGATCTCTTGCGCCTGCTGCAGCAGTTCCAGGTTTGTCGGGTTGCGGGCCGGATCATAGAACAGCTCCAGTCCAGTTTTGATGTGGCCCCCCAGCTCGATCGCCCTCCGGAGGATTGAGGTGTCGTCGAGCGCACCCTGACCCCAGATCGAGATGTACCACGGATGCTTGACCTTGGCTTCCTCGATCATCCAGAGGTAGTAGTACAGGCTTTCAAGGCTCGGCTTCATGCCGTTCGTTCCGATGGGTTCTGTGGCAGTCAGACCGTAATCGCCAATGAGATAGAAATCCCACATAGAGCCGGGTGTGGAGAGCCCCTTGTTCACGTAGTGCATGGCGTGGCGAAGGTGGCCTGGTTCGTAGACGCCGAAGACCATGGGGGTGCCGTGCTCGCGCAGCATTTTGATTTGGCTGCCCACCCGCTCGTAGTTGAACCCGAATTCCGGCCCGGCGAGGTAGCCCTCGGCATCCGTTTCTGTAGCGAACAGGGTGAGCCCTGTATCGACGCAGGCAATGCGAACATTTGCCTTTTCAATCAGTAGAGGGACGTGTTGAAGCCCGTTCTCGTCTCCCTTGAGGCGAAGGTTATTGCAGGTCGTCGGGTACCAGGTGATGTCAGGGTGTTTTTGCAACACCATGTCCCAGGTGCGCATGTAGTCCTTGTATGCGTCTGCGCCCATGAGATCGAAGCTAGTGTTGTGGGCGTGGATCGCGCCGGCGCCGGCTTCCCAGCAACGAATCGCGTCTTCCGCAATCTCGTCATAGGAAATTGGCGTGTTGGGGTTCATCTCTTTCGTACGGATCCCATTGATGTGGGACTCGATAATGACCGGGTAGTCCCAATTGGGCTTCATGTCCGCATATTTGTCGAGGGCAGTGCCCATGGTCCACTTCTCTTTCTCGAGATGATTGCACCTGCAGCGATGGCGTGCGGCAAAAGCCGGACAACGATTTTTTTGGTTCCGATTCGCGAGCGTTAGCTCGACTGCAGCGACGTCGCTGATGGGGCGCTTCCGCGGACATTTCCGTTCGCGCTGGCCTCGATCGGCGTCATCGGCAGTGATTCCAACCGATTCCACCAGCAGCCGCAACACGCTGATTCTTCTGACCGAGCACGATTCGTTGACAGATATATCCCGGTTGGGATATAGAGTGAATATACACGCAGTCGATGAATAAAAACATACTTCACGCGTGCGACGCAGAACGAGGAGGTTCTAGGTTGTCGAATTCGTTTGATGTCCAGCCGTACGAGATCCGCATCCCCGACGCGGATCTGGACGACATGATGGAGAGGCTGAAACGCACACGATTCCCGCAGGATTTTGGGAACGAAGACTGGCGCTACGGCTACAATACCGACTACCACCGCACCCTCATTGACTATTGGATCAACGAGTACGATTGGCGTGCTGTGGAGCGCCAGATGAACGAACTCCCACACTTCAAGGTGGACGTGATGGGCGTGCCCCTGCACTTCATCCATGTGCGCGGCAAGGGGCCGAACCCGAAGCCGCTGCTTCTCCACCATGGCTGGCCCTGGACTTTCTGGGACGTACGAAAAATTATTGAGCCTCTGACGGATCCGGTAAGGTTCGGCGGTTTGGAGTCTGATTCCTTCGATGTCGTTCTGATCTCCCTGCCTGGCTATGGGTTTTCGTCTCCGCTGACGGAGACAGGGTGGAATTTCTGGAAGACCGCCGATCTCGAGAACGTTCTTATGAAGCAGATTCTGGGGTACGACCGCTACGCCACCGCAGGGGGGGACTGGGGCGCGCTCATCGCCCAGCAGCACGGGCACAAGTACGAATCTGACGTCATCGGGGTGTACACACATTTTCCCGCGCAGATGTCGCACTATCTTCCGGATCATCCCGACCAGCCCGACGGCGTCGAGTATGACACCTTTTTGGGACTGCCGGCGGCGAGCGAGTACTCCGCCGACGAATCCGGCTGGTTCGAACGTGGCAAGTTGTTCGTCGAGAATGAGAGTGGCTACGGTGAGATCCAGTTGACGAAGCCACAGACGCTCGCGGCGCTCGTCACCGACTCGCCTGCGGCCCAGCTGGCCTGGATTACCGAGAAGCGCTATTTCTGGGGCCTCGCGGAACGTGGCAGCGGCACAGAGTCATTCGAGCGTGTGTGGCCAAAGGAAGACCTGATCACGACCGCCGCGGTGTACTTTCTGACGGGAACGGGTGGGACCTCGTCCCGGTACTACTGGGAGTGCCGGGGTAACCCGTGGACGCCGAGCCACAACCGGTTCCCGGTCGTGGGAGTGCCGACCGCGGTCTCGATCTACCCGGGCGAGATCTACAAGCCGCCGAAAACGTGGACGGAGAAGTACTTCAACCTCCAGCAGTACCGCGTCCACAGCACCGGCGGTCACTTCGCTCCCTTGGAAGAACCGGAAATCTACGTGAACGACGTTCGGGATTTCTTCCGAACTCTGCGCTGACGCACGATTTTCTCGTTCCAAATCGTAACGAATCGGTCACGTGTGGGCCGTCCGGCGAAATTCTCTTGCGTGCACGCGCGAGTACCCATATCCTCACAGTGAATCAAAATTTATTTGCTGAATAAAAATGCAAACGACTTGAAATCAAGCCTTACCCACGACAAAGGAGTCAAAGATGTCTCTCAGAAACAAACGCGGCGCGCTCCGCCTCGCCGCCTTCGCGGCTGTTGCTGCGCTCGCTCTCGCCGGGTGCACGTCGACCGCGGGTGGAACCGCCACCGGTTCCTCGGGGCCGATCGCCAAAGAGGATCTCGTCCTCGTCGCATCCGTCATCAACACCACAAACCCTTACTTCATCGCCAACATTGAGGGAGCTAAGGCCCTCTCCAAAAAACTTGACATTCCTCTCGAGATCATCGACTCGCAGGGTTCGTCGCAGACTGAAATCTCGAAGATTCAGGCGATCTTGGCGCAGGGCAAGAAGGTCGTGATGTTCGTCAACACGGTAGCGAGCTCGGACACCCCGACCATCGTGGACGCTGTGAAGCGTGCCGGTGGCTACGTATCGATCTGGTGGAACAAACCCGATAACTTCGAGCCCTGGGACGCGGGGGATAACTTCGTGGCCTTCCAGAAGCACGCTGGTGTGGACTCAGGCCGCTGCAATGCCAAGGCAATCGGTGATGCACTTGGGGGCAAGGGCAACGTAATCATGTTCCCCGGCGTGGAAGACAGCACGACCAGCGCGACGCGTGTCGCCGGCTTCGAGGCTGAGATGCGTGAAAACTACCCTGACATCAAAATTCTCGAGAAGCAGGCTTCGAACTGGGACCCGCAGCTGGCCAACCAGAATTCAAAGGACCTGATCGCTAAGTACGGCGACCAGATCAATGGTGTCTGGAGTGCCGATGACGGTATGCAGCTCGGTGCGCTCCAAGCCTTCGATGACGCCGGTTTGCTGAACTCGGTGAAGTTCGCCTCTGACGGTCTGTACCCCGACACGGTAAAACTGATGAAAGAGGGCTACGGCAACAATGCCATTGTCGGGGAAACCTTCCACCGCGGCTACATGGCCTCCGCCATCGGTCTGTACACGGCCTACCAGGCCGCGATCGGCGAGATCGTTCCGTCCGAACTGCCCAAGGACAAGCGGGATAGCTTCTTTGACATCAAGTGCGTAACCCCCGAGACGCTTGGCGACTACGCGAAGTACGACACTGACACGGCTGCAGCTGATTTCGTTGACAATCTTGTCGAGACTGGCCCGTGGGACACCGAGCCGGCGACCCTCGTCGGCGGCGGTGGCCCCGAGGTTTTGCCCAAGTCGTAGCGCATTGCGGCCGGCCTGTTCCCGGCCCTCGTCACCAGACGACGGCCGGGAACAGCCGCATCACCAGTACGAGATCTGTATATGCGAGGAGAATTTTCATGGTTCACAAAGTTGTAGCGGAACAGGTCGCGGGGGGCATAAGCACCACTGCGATCAGGATCCGCGAATCCGGCATCGAGCGCCGTGCTCGGTTCCGCGGTCTCGCCGAACCGCTGAGTTTACTCGTAGCTCTGGCCGTTCTTATCGGTGTGTTTTCTTTGCTCAACGAACGCTTTCTGACTGCCTCCAACCTTCAGAATGTGCTTACCCAGTCCGCTATCCCCTTGATCGTTGCCGTGGGAGCGACCCTGGTCATCCTCCTTGGATCCATCGACTTGTCCGTGGAGGGAGTCATGGGGGCCACCGGAATGACTTGGATCCTTCTCAGCGCCAACTCGCGGGGGGGAGCGGACTTGGGGCCATGGGCTTGGGTCATAGCGCTCGGCGTAGCTCTTGTGATCGGTGTCGCCAGCGGCCTCATCTTCACCGCGCTGAAGGTTCCCTCATTCATCGTTACTCTGGGAATGTGGTATGTCGGCCTCGGAATCGCCACCATGCTCTATGGAACCGACCTTCTCCCTCGTCTTGAAGATGAGGGGTTGAAGGGCTGGACCTCGCGAATTAGTTTCGGGCTTCCGAACTCCTTCTGGGTGGCGCTGCTCGTCATCGGCCTCGGCATATTCGTTCTACGCAGTACCCGGATCGGCCGGGTGACCCTCGCCATTGGAAACAGCGAAACGATCGTGCGCTCGGCGGGCCTTCCGGCTTTCCGCGTAAAGGTTGCCGTCTTCGCCATTGCCGCGCTTCTGAGCGGTCTCGGCGGCATCCTGGCCACTGTTCAACTCGACATCGGGTCACCGACCGTCGGCTCCGGAGTGCTCTTCATCGTCATTCCTGCGGTTGTCATCGGAGGCACGCATCTCGGCGGTGGAAAAGGGGGGATCCTGCGCACCGTATTGGGCGTATTCCTGCTGACGATCCTGAACAACGGACTCATACTCTCCGGCGTTGAGTCGAGTTATCAGTCGGCAGTTACCGGCGCGATCCTGGTCGCCGCTATCGTGTTCGCCGCGTGGTCGCAGCGCGACAGATTGCAGGTGGCAAAGTGAACGACGTGACCACAACTCCCGCAGTGCTTCGCCTCGACAGCGTCTCCAAGAGCTTCGGATCGAATCGTGCCGTTCGCAAAGTGTCGCTTAATATTCAATCGGGTGAGGTCATCGGCCTCATTGGAGAGAATGGCGCGGGCAAGTCAACGCTGCTGAAGATGCTCTCGGGCAACTATCGCCACGACGAAGGAACAATCGCCGTAAACGGACGGGAAGTTCAGTTCCGCGGACCAGCTGATGCCCTGCGCGCGGGGATCGGGGTCGTTCACCAGGAGCAATCTCTCTTCACAAACCTCACAATCGCCGAAAACATCGAGGTCAACACACCAATGGGCCGGGGCGGTGTCAATCGGCTAGGGCTGTACAACTGGCGACGCTTGTACGCGGACGCAGCACAGGCTCTCGACCTCATCGGATCGCACTTGAATCCGAAGACACGAGTAAGCGACCTGTCGTTCGTTGATCGCCAGATGGTCGAGATTGCGCGGGCGATCCGGGTAAGTGCCGCCAGCCACACGACGCCTCTCGTGATCCTCGATGAACCAACTGCAATCCTAGAAAGGACGGAGACCGCGATCTTGGAGAGGGAAATCTCCAAGCTTCGCGACATCGGCTCGGTTATCTTCGTCTCGCACCGACTCGACGAGGTCATGCGCATCTGCGACAGGGTGGTCGTCATGCGCGATGGTGAATTGATCGCCGACCGCCCCGTCGATGACGTTACCGAAGAGGAACTCTTTCGCCTCATGGTTGGTCGGGAGACCCACGCTGCTGTTCGAAACCGGCGGAGTATTGAGGCGACGAGCAGCCCAATCATCTCGATCCACGACCTCACCCGGGCAGGATCCTATGCGGATGTATCGATCGATGCCTACCCCGGCCGAGTCCTGGCCATTCTGGGTACCAGCGGCTCAGGCCGCGAGTCCGTGGTGCGAGCGGTCTTCGGGGCCGAAGGCTTTGACTCCGGATCGGTCTCGATCGCGGGATACTCCGGGCACCAGCTGTCCATCAAACGTGCCGTCGACCTGGGGGTCGGCTACGTGCCTGCGGAGCGCAAGACTGAGGGAATGGTGGGGGAAATGCCAGCGGATCAAAACATCACGCTCACGCATCCCGGCTCCGCGGCCGTTGGGCCGTTCGAGCTTCCCCGACGCAGGCTGTCTTTGGCACGGATGTGGTTTGAGAAGCTGGACATTCGGCCTCGGGAGCCCCTGCACATGTTGCAAGACTTTTCAGGCGGCAACCAGCAGAAGGTCGTCCTCGCCAAGTGGCTGAACTCTTCAAATTTGAAGGCACTCGTGCTAGACCACCCGCTCCGAGGCCTCGACCCGGGTGCGGCGGAGACAGTCAACGCGCAGATCCGGTCGGTGTGCGATGGCGGCACCGCAATTATTCTCATACCCGACACGATCGATGAGGCGTTAGATATCGCCGATGACATCGTGGTGATGCGGGACGGTCGGATCTCGGGGGTCTTCGACCTCGGTCACGATAATCCCGCGACTCTGGACCTGCTCGAAAGGATGCTCTGATGTCCAAGATTGATAACGAGGCAACGAAGATTGCCGTACCCGTCCTCATCCCCGCCCGCGGTAAGTTGCCGTCCGTGAAGCGCCTCGGAGGCTGGCATGCGATTGGCCCGATCGTCATCTTTCTTGCGATTCTCGTCGTCGTTGCGATCCTCACGCCAGCTTTCATCGGGGGAGGAGGATTAGCAATAATCGCGTCGTCGTCGGCCCCCATCCTTTTGCTAGCACTCGGGCAGGCAATGGTGCTCAATGTCGGGTCGATCGACTTGTCGAATGCCGCGATTGGCCTGCTGGGTGCAATCTTGCTTGCTCTCACGCTCGGGCCCGTAGCGGGTCTATCGCCACTGATCGTTCTCCTTGCCACCACCGCCTTCGGAGCCGTGAACGGCCTAATCCTCGCCTACGCGCAGGTGCCGTCCTTTGCGCTGACACTCGGCACGCTGGGAATTTTTCAAGCCATCGCGCTCGTAGCCAGCGGCCGCACGACCGTCTATGTCTCTAGCAACGGGGAGAGCGTTCGTTCGTTGTACGAAAGCGGAATCGCAAATGTGCCGATGACGTTCTGGATGGGCGTGCTACTGGCGGTCGCTCTTTGGGTACTCCTGCGCTACACCCGCATCGGCCGAGGAATGACGGCCATCGGAAAGAACGAGTCCGCCGCGATCTTCTCGGCCGTTCGAACGCGCTCGCTCAAGGTGCTGGCCTTCGCTCTCTCGGGGTTCGCGGCTGGACTCGCCGGCATCGCGATCATCGCGCAGGCGGGATCCGCGTCGCCCACCGGCCTAGGAAGCGACCTGCTGCTTCCCGCCATCGCCGCAGCGCTGATCGGAGGGACGTCGATTTCCGGGGGCGTAGTGAATCCGCTCACGGTGATCTTCGGAGCGCTGACCGTTGCCCTCGTTCCCATCGCGACGACTGCGGTCGGTATTGACGCCCAAGCACAGAGCTTGGTCTACGGCGCGGTCATCATCGCAGTGGTTGCCCTCACCATGTCGCGCAACAAATCAAGCATTGTCAAGTAGTACAAGAGAGGGAAACATGCCTGCCGCGGACATTATGGAAACCACCAACTCTGGAGTGCTCGACGACCTCGAACCCCGCGAGGTCTTACGATTCTTTGAAGTGCTCACCAGCATCCCGAGAGGATCGGGGAACGAGGAACAGGTCGCCACGTGGGTCGTGGATTTTGCGCGCTCCTGTGGACTGGAGGCATTCAAGGATGACCTGCACTGCGTTCTCGTGCGCAAGCCCGGTCAGGGTGGCCTTGAAAATGCCGAGCCCCTGATCCTGCACGGCCACCTGGATATGGTCTGCGAAAAAGCCGAAGGTGTCGAATTCGACTTTGTGAACCAACCACTGAGCCTCGTCGTGGACGGCGAGTACATCTCGGCGGCAGGAACATCTTTGGGGGCGGACAACGGAATAGGAGTGTCCTACATTCTCGCGCTGCTGGAATCGAAGGACATTCCTCATCCGCCGCTGGAAGCGGTCCTCACCGCCATGGAAGAGAAGGGGAAGGTGGGTGCCGGACAGTTCGACGTTGCGCAACTCACTGGGCGCCGCATGATCGACTTCAACTGGATTACCGATGAAGAGATTCTGGCGGGGTGCAGCGGGGACGTGACGTTCACGGTTGATGTTCCGGGCGAGTTTGAACGAACACCGGATGCCTTGACCACTGCGCGGTCGCTGGAGGTGCGTGGGCTCAATGGCGGTCACTGCGAATTCGACATTCAGCTGGAGCGCGCGAACGCTCTGCAGGTGCTGGCCCGCGCGGTGCACCGGTTGGCCGCCACGTACGACCTGCGCATCGCCACCCCCTTCGGAGGTGCTCAGAATAGTGCCATCCCGGCCGATGCATCCGCTGTCATCGTTTTCGAGGACATACACCTGGATTCGATCGAGGCGCTCATCGCCGAGCTGGATGCAGCTCTCAAGAGTGAGTACCAGATTTCCGACCCGGCGATTCGCGTCGAGCTGAAAGATGCCCACCGTCCCGACATCGCGTTTTCACACGCCGCGGGGCTTCGTCTCATGTCTGTTTTGCGGCTGATTCCTCACGGGGTGGTCAGCTGGAATCTGCACGTGCCCGGTCGTGTAGAGACGTCCAACAACGTGGGAACGTTGCGGCCGACTCCCGAAGGTGCACGTGTGATGTCGACGGTGACGTCGGCCCTCACCTCGCGGAAACACGAGTTGATCGAGCGAGTACAGGCGCTCGTGGCGCTCGCCGGTGGTGGTGTCGTGTGCGAACTCTACGGCCTCGACGCTCCGGAGTTCCCGTATCGTCCGCAATCGGAACTCCTTCGGACGGCATCGGAGGCCTACCGTGACGTGCTCGGCACAGAGCCAAACGTCGAGGTGTCCCAGTGTTCTCTCGAGCTCGGCATGTTTAGTCGGCGGGTGCCCGTCTCCGATATCATCTCGATCGGCACCGAGCTTCAGGCCCTGCATTCCTCCGCGGAAAGGGTGAATCACAAGTCCGTGGAGCGTGTCTGGCCACTGATCAAGGCGGTCGTGTCGCGGCTTGGATAGGGAAGTGGCAAGGTAACGGGCCTTCGCCTGTTATCGAAGTGATCGCTCTAAGCGGTCAGAGTTGCGGGGTCGAGGCCTTCCCAGGGGTTCCGGGCAATACCGGATACGCGCGCGACATTGTTGGCGAGCCTGACGCCAACGTGCGCCCGGTCACGTAAAGGTACGGCCCATGACCAGAAACTAACCATAAACCCCAAAATCTGACCAGATTCAGGCCGTATTTCACCGTACAGCGCGTACACTAAACCCCATGAGAACCGCGGAATTCCGCGGAAGTCTGCCCCGTATGCAGGTGCGCACGGCCACCCCGACGGCTATCATTTGTTCTTGGTTCGAGTCCAGGTACCCCAGCTTTGTAAAAAATCTCCGGTCAATTGGGGGGTTTTGGCAGTTGCGGTCGCGATGAAGTCATGTCCGAATCCCGCTAGGTTAGCCCAGGCTCGTGAGCCCGTGGTGCCCCTTTCGTGCCGGTTGTCGGGGGAGTTCCGAATCTGTGCGACTTCGAAGTCTTGATGAAGATGACTCGGAATGTGATGTTCTTGGTTCGAGTCTCCGCGTATTAGTCGTTCAGCGGCCGCGATTTTCTCGTGACGTGTTCGGCCGAAGGGGGCATGCTGCCCGCTGGACGCCCATTCGGACTGGGACACACACGTCCGTCGGCGATGCCCTAGTCTTTGCCCATGCCCCGATCGCCTCGCGCTCCAATCGCCGCTCTGACAGCTGCTGCGGCCCTGTCTTCGATGCTTCTGCTCACCGCCTGCAGCTCGGGCTCCTATTCCTATGACGAGCCCAACGCGGCTGAACTGTTGACCGAAGAGTCATCGCCGGTCGATCCTGCCACCGCCTGCGCTGCGCTCGTCGCGGCACCGGCCGGTCTGGCTCAGCGGAAGGCCGTAGAGCTTAGCTGCGTCGAGGACCGCAACGGAAACTGGGTTTACCAGGCAGATCCGGCTCCTGGCGCTCCAACCCCGCTCCCATTTGCCGCGGCCGCGGAAGAGCAGCCTGGCGGCGGGATCCCCTGGAACCATGCTGTGGACTACGCCGGTTCGACGCAGCGCGTCTGCGGGCCACTCGCCGGCGGCGGCAACTCGGAAGACGACGTGTTCCTCAACCTCGGTCGCGACTACCCCGACCCGGAACGTTTTCAGATCGTGGTTTGGGACGTCGGCGACCTTGAGCCGATTGACGGCGGCGTGACCCTGTGCACCTCCGGCCAAATCACACTGTACGAAGGTGTCGCTCAGATTGAGCTGACCGACCCGAGCCTCATCGAGATTTACAACTAGCTCGCATCGACCTGAAAGACTGTCCTGCGGAAAATACTGGGTACCCACGTTGATTTCTGTCCATCCGCGGTATCGCGAGGCGACGCATCCGTTGGATGATATGGATGGCCCCCTCAAAAGGAAAAGAATCCATGACAACAATCGAGCTGCTCTACATTGCAGGCTGTCCGAACTCGGTACAGGCCCTCATCCGCCTGCAGCGCGCCGTCGACAACACGATGCACTCGAACACAGTGATCACATCCACACTGATCGATTCCGCCGAGACAGCCGGGCAAGTCCTATTTGCTGGGTCGCCAACGATCCTCGTCGACGGTGTTGATCTCTTCCCGACGGATGGCCGCACCAGCGATCTCGCCTGCCGGATTTATGTAACGCCGAACGGAATGGCCGGAGCTCCCACCCAAGAACAGATTGAGGCAGCGCTCGCGGCTCATGGATAACACCCCAGAACTCACCTGTTCCTGCTGCGGTCGCAGCTATCCGCGCCGCAGGCTGCACGCCCTCAGCGACAATGCCTACATCTGCCGCCGATGTGGACTGTGGGTCGCGCTCCGCCTCCGGGCCGATCCAATCGGGCACGATCAGTACTAATTGACACTGCGTTGGCAGGACCGTGGTGATTGGTCAGCCCCTGCTGTAATGTCAGTGGATGCTGACTATTGCCTCGCGGGTTGACGTGATGAACCGGTTGGGTCGAGCGATGGCCGATCCCACCAGGTCTCGAATCCTGTTCTCCTTGCTCGAACGCCCGGGGTTTCCGGGTGCGTTGGCGCGCGAGCTGCAGTTGTCGCGGTCGAACGTATCCAACCACCTGGCGTGCCTCAGAGGCTGCGGAATCGTGGCCGTCGTTCCGGAGGGACGCTCGACTCGCTATGAGATCGCGGATCCTCACGTGACCAGGGCGCTAATCGCCCTGATGGATGTGGTGCTCGCTATCGATGACGGTGTCGGCTGCGTCGATGAGGACTGCGACGTACCGCTGTGCTGCGGGAACGACGCATGAGCCTCTCCAGCAATGACCGAGTTGTTGCGATCCAGCCTGACCGAACGCAGGTTCTCCGCCGCCGGATTCGGTGGATCGTCGCGGCGACCATTGGCTACAACGTCATCGAAGCCATCATTGCGATCGCGGCCGGCAGCGTGGCATCGTCAGCCGCCCTCATCGGGTTTGGCCTGGACTCCATCGTGGAGGTCCTCTCCGCTGCCGCTGTCGCCTGGCAGTTCGCAGCGCCTGATCCGGAGAAGCGAGAAAAGACCGCGCTGCGAGTCATCGCGTGGGCGTTCTTCGCTCTCGCCGCGTATGTGATTGTGGATGCCGGCCTGTCCCTCTTCGGCGTTCGCGAAGCGGAGCACAGCACGGTCGGCATTGTGCTGGCAGCGGTCAGCCTACTGGTGATGCCCTTTCTGAGCTTCGCCGAGCGTCGCGCCGGCCATGAGTTGGGCTCTGCTTCGGCGGTCGCTGACTCGAAACAAACCCTGATCTGCTCCTATCTTTCCGCAGCCCTGCTGGTCGGGCTACTTTTGAACACGCTCTTTGGTTGGGCGTGGGCGGACTCGGTTGCAGCCCTCGTGATCGTGGTCTTCGCCGTTCGGGAAGGCTTCGAGGCCTGGCGTGGCGACGCCTGCAAAGTGCCCGTGGCTGCGCTCACCGGGGAACGCGACGTCGAGCACGAAGACTGCTGCTGAAGCTACTCGCGCGCTCTGACACAGCGTCGCAACGCGGCTCTGATTGGTCCTGTCGCGACTGGTGCGCCATGATCGAAGTGGGCTCTGACGAGTGTGCGACTCGCTCTTCGGCTCGATCACGGTGGATGTCATGGACATTTCACAAGCACAGGCCGATGTTCGACGAATCTATCGTGCCGGCTTCCCTGGACCATTGGTGTCCGCGGTCATCTGGGCGGCGGCGAGCGCGGTGTTCACTTGGGGCTCCGTTGCTGGCGGTATGGCTGCGCTCTTCTTCGGCGGCATTGGCGATGCAGTGCGCGTTTACCGTGCCCCTCGGCTTGCTGATTGCCGTCGCCCTCGGGAGCTATGAGCCCGTACCCTTCTTTCCGGCTGAGCTCTTCTTCGTTGGCGGGCACTACCTCGTCTTCATCTTGCTTTATGGCATGCGGTTGTTCGCAGTTTTGGCCGGGGTGCTGATTCTGCTGGGAGTGAGCGGGCTGCTCGTAATTCCGCAGCTGGGAGAGATAAGCGGATGGCTGAGCACAGCCGTCTTCCTGATCTTTGCGGTGGTCCTCTCTCGCGCTCACAACCACGCAACCGCAAACGTCGCGTACAGGTCGAGTAGGGGTCACCAGATGGCGGCTTGCCCCCTTGTTCGGCCGCAGCGAGAAGCGTGCAGTAAATGAAAGTGAAAGCAATTCTTGCGGTAGTTTGCGAGGGCGTAGGGTGTGCTCGTGACCATATCGCGGGCTTCGGCCAAAAGTGTCAAAGCGTGGCTATTGCAAGACACTGGGGACCGTCAGGGATCGCGGGTGGGACCGCACGCGGCCACGGCCGAAAAGACGCAGCCATGGTGGCGTGTGATGTGCCTGACCGGTGTCGACTATTTCTCGACGCTGGGCTATCAGCCGGCGATCGCGGCACTCGCTGCGGGGCTGTTGTCGCCGATCGCGACCATCGTGCTCGTCGCCCTGACGCTGCTCGGTGCCCTGCCGGTGTATCGGCGAGTGGCTGCCGAGAGTTTTCGGGGATCCGGTTCCATCCATATGTTGGAGAAGCTGTTGCCGTGGTGGTCGGGCAAGCTCTTCGTGCTGGTTCTGCTCGGGTTCGCGGCAACGGACTTCATGATCACGATTACTTTGTCGGCAGCGGATGCCACGGCTCACGCAGTCGAGAATCCGTTCACGCCAACCTGGTTTCACGGTCAGGAAGTACCGATCACGTTGTTCATCATCGCCCTGCTTGGAATTGTCTTCCTTCGCGGCTTTCGGGAAGCAATCAGCATCGCCGTGGTTCTTGTTGCGGTCTACCTCATTCTCAACCTGATCGTCATCATGGTTGCGATTGAGCACGTGGCGACGAATAGCGTGGTCATCACGGATTGGTGGGCGGCGCTCACCGTGCAGCACGGTAATCCGCTCGTCATGGTGGGGATCGCACTGCTCGTGTTTCCCAAGTTGGCCTTGGGCCTGTCCGGCTTCGAGACCGGTGTGGCCGTGATGCCGCAGGTTACGGGAAGCCCGACCGACAGCGACGACAATCCCGTCGGCCGGATACGCGGCACTAAACGGCTGCTCACCACAGCGGCACTGATCATGAGCGGTTTCCTGATCACGTCGAGCCTGGTCACCACGTTTCTGATCCCGCAGGCCGCCTTCCAGCCCGGCGGCCCCGCCAACGGTCGCGCCCTGGCCTACCTCGCCCACGAATACCTCGGTAACGCATTCGGCACCGTCTACGACATCAGCACCATCTGCATCCTTTGGTTTGCTGGGGCATCCGCTATGGCCGGTCTGCTTAACCTCGTGCCTCGGTACTTGCCGCGGTACGGCATGGCACCGCAATGGGCCCGGGCCGTGCGCCCGCTCGTACTGGTTTTCATCGGGATCGCCTTCGTGATCACGATTGCTTTCCAGGCCAGCGTCGACGCCCAGGGCGGTGCCTACGCAACGGGCGTGCTCGTGCTGATGACGTCGGCATCCGTCGCGGTCACCCTGTCCGCCCGCAAAAGACGGCAACGCTGGCCGACCATTGGTTTCGGCATAATCGCCGCGATCATGGCGTACACGACCATCGCGAACATCGTCGAACGCCCCGACGGCGTGCGCATCGCCGCCCTGTTCATCGTGGGCATCATGGTGACTTCCCTCGTCTCGCGCGTGCGTCGGTCGTTCCAACTCAGGGCGACGTCGATCACTTTGGATTCCTCGGCCCTCGATTTCGTCACGGGCGACGCCGAGGACTACGACGTCGTGCGAATCATCTCCCACGAGCCCGACGAAGACACCGAAACCGAGTACCGTGATAAGAGCCGCGACGAACGCCGATTCGGCAATATACCGACCGGCTCACCGATCATCTTTCTCGAAGTGCTCCCCTCAGACTCGTCGGACTTTGAGGAAGATCTCGTCGTGAGCGGCGTGGCCAAACACGGTTACCGGGTTCTCCAGGTGACCAGCGGCAATGTGCCGAACACGATTGCGGCCGTGCTTCTGGAGATTCGTGACCAGACCGGCATCATCCCGGAAATCTATTTTGAGTGGACCCAGAACAACCCCATCTCGAATATGTTCAAGTTCCTCGTCACCGGCCAGGGCGAGATCGCACCGGTGACCCGCGAAGTGTTGCGTGAGTCGGAGCCGAACGCCAAACGGCGCCCGCACGTACACGTGAGCTGAGGCACCGGCTGCAGAAGCGCCTCGATCAGATCTGGCTGCGGTAGCTCTCTGCGGTGGCGATGAGTGCCTCGTTCCACGACGTGGCGGCGACACCGAGTTCACGCTCGGTCTCGGTCGCATCAATCACGAACGGCACCACGAACTGGTAACTCGACGCCCACACTTCGTGCATCATCGGATTGGCCACCCCGAGGGACCGCAGCAACAGCTGCGGATAGCCGGTGACTTTTCCCCGTGTGCCGTAGTGCGCATTGAGTTGCCCAACGATGTCGACACGGCTGACGGTACCGCTCGGAACGTGCCAGATTCGGCCCCAGTCGCCGGTGTAGTCTGCCGCGGCGATGAGCGTGGTCACGATGTCGGGCAGGTAGCTCCAGCTGTGCGCGAGGTGCGGCTTACCCACGACATGAGCCGTCTTTGAGCGAAGAACAGCGGTGAAAAACGCTTCGCCCAGGTGCGCGGTGCCGGTGGCCCCAGGCCCGAAGTAGTCACTGGCCCGCACCTCGACAGCACGAATGTGGCCGGCGTCATGCGCGGCGCGCAACTTTGCCCAACCTTCGCGGCGAATGAGTCCCTTGGCTTCGGTGGTCGTTTCGCTCGAGTGTTCGGTCATGGCGCCGGTCGGTGACCCATAGGAATACAGGTTACCCATCACGACGATCCTGGCACCGGTAGCGGATGCGGCGGCAATCACCGCCTCGTAGATGGGCGGCCATTGTGCAGCCCAATCGGTATAGGGCGGATTCGTGCAGAGAAGGATGGTGGAAGCATTAGCTGCGGCGTGCGTAAAAGCTGCCGGATCACTCGCATCCAGTACCAGAGCAGTCGCGCCTGCGGCGGCCGAGCCCGAGCGGGTGGCAATGGTCACGGTGTCGCCGCGGGCCGCGAGGCGTTCGGCCAGGGGGCGGCCGATGAGGCCGGCTCCGACAACAAGGTGCTTGCTCATGGAATCCATTCAGTTCGGTGGTCGCGTCGTGCGATTAACGCCGAGTCTGACAGACGGAATATGCCGGTGCACCAGAAACGCTTGATCAACCCCCTCCCGTGCGGGCGTATTCCGGCGCGATGTCACCCGCGCGGCGCGTAATGCTGCAGCGTCACCGACCGGGTTATGACGGCCCGCATCGCCTCGAGGCTGCCCGAGATGAGCCGCCCGGTGCGCGCCTGCACGAGCACGTTTCCGAAGGCGGTTGCCTCGACCGGACCAGCGATCACGGGCAGTCCACTGCGGTCGGCGGTCAACTGGCACAGGAGGGCGTTTTGCGATCCGCCGCCAACGATGTGGATGGCCCTCACGGTCTTGCCCGACAGCTCCGAAGCGGTGCGAACGGTGTGTGCAAACGCCTCGGCCAGGCTCTCGCTAATTGCGCGCGTGACCTCCGCCAGAGTGTGCGGCACAGGCTGATTGGCCTCGAGGCAGCACTGCGCAATGCGCGCGGGCATGTCGCCAGGCGTGAGCAGGCGCGGATCGTTGGCATCGAACACCGAACCGCGCGGTAGGGCCGCGGCCTCACGGATGAGTGCAGGAAGGTCGATCTGAAGTCCCGCCCGCTCCCACGTGCGGATGCTCTCCGACTGCAGCCAGAGTCCCGTGATGTTCTGCAGAAAGCGGATGCGACCGTCCAGCCCGCTCTCGTTAGTGAAATTGGCGACGCGGGCCGCCTCGCTGAGCACGGGCATTTCCAGTTCGACCCCGGCGAGCGCCCAGGTACCGCACGAGACGTAGGCGAATTCATCGCCCCGGGCAGGCACTCCGACCACGGCTGAGGCCGTGTCGTGCGACCCCACGGTGACAACGGGGATCTGCCCGCCAACCTCGGCTCGCACGGTCGGCAGCAGTGGGCCGAGCGTCGTTCCAGGTTCGACCAACTGCGGGAACAGGCTCGCTGTGAACCCGAGGCTGTTCGCCAGCTTGGTCGACCAACCTCGCGTGTGTATGTCCAGCAAACCCGTCGTCGAGGCGTTGGTGTGCTCGGCGACAGGCACGCCAGTCAGCCAGTACCCCATGAGATCGGGTATCAACAGGGCTGTATCGCCAGCTTGCACCCGTCCGGCAAGCCGGTCGGCGGTGAACTGATAGACGGTGTTTATCGGCATGAACTGCATACCGCTGGCGGCATACAGCTCCTTCTGCGAGACGAGCTCATGGGTCGCCCGCACGCCCTCGAGTGTGCGCTCGTCGCGGTGCGAGTAGGGATTACCGAGCAGCGCACCGCCACGCAACAACCCATAGTCGAGCCCCCAGGCATCAATTCCGATGCTGCGCAGATCAGGCTCCTCAATCACTGCTTTGCGGAGGCCGATCAGGGCTGAACGAAACAGTTCGAGCACGTTCCAGTGCAGCCCGTCTGTTGTTCCCTCCCAGCAGCGCACGGGGTTGTTCAAGAATCGCTCGACTACGTCGAGGCGCACAGTGTCAGCGTCGAAGCGACCGACCACGACACGTCCACTGGTCGCGCCGAGATCGATTGCGGCGACAGCTGCGCGGGTCATCGGGTCATCGCAGGAACGCGGCGGCGACGCCGGAGTCGACCGGGATATGCACACCCGTCGTCCGGCTCAATGCGGGGCCGGTGAGCACCCACACCGCGTCAGCGACGTTCTCGGGAATGACCTCCCGTTTCAATATAGTTCGGTCAGCGTAGAACTGGCCCAGGTTCTCTTCACTGACGCCGTAGGTCTTGGCCCGATTAGCGCCCCAGCCCGACGCGAAGATGCCAGAACCCCGCACGACACCGTCAGGGTTGATGCCGTTGACGCGGATTCCATACCCGCCCAGCTCAGCAGCGAGCAACCGAACCTGGTGTGACTGGTCGGCCTTTGCCGCCGAATATGCGATGTTATCCGGGCCAGCGAAGATCGAGTTCTTCGAGGAGATATAGACGATATCGCCGCCCATTCCCTGCTCGATGAGGGCGCTCGCTGCGGCGCGCGAGACCAGGAACGATCCCTTGGACATGACGTTGTGGAGCAGATCCCATTCGGTCTCAGTGGTCTCCAGCAATGAGCGCGCAATGGACAGCCCGGCGTTGTTCACGACAAGATCCAGACCGCCGAATGCCATCAGCGTTGCATCGACCGCGGCTTTCACGGCGTCGGCGTCGGAGACGTCGACAGCGACGCCGATGGCCACATCGACGGAACCTAATTCCGCTGCCGCCGCCTGCGCCTTCTCCAGGTCGAGGTCCGCGACGACGACGCAGGCGCCATCAGCCGCGAGCCGTATGGCGATGGCTTTGCCAATGCCCGATGCCGCTCCGGTGACGAGGGCGATCCGGCCTTGGTGGCTCTTGGGTTTCGGTATCCGCTGCAGCTTCGCCTCCTCGAGTGCCCAATATTCAATGCGGAATTTCTCTGCGTCGGAGATCGGGCCATAGGTGGAGAGCGCCTCGGCGCCCCGCATGACATTGATGGCGTTGAGATAGAATTCCCCGGCCACGCGAGCGACCTGTTTCGTGGCACCGTAACTGAACATTCCGACCCCAGGAACCAAAACGATGGCCGGATCTGCGCCGCGCATGGCGGGGCTGTCTGAGGCTGCATGCTTGTCGTAATAGGCGGTGTAGTCGACGCGGTAGGCCTCATGGAGTGTCTTCAGTCGCTCGATAGACGCTGCGACGGATGCTCCGGCCGGCAAGTCGAGCAACATCGGCTTGACCTTGGTCCGCAGAAAATGGTCTGGGCAGCTTGTGCCGAGAGCAGCAAGTTTGGCTGCATTGGCACTACCGAGAAATTCCAGCACGCGGGGGTCGTCGGTGAAGTGGCCGACCATCGGCTTGTCCTGCGAGGCGATGCCTCGAATCGTGGCAACGAGAGCGGCGGCTTTGGCTCGGCGTTCGTGCTGTGGCAGCGCGGTATTCTCGGCGACTGCAGCACCGAACGGTGTCTTCGAACCCATCGCATCGATGTAGGCCTGGGCGGTGTCGATAATCCAGCGGCTGTTCGCCTCGCATGTAGTCGATGTCTCGCCCCACGCCGTGATGCCGTGTCCGCCGAGGATGCACCCAATGGCATCCGGATTTTGCTTCTGGAGCACAGCGATGTCGAGTCCGAGTTGGAATCCGGGTCGGCGCCACGGTACCCAAAGCACCTTGGAGCCGAAAATCTTCTTGGTCAGCGCTTCGCCGTCGGTGGCGGTTGCGATCGCGATGCCCGAGTCGGGGTGCAGATGGTCGACGTGCTGGGCATCGACTAATGCATGCATCGAGGTATCGATCGACGGTGTCGCACCATTGGTGCCATGTAGGCAGTAGTCGAATGCTCCCACCATCTCGTCCTCGCGCTCCACCCCCGGGTACACGTGTTGCAGGGCGCGAAACCGGTCGACGCGCAGCACGGCAAGACCGGAGGCGGCCAGCGTGCCGAGGTCGCCGCCGGAACCCTTGATCCAGATCAATTCGACCGGCTCGCCCGTGACGGGGTCGGTGTCGGTGCCCTTGGCGGAGGTGTTTCCACCAGCGAAGTTTGTAACCTTGGGATCGCTGCCCAGCCTGTTGCTGCGAGCGACCAGTTCGGCCGCGGTTCGGTTCGTCATCGTTCTGGCTCCTGCTCCTGCGTCGGTGAAGGTGGTCTGCTGGATGACCATACGCTAAATGTGCGCAGTTGTGAAACATAACAAATAAGCACACGAAAGGTCACGACTCGTTCGTGGCTGCTTCAGCGCAACTCGACGCGATCTCGAAACTCATCGAGCTGGCTGTCGCCCGGGTCGAGCTCGGTGATGAGAACTGCAATCTTCGACAATTCCAGGGACGCCGCCGTGGCCTGCTGGTGCAGCTTCGACGAGTCGATGCAGAGCACGATCTCCTTGGACACCCGAGCGAAGGCCTGCTTCATCTGCGCTTCGGCCAGCGAAACCTCAGTGGTCCCGAACGTGGCGTCCACGGCACTGGCCGATGCGAAGAACCTGACGTAGCGCAACGATTGGGCGGCCTGTACCGCCAGTGGGCCCACGAACGTGTCCGTTGATTCTTCCGTCTCGCCACCGATGAGAATGGGGTTCACTCCGAGGGTTCCTTTGAGACTCGCGTAGGTCGGATAGGAATTCGTACTCACGATGAGACCGGACCTCGGACCCAGCCTGCTCGCCATGGTTCCAACGGTCGTCGACGCATCGAAAGCGATAGAACCGAAACGTGGAACCAGAGCCAGAGCTTTGTCTGCGATGAGTTCTTTCGCCCGCGAGCGCACGGAACGCCGCTCTTCGAAGGGGCGTGGGCCGATGACCGAGATCGCTCCGCCACGCACGCGGCGCAGCAGTCCTTCCGCCTCGAGATCGGCCAGATCACGACGGATGGTCATGGCTGAGACACCGAGAGTCCCTGCGGCCTCGGTCAGTCGAATGACGTTCTCGTGCTCAAGCGAGGCCAGCAATTGCCGGCGTCGCTCTTCGGATTCGGTACTTCCGGTTGTGGCCACCACGGTCTCGATTCTTTGTAACTTGTATGTTAACTTTTCGCGTTATCTAACACTAATACACTTATCTGCTTGAGTTTGTGGGAGCGAATGTGTGTTGAATAAATATATTGACGCACAACGAGTGTGGTGTTACTGTCCCAAAAGACGGTTCATTGAACCGGTCCTGTTGGCAGCGTTGCCTCCTGGGTGATGCACGAACTGAAAGATGAGTGTCACCGATGACCTCTGAGGCCTACGAAAATATCGTCACATCGGCAACCGCGCACGATCGTGCGTTGGACGCCGGCAAGGGAATTGTTCGGTTTGCACCCACCTGGGTTCCCCGTGCTTTTTGCACTCCTGGCAAGCGCATCCGACTGCACCCGGATGACTATTTCCCGCTCGGCCAGGGGCGCGGCGGCATTGACGAGCGCTGGCTTGCCTCGTCGATTCGCGCTGACAACGGTCCACTCACCGGGGCCCACGAAGGCCTCAGCCTCGTCGTCGACCCCGACGGCGGCCTCCTGCCCTTCGATGATTTTGTCGAGCACCATAAGGCCGACGTGATCGGGTCGCGATTGTGGGACCGCTTCGGAGGCTGGACGATGTACTCCAAGTTCTACGACAACCTGATGCCCCTGCCCTTCCACGTGCACCACTCTGACGAGAAGGCCGCACTCGTCGACAAGGTAGGAAAGCCAGAGGCGTACTACTACTCGCCCCATATGAACGACAACCTGGGCCTGCAACCCATCTCCTTTTTCGGATTTCAGCCGGGCACTACCCGCGACCAGGTCAAGGAGCGTCTCATGCGCTTCGCCGATGGTGGCGACAATCGCATCACCGATCTGTCGCTCGGATACCGAACTCAACTTGGAACGGGATGGGACATTCCGGCGGGTGTTCTGCACGCTCCGGCGAGCATCTGCACCTATGAGCCGCAATCCGCCAGCGACGTGTTCGCAATGTGCGAATCGTGGAGTAACAACAAGGAGGTCCCCGAGGAGTTGCTCTGGAAGGACGTGCCCCCAACGCACCACGGCGACTATGAGTTTCTTCTCGACCTTTTGGACTGGAAAAAGAATCTTGACGTCGATTTTGTACCCAACCGGTTCATGCGTCCGTACAGCACCTCCACGTCAGCGGCCGACGGCGGTTCAAGCTATGTCGAGAACTGGATCGTCTTCCGCTCCACCTCATTTAGCGCCAAAGAGCTCACGGTACGCCCAGGCCAAACGGTAACGATCAGGGACCAGGATGCTTACGGCGCCCTCTTTGTTCAGGGCGGCGGCACTTTCGGAGTGCATGACGCGCAGGCAGCGACGCTCATCCGTTTCGGGCAACTCAGCCAGGACGAGTTCTTCGTCTCCGAATCGGCGGCCCGTGCTGGCGTCACGATCACCAACCGCAGCGCAACCGATGACATCGTCATCCTGAAGCATTTCGGTCCCGGAAATCTGGAGCTGGGCGTTGTCTGAAATCTTCGGAACCCCGGTCGGCCAGGCCCTCCTCCGGGTCGGATCGCTTGATCAGGTCGCGCGCGTCGATCGCTTCGTTGAGGATGATGGTCCGGCACGTGGGGCTCGCCGATTCCGAGTGGTGAACGGCGGCGGGTTCGAGTTCGACGTTCATCCCGACCGCGCCCTCGATATTGGTGCCGCGACCATTAATGGGATCCCGCTTGCCTGGCTCTCATCGACTGGCATCACGCGTTCCGACGCATACGAGCCTGCCGGGCGAGGGTGGCTGCGCACCTTTGGCGGTGGCCTCGTGACGACCTGTGGACTCGACACCTTCGGCCCGCCCGCCGACGATGAGGATGGCGTGTCCGGCATGCACGGCCGCATCGGGGCCGTGCCGGCGCGGGTGACGGAGGTCACAGTGACGCCCGCGCTGATCACCGTGGCCGGCGAGGTACGCCAGACGGGCGTATTCCAGGAGAATCTCGTGCTGCGCCGCCGCATCACCTCGCGTGTCGGGTCCACCTCCTTCACGATCGAGGACACCGTGACGAACGAGGGCGAGAGCATGAGCCCGCACATGGTGCTCTACCACGTCAACCTCGGGTGGCCGCTGCTCGACGCTGGGACCGTCATCGACATCCCCGCCGCCTCCGTAACGTCCCGTGACCCCGACGCGGCCACTGGTTTCAACCAGCGGGCTGAAATTGGTGAGCCCAAGGCCGGCACGCGCGAGCAGGTCTATATCCACACCGCTGGCGATGAGCGCGTCGCCCGGGTGACCAACGCGGCCCGGGGATTGACATTCACCCTCCGTTACTCCGAGACGCTACCGGCGATCTTTCAATGGAAACTGACCGCCACAAAGCACTATGTGCTGGGTCTCGAACCTGCAAACACCCCCGAAATCCAGGGCCGCGCCGCTGCACGCGCCAACGGCACGTTGCCCCGACTGGAGCCGGGCGAGAGCCGTACCTATGTGATCGAAATCGACGTGAGCGCAGCATGAATGACACCGCACTGTTGGAACTCCATGGCGTTACCAAGACTTTCGGCGCGGTGGCCGCGCTGGTCAACGCAGAGCTGGTCCTCAAGGCCGGCTCTATCCATGCCGTCATCGGCGAGAACGGCGCGGGCAAGTCGACGCTCGTCAAGATCATCGGCGGTTTGTACCGCCGCGACGCTGGCACATTTCTGCTGGATGGGGAAAGCGTCGACTTTCACAATACGCGCGAGGCAAAAGCCGCGGGCATCGCTGTCATCTACCAGGAGCCAACGCTGTTCCCCGACCTTTCGGTCGCCGAGAACCTCTTCGTTGGCCGTCAGCCGTACACCCGATTTGGCGCGCTGGACCGCGCGAAAATGCGCCGCGAGACTCGCGAGCTCACGCAAAGGCTTGGCGTGCCGATCGATCCCGACCGCGAGGCGCGAGGACTGTCGATCGCAGACCAGCAGGTCGTCGAAATCGCCAAGTCAATCTCGGTCGGCGCCAAGGTCATCGTCATGGACGAGCCGACTGCGGCGCTGTCGGGAATCGAGGTCGAGCGTCTAATGGGCATCGCACGCCAGCTCCGCGACGAGGGAAAGGGCCTCATCTTCATCTCCCATCGGTTTGACGAGGTGTTCGCCCTCTGCGATGTCATCACCGTCATGAGGGACGGCAGTTACGTCGCCACGAACTTGACGACCGTCACGACCGAAGACGAGATCATCCATCAAATGGTTGGTCGAAGCGTCGACAACCTGTACCCCAAGCAGGAAGCACTGATCGGCGAACCCGTACTCGAGGTGGAGCACCTGACCAGCGCCGGAGTTTTCCAGGACGTCAGTTTCACCGTGCGTTCGGGTGAGATCGTCTGCCTGGCCGGCCTCGTCGGTGCCGGTCGAAGTGAGATCGCCCGTGCAGTGTTCGGCGTGGACCCCTACGACTCTGGATCGGTTCGAATGGGCGGTATCAGCGTGCCCCGGACGAGCCCCGCGGCGGCGATGCGACTCGGCATTGGCTTCGTTCCCGAGGACCGGCGCAAGCAGGGCCTGGCGATGACGGCGGGCATACAGAGCAACATCACTCTCGCGATCCGCCACAAGCTGGCCCGATTCGGATTCATCATCGCACCGCTCGAAGAGCCGAGCGCTCGTACCTGGGCGGCGCGCTTGCAGGTCAAAATGTATGCCCTCGACACCGAGGCACAAATGCTTTCCGGCGGAAATCAACAAAAGGTCGTACTCGGGAAGTGGCTGGCCACAAAACCGAAGTTGCTGATCGTGGACGAGCCGACCCGTGGCATCGATGTGGGCACAAAGGCCGAGGTGCACCGCCTGCTGTCCGAGCTGGCCGGAACCGGCGTCGCGTTGCTGATGATTTCGTCCGAACTGCCGGAGGTCATGGGTATGGCGGACCGTGTGCTCGTGGTGCGTGAAGGTCGGATTACGGCGGAACTGCCGCGCGCGACGGCAACTCCCCAGAATGTGATGTACGCCGCGACGCACGCACCGGAGGTGGCCGCATGAGCGTGACGCACACCGTCCCGGTGAGCCAAGGACGGCGTTCATTCTTAGGCAGGATCCTCCGCGCCCGCGAGGTCGGCCTGATCGTGATGATCTTCGCGCTCGTGGCGCTGACCAGTGTGACGCAACCCGGGTTCCTCTTCAGCGACGGCGGATGGCGTGAGCTGCTTCGGCAGCCAACGATTCTGATCCTCATCGCTCTCGGCGAGGCGATCGTGATCATCACCCGCAACATCGATTTGTCGGTCGGCTCGATCCTGTGCCTCTCGGCGTACGCGGCCGGGAGCTTGTTCTCCAACTTTCCGGGTATCCCGATACCTCTGGTCATCCTGAGCGGCATCCTCCTCGGGGCCTTCCTGGGACTCGTTAACGGCCTGCTGGTCGCCTTCCTCAGAGTGCCATCGCTGGTTATCACTCTGGGCACGCTGTACACCTACCGGGGGATCGCGATCCTCTGGATCGGCCCGCACTTTATTCGATCCAGCTGGTTGCCTGACGAGTACCGCTCCTTCGGTACCCTGCAGTTCCTGGGCATTCCGGTATTGCTGATCGTTGTCGCGATCATCGTCTTGCTGATTGGATGGTTCATGACGAGTCGGCGGGTGGGCCGCGACCTGTACGCGCTCGGTTCCAACCCCGAGGCAGCCACGCTGTTCGGGCTCGGCGAGCGTCGTCTGACGGTCACAGCCTTCGTCGCGAGCGGCGCCCTTGCCGGTCTCGGCGGGCTCGTTTACCTCGCGATCTTCGCGACCGGTGATGCGCAGGTCGGTACCGGATATGAGCTGCAGGCTGTAGCGGCAGCCGTGGTGGGCGGAGTCGCCATCGTCGGCGGATCCGGCACGATCTGGGGCGTCGCACTGGGCGCGTTTTTTCTCGCCACTATCAGCAACGCGCTTCCCGTTCTCGGAGTGCCGAGCCTCTGGCAGCAGTCCATCGTCGGTGTGTTGATCGTCGGCGCCATCCTGCTCGACCGCATTGTATTCATCACCCGCATTCGCCGGGCGAAGAGAAAGGGGACTGCGACATGAGCGCCGACACCGCAACGATCACGACCAACGCCGTAGGTCGTGCTGCCGCACAGTACCGCAGGCATAGCCGCACGCTGTGGCGCCGGATGCTGCTGCGGACAGAGACGGCAATCGTCCTGGCCATCATCCTGCTGATCATCTTTGCCATCACCACGGTGCCGTATTTTGCTCAGCCGTATACCTACCTAACGATGATCCTGAACTCCGCGCCGATCCTGCTCATGCTGTTGCCGGTGACCCTGATCATTATCACCGGCGACATCGATCTGTCGGTCGGCAGTGTGGTCGGCTTCTCAAGTGCCATATTCGGGTTGAGCTTTCACGCTGGAATTCCCCTTCCACTGGCCGCCGGGGTCGCGGTCGTTGGCGGTGGCTTGGTGGGCCTACTCAACGGCGTGCTCGTGACGGTCGTCGGATTGCCGAGCCTGGCGGTCACCATCGGCACTTTGGCGCTGTTTCGCGGCATCGCCGTCGGGCTGCTTGGCACCACGGCGATCACGGGTTTTCCGAGTGAGGTCACGCAGTTCATCGGCGCTCCGCTTTTCGTCGGTGCTCCAGTTCCGATGGTGACCGTGGCGATCATCGTCGTCGCGATCGGTTTCGCGGTGGTATTGCACCTCACTCCGTTCGGACGCGGTGTATTCGCCATCGGGTTGAGCTCCGAGACGGCCGCGTTCTCGGGCGTTCGGGTCAATCGCACACGGCTCATTCTGTTCGTTCTCAGCGGGCTGGTCGCGTCGGCGACCGGTGTGTACTACACGCTGCAGTACAGCAATGCGATTGGAACGAACGGCCTTGGCTTTGAGTTGCAGGTCGTGACAGCCATTGTGCTGGGCGGCGTCTCGATTTGGGGCGGCCGCGGTTCAATACTCGGGGCACTGGCCGGCGGCGTGCTGATCGCAACACTGAACAAGACGCTGCAGCTCGCCGGTATCGGCTCCGACACGATCAGCATCGTCACTGGCGCCACCCTAATCTTCTCCGTCGTTGTCGCCGGTATTGCGGGATTCATCTCGCGGCGGCGGCGGTCGAAGGCCTCCGTAATCGCGGCAGGCGTTGAAAAGCACCGGGCAATCCCAAATCCGAAATCTGTACCAAGCAACCACTAGAAAGGCAAAACAGTGAATTTCACATTCAGTAAGTCGGCGCACAGGCGCGCTGCATCCATCGCCGTGGCCATCGCGGCCGCGTCGGTGCTGCTGGCCGGCTGCGCCGCACCCACGGGCGGCTCCACCGGGACCGACGCCGCTGGCGCCGGAAGCTTGACCGTTATCCCCAAGAGCCTTGGTAACAAGTACTTCGAGGCCTCGGACAAAGGTGCCAAAGCAGCTGCGGACGAACTCGGCCTTGACTTCTCCGAGGTCGGTCCGACCTCGACCGGTTCGGCCGATCAGGTTCCGTTTATCCAGACGGCGATCCAGACCGGCCAGAAGGCGATCGCCATCGCGGCGAACGACCCGGCTGCCGTTTGCAACGATCTGAAGGCGGCACAGGACGCTGGCGTCAAGGTCGTTGCCTTCGACACCGACACCGACTGCCGCGACATCTTCATCAACCAGGCCACGGTCGATGGCATCGCCCAGGGACTGGTCGACCTGACCTCGAAGCACCTCGGAACGGCCGGAGGCACCATCGCAATCCTCTCCGGTGGTGCCAACGCCGCAAACCTCAACGCCTGGGTCGATGCGATGACTGCTCTCATCGAGAAGGAACACCCGGAGATCACGATCGCCCAGGTTGCATACGGCGAAGACGTTGACCAGAAGGCCTACCAAGCAGCTCAGGGACTCATGCAGAGCATTCCGGATCTCAAGGCCATCATCGCTCCGGACACGGTGTCGGTGAAGGAAGCAGCACACTACCTGTCTGACACCCCGCAGTTCCAGGGCAAGGTGTGGGTCACTGGCCTCGGTCTGCCGAGCGAAATGGCGACTTACGTCACGAGCGGCGTCATCGAGCAGTTCGGTCTCTGGAATCCTGAGGACCTGGGGTACCTGGCCACCTACGCCGCGGACGCGCTCACTCAGGGCACGATCACAGGCAAGGAGGGCGACAAGTTCACCGCTGGAAAGCTCGGAGACTTCACTGTCGGCGCCGGGGGAGAGGTTGTCCTCGGCCCGATGTTCGTGTTCGACAAGTCCAACGTCGGTGACTTCTCGTTCTAAGCACAGCTGCCAGCTGACTCCACCCGGGTCGAGCTGAATCAACACAGGGGGTGGAGCCTGCAACGTTCTTCGTTGCAGGCTCCACCCGTCCCCAGCAGGATGGAGGAAGACGATGGCGACCATTCACGATGTCGCAAAATATGCGGGCGTCTCGGCGGGCACCGTCAGTAACGTCCTCAACCGTCCCGGCTACGTCGCCCCCCAGACTCGGGAACGCGTTCTGGCGGCAATCGCCGATCTGGGTTTCACCCCCATCCAAAGAGCCCGCAAGTACCCTGCCGGTCGCCAGCGCACCCTGGGGCTCGCCCTGGCCGATCTGGCCAATCCGTTTTTCGTCGACGTCGCCCTGGGCGCAGAGGCCGAAGCGAAGTCACTCGGCGTGGGAGTAGTCATTGTGCACAACGGCGACGATGTCGCGCGTGAACAGGACAACCTCGACCTGCTCGTGCAGCAGCGCGTTCACGGCATCATGATCGCGCCCGTGCGCGCCCTCGACGCGACGGTCGAGCGCCTCGATGCCCGCGATATCCCCCTCGTCAACGTGGACCGCGTAGACGAGAAGACCGAGCGTTGCTGGGTCAAGACCGACGATGTCGCGGGAGGTCGGCTGGCTGCCGAGCACCTGATTGCGCTCGGCCACCGTAACGTCGCCTTCGTCGGCAACTTCGCCAGCAGTCTGCAGGCCAATCGTCGCTTCGACGGCTTCGCCGCGACGCTCGCTGAAGTTGATGTTGTTCCCGAGCGAGTCCCTACCGACTCGTGGCGAATCACCGATGGACGAATGGCAGGCGCAGCGCTCGCCGCACGGGCCACCGCCGAACTGCCGACCGCGATCATGTGCGGCAACGACCTCACCGCGCTCGGCGTGCTCCTCGAGTTCGCACACCGCGGCATCCGCGTACCAGACGATGTCTCGATCGTGGGTTTTGACGATCTGTCCTGGTCGGAAGCAGCCACTGTTCCTCTTACGACCGTACGTCAGCCGCGTGAAGAAATGGGCCGGCAAGCAGTGCGCCTGCTCCTCGACGAGATCGACCGTGGCGAGGCCCATGCGCACCACCACGAACTGCTGGTCCCCGAACTTGTCACCCGCGCGTCGAGCGCGGCCCCACGCCCGATGCGCTCTGACAACTGAAGCGCTGCCCACTCTTGACCCATAAGGAGATCCCCATGGTTACCATCTGGCAACCCGAACTTGTGACCGACGATCTCGTCGCCCTGACTCATTCCCTGGGCGAGCCCGCCAAAGACTTGGTGATCCTGGCCGAGGGCAACACCTCCCAGCGCCTCGCCGATGGTCGAATCGTCGTGAAGGCATCGGGAGCCTACATGTCTGCTGTGACTCGTGACGACTTCGTCGTCACCGACGTTCAACCTCTCATCGACCTGATGGATGACGCCACCTCGACCCAGGAGGACCTCACCGAGATGCTCGATGCGGGTGAGCATACCGGCACGAGGCGGCGCGCGTCGATCGAGACGCTCGTGCACGTGGCCGTGCAGTCGGTGCAGCCCACCGCCTATGTCGCGCACACCCATCCGACATCGGTGCTCGGTCTGCTCGCAAGCGTGCACGCGGAGTCCGCCTTCGCGCAGTGGGTCTACTCCGACGAGGCCCTTGTCATCGGTACCCCCCTCTTCGTGCCGTACGCGGCGCCCGGTATCGCGCTGGGCCGGCTCTTCCTTCAGCGTCTACGCGACTACGTGGCGACGCGTGGCGAGCTGCCATCGGTCGTACTGCTGGGCAATCATGGCATTGTCGCGATCGGCGGCAGCGCAGAGGCCGTGGAGGCGATCACCCTCATGACCGTCAAGGGTGCACGAACCCGAGTGCAGGCGCTGTCGATCGGTGGGGTGATCGGCCTCGGTGACGACACCGTGGCACACTACTTCGAGCGCACGGACATGGCAGAGCGCCGCAAGAACCTCGCAGGCACCGCCTGATGCCCGTTGGAACAGGTCCACAGTGGCGATGACAGCGCTGTGGATCGGCATTGATCTTGGCACTCAGAGTGCGAAGGTATCCATCGTCGACGATGAAGGGGCTGTCGCCGCGTCATCCGCTGTACCCCTGGTAAGTCGGCGAATGGGCGACCGACACGAACAGGATCCGCAGGATTGGATCAACCATGCCGGTGCAGCGCTGGCCGTGGCACTGGCGTCGCTACCGTCCACGGCCGTGGCCCGCATCGCGGGGGTATCCATCTGCGCGACATCGGGCACCATCACAACAGTGGATGCCGCGGGTCGGCCGTGTTCGGCTGGCCTCATGTACGACGACGCCAGGGCTGAAGCGATCGGACCGGAAGCCAACCAGTCTGACCCGGTGCGCTGGGCGCGCTTGGGCTACAAAATTCAGCCGACCTGGGCCCTGCCGAAGATCGCCTGGCTCGCACGCAACGGCATGCTTTCCGAAAAGCGCTGGATCGCCCACCAGGCCGACGTGCTGGCATCCGCAATCGTCGGAACGCGTGTCGCCTCTGACTGGAGTCACTCCCTTAAATCGGGATACGACCTGCTGGCACTGGAATGGCCCGTCCGTGCCCTCGACGCACTCGGCATCGACCCCGACCAGCTGCCGAGCGTCGTCGCTCCCGGCACCGAGCTCGGCCGATCGGGCGCATGGTGGGCCGATGTGACCGGGTTGCCCGTCGGTATTCCCGTCTTCGCCGGAATGACCGACGGCTGTGCCGCGCAGCTCAGCGCCGCCACTCTTGGCCTGGGTGACTGGCACACCACGATCGGGACCACCATGGTGCTCAAGGGCGTGTCCAACCGCATCATCATCGACGACGGCGGAGCGGTCTACTCGCATCGCGCGCCCCACGATGGACTGTGGTTTCCGGGCGGTGCCTCGAGTGTCGGTGCCGGAGCGATCACCGCAACGCTACCCTCCATCGACCTGGCGGGGGCATCCTCCCGCCTGAGCGGCCTGGGGCACCGGCTCTCATCGATTCCGACAAGTTATCCCCTGGCCGGTACCGGCGAGCGCTTCCCCGTGATCCGCCCCGATGCTCCAGGGTTCGTCACCGTTGACGGGATTGATTACAGCCTCAGCGCAGCTGTAACTCTGCTCGACCCAGACCTTCTCCTCGCCTCGATCATGCTTGGTATCGCCTGCGTCGAACGCCTCAGTCTTGAGATGATGGCTCGCGCTGGCGCCGCCGTCGACGGCACATTGAGTTCGTCGGGGGGAGGCACGAACAACGAATGGTGGACCCAACTTCGTGCCGATCTGCTCGGACGCACGATCAGTATTCCGCGATCGTCCGAGGGGTCGATTGGCATGGCTATCCTGGCCGCGTGGGCGGGGACAGCCGGAAGCTCGCTGCCCGAGACCGCCTCGCGCATGTCGATCGTTGGGCGGGTCGTCGAGCCGCGCTCCGCTCCGGCGGCGCTCTGGAACGATCGCTACGACAGATTCGTCGCCGAACTCGGCTCGAAGAACTGGATCACACCGTGACGACCCTGTTTCTCGTGCGTCACGGCGAGACCACGTGGCACGCCGAAAATCGCTACGCCGGAAACTCAAATGTCGCGCTCACCGAGCTGGGTATCGCCCAGGCCGAAGATCTTGCACGCTGGGCCCAGGGGCAGTCGATCGATGCGGTCTACGCTTCCGACCTGTCGCGCGCCGTGACCACCGCCACTCCATCGGCCATGGCGCTCGGGCTCCCTCTCAGCGTCGTTCCAGCGCTGCGTGAAGTCGACTTTGGGCGAGGAGAGGGCCTGACTTCTGCCGAAATGAAGGCAACCTTTCCCGAAGAAACCGCCCGATTCGTCGAACATCCAGGTACATCCCCGCTGCCGGGGGCCGAGTCGGGGGTCGACGCCGCCGAGCGAGCATGGACTGCCCTCGAGGCGATCGCCGCGAAGCATCCTGCCGGAACGGCGCTCGTTGTCATGCATTCGACCCTTATGCGCCTCATTCTCTGTCGCGCGTTGGGGATTCCGGCAGACCGCTACCGCGCGGTCTTCCCCGCAGTGCTCAATGTAGGCATCACGACGGTGTCCTGGACGACGCAAGGCACCGCGCTGCTCAGCTACAACGTGCCGCTGACACCTTGACGACCAAGCTCAACACCCTCCAAGAGAACAGGATCACATCATGACCACTTTCGCTTCGATCGAGCCGCTTCTTGCGCAGCAGGCCATCGAGCTGCCCTCCTGGGCGTTCGGTAATTCCGGAACCCGGTTCAAGGTGTTCGGAACGCCGGGCACCCCGCGCACCATCGAAGAGAAGATCTGTGATGCCGCCACGGTTAACCAGTACACCGGCCTCGCACCCAAGATCGCCCTACACATTCCGTGGGACAAGGTCGATGACTATGGGGCGTTGCGGGCGTTCGCCGCCGACCAAGGACTCGCCCTCGGCACCGTCAACTCCAACACCTTTCAGGACGACGCCTACAAGTTCGGCAGCCTCACTCACACCAACGCGGCGACGCGCCAGAAGGCCATCGACCATCACTTCGAGTGCATCGATATCATGCATCAGACCGGGTCGACCGACCTCAAGATATGGCTGGCCGACGGCACCAATTACCCCGGCCAGGGCGATATCCGCGGCCGCCAGGACCGGCTCGCCGAGTCGCTCGCCGCCATCTACGCCCGCCTCGGCGACGACCACCGACTGGTGCTCGAATACAAGTTCTTCGAGCCCGCTTTCTACCACACTGATGTACCCGACTGGGGAACCAGCTACGCGCAGGTGGTCGCGCTCGGTGAGAAGGCCAGCGTCTGCCTCGACACCGGCCATCACGCTCCAGGCACCAATATTGAATTCATCGTCGCCCAGCTGCTTCGCCTCGGTAAGCTTGGCTCCTTCGACTTCAACTCGCGGTTCTACGCCGACGACGACCTCATAGTCGGTGCGGCCGACCCGTTCCAGCTGTTCCGCATTCTCTACGAGGTCATTCGCGGCGGCGGCTACGGCCCGGAATCGACCGTGGCATTCATGCTCGATCAATGCCACAACGTCGAGGACAAGATCCCCGGGCAAATTCGCTCGGTGCTCAACGTGCAGGAGATGACCGCCCGCGCGCTGCTCGTCGACCAGGGCGCCCTGACCCTGGCCCAGAACGCCGGCGATGTGCTCGGAGCCAATGGCATTCTGATGGATGCCTTCTACACGGATGTGCGCCCCTCGCTCGCCGCCTGGCGCGAAAGTCGGGGTCTCCCGGCCGACCCGATGACGGCATATGCCGCATCCGGGTACCAGGCGAAGATTTCCGCCGAGCGCGTTGGCGGCAGCCAGGCCGGCTGGGGCGCTTAAGCGGATCCACGACTTCGATTCAGCGCCGTCCGTCAGCGATAGCGCATTCCTAGCCTGACTTGGTGAACGGAGCGCAGCGAGAGGTCTTGATCAGGCCGTCCGAGGCCTGCACGGTTACCAGGGCCGGACCCGAGCTGATGTTGTTGTCTATTATGTCGTCGCCGGTGGCATTTAGTCGCGCCCACTATCAGCTCGATCCGCCATCCGACGAGTACGTACCCGGCTGAATATCCGTGCCAACCCGAAATGTTCCGTCGCCAGCGAAGGTGTTGGCAACGACGACGTCCTCGGGCCGTGCTCGGTCGTGCCGGCGTAGGCGCCGATGGTGTTCACGAGCAGCTGCCCAGTGGATGTATTACTCGCGTCGAGCACGGAAATTGCGAAGTTTCTCGTGCCGTCGTGCGGCGCGGAACGCCGGAGAGTGTTCTTCGCTGAATTCGCTGGCGAGTTGGCTGATCGAGCTTCGAATGCACCGGTCGGCGACGTCTTTTGTGTGCAATAGGCTAATGCTGCCATGGGTTTCTCATGGAATGCACAGGTGATGTTCACCCTGTGCCCGCACACACACATCAATCTTGGGGAGATTACGACATTTATGTCGCTTGAAAACACGCCGCCGTCCACGCCACCGAATCCGTTCCAGCCTGGATCAATGCCGCCGACTCCGCCCGCGCCGACTCCGCCCGCGCCGACTCCGCCCGCTTCTGACCAGGCAGCTCCTGCTCAGGCAGCGCCGACACAGGCAAACCCTTACGCCGTGCCAGCCGGACAGCCCCTGGCCCAGGGGCCGAGCGCTCCGAACGCGTTCTCCACGATCGCGCCGCGCGCGTGGCGGGGAGCCATCGCATCCGCTGGAATCGGATACGGAGCGGCGTTCGTGGTCGCGCTCCTGACGGTTGCTCTGACCGGGCTTCTCACCGGCTGGGAGATGTTCTCGGCCGGCTGGCTTGTATCCGGCCCGGTGCAGTTGGTCGCGATGGCAACGTTTGGCCAGCTGAGTGCGTCGGCAGAAGTTGACTTCTTCGTCGCCTTCTCCGGCAGTATCACCGTCGGGGCGTTGCCGCTGTTAGTGCTCGCAGCTCTGCTGGCCGGAATTTATCTGTCCAGTCGTTTCGTGGGGCGCGGGGTTTGGCAGACATCCTCGGCCCTCATCCTGTCGGCCGTGTCCGGGCTTACGCTCGCCATTGGTGCAACAGTGCTGGCGGCCGTGCTGCCCGTGCAGTTCCCCGACCTGCAGTTGGACATTCCTGTCGGCTCCACCTCCGCGGCATCCGTCGGTTCCTTCCTGGGTGCTCTGGTCATCGGATTCGCCGTTTCGTATGTGGCTCGTTTGCAGGCCACAGACGGATGGTCACGCCTGGTCGCCCGCGCAACCTGGCTGCCTTGGGGCACCGTGCGCATTGCGGCCCTGCACCTCGGCACGTTCATCGCTGTCATGGCGGTCGTGCTGGCCGTTCTGACTCCGCTGTCTGAAGCCGACGAATTCGTCGGTGTGCTCCCCGTATTCCTGTTCACCATCGCTATCAACGCCGTCGTGATCGGTCTGCTTGGCGCCTTCTCCGCAGACTTGAGCGACCTGGAGCGTGCGCTGTCCGGCCTGGGCGGCGCGTCCGACGAGCAGCCTCAGCAGAGCATTTCAGTGTTCACCGAGGGAGTCACCGGTTTTATCTGGCTCATCGTGTTGCTCGCCGTCATTCTGGCGGTTGTCGCCTCGCTGCTGCTCGCGGTTCGTCGCAACCGTGTGCTCCCGGCCCCCACGTCGTGGCTGGCCACCATTGCCACGTACCTGGTATTCGGCTTGATTCTCCAGCTCCTCGGCAGCGCATTGTTCACGGCGTCGATGACCGCCCCCGAGAGGGCCTCGGCCTCGGGAACGTTCGGCCCCGCTGCATGGACCTTTCTGATCTTCGCAATCTGGGGTGCTGCCATTGAGGCCCTGACGCGCTTCGTCGCACCGGTTGTCCTGGCCTATGCAACGCCAGGGACCATTGGCGCCCTGGTTAAGCTCTCGGGTCAGGAACGTTTGCTGCCCGTCGTGCCGACGGCACCGCTCGTGCCCGCTGCAGCCGGTGCGCCTCTTGCCGCAGGGATGCCGTACAGCATCGATCCCGCCAGCGCTGCCGCCGCCAGCGCCTATCCCACCCTGGCCGGCCAGCCGGGTGCGGCACCGCTCCCGTTTGCCACCACCACCATGTCGCCGGCCACCGCCAAGCGTGTCAAGATCGGCGCCATCATCGTCGGTGCGGCTGTGCTGCTCGTCATTGCTGGCAGTGTGGCCGGCGGCATCGTGCGTTCCTCGGTGTTCGGCCCGCAGAATGTCGCTACCGCCTACCTGGATTCATTGGAAAAGGGCAACGCTACGACGGCTCTGAAGCTGCTGGGGTCGTCAGCGGATGCCGGCGACGGCCTGCTCTCCAACGACATCTTTGGGCTGGCAACCGATCGCATCAAAGACGCCGCCATTTCGGACGTCACCATTGTCGGAGATGTCGCCGAAATCGAGGTGCACTTCAAACAGGGCGGAGTTGCCGATTCTGCCGTGCTGAAGCTCACCCGCACGAGCACCGCCTGGCTGATCGCTGATAAGTGGTCCATACTGAACGCCGAGCCGGGCCAGATCGATGTCTACCTGCCGTCCAGAATGGGCGATGTTGACCTCGAGGCGAACGGTACGTCGGTCGGGACGACAAAGGACGGCGGGCTGAACCTTCCGGCTTTCCCCGGCACCTACGAAGTGGCCGTTCCTGCCACCGAGTATTTCGAAGAATCATCCGTGACCTATGTCGTGAGCGGGCTGCTCGGCGGCTCCGGTGAGTTCGAATCGAGTGACGACGTGTTCACGGCCACCCCAACCGCAGAGTACGAAGCCGCCGCCCTGGAAGCCGTCAACACGCTCATCACGACCTGCCTCGCCGCGGGCGAGGCCGCGTCCGACGACTGCCCATACCTGGGGTACATCTCTTCTTACTACTCCAACGTGGTCTACACCCTCGTGACGGCGCCCGACCTCACGGTGGACCTGTCCTACGAGGAGGGTGGTCTGACGGTCAGCACCGACACCTACGGAGTTGTGACCATGGCGTACGACGTCAACTACGGATTTTCCTCCGAGATCCGCCATGAATCCGAGGAGAACTACCTCACGGTCAACGCTGAGGTCAACGTTGTTGACGGCGAGGTCGTGGTGACCGAGGTCTACTAACCCATCACCACAGCACTCAAGGTTCGGGTTCGGCGCGAGCCGAGCCCGAACCTTTTTTGTGTCGGGGGAGGGCATACGCGACTACCCCAATAAGGGGGTATCTGAGGGTATTTCATGATATAGATTTGGCTGAGGGAAATTCCCCTGGACGACTCGCGGCAATCAAGCGAGGCGAAGTTGCCGAATGCGTGCCTCTTCTGCCTTTCCGTGAAGCGTTTCACTGAACTAAAACGCTCACTGCGCATCGATGGATCACGGAAGGCGTGATGATCATGACCCCCCACAGCCGTAAGAATCGCTCCCAGCGGCCGCCTGCCGTCGACAGCATGGCTGTGGTCGAAGGGAGTCTGCCGGGTGCGGAGAGCTCAGTCGCCCAGGCTGCCGTGCTGGAGAAGAACCTGCTGGAGCAGACCGTGAGCCTGCAGGACGCCATCTTCAACAGTGCCAACTTCTCCAGCATCGCAACGGATGCGCAAGGCGTGATTCAGATCTTCAACGTGGGCGCCCAGCGCATGCTGGGATACACCGCTGAAGAGGTCGTGAACCAGGTCACCCCTGCCCAAATGCACGACCCCGAAGAGATCATTCTGCGAGCAGCCCAGCTCAGCCTGGAGTTCGGCACCACAATTAAGCCCGGTTTTGAGGCTCTCGTCTTCAAGGCGAGTCGTGGCATCGAAGATATCTATGAACTCACCGTGGTGCGTAAGGACGGCAGCCGTTTTCCGGCGATCGTTTCGGTGACCGCGCTGCGTGACGTCGATGCCGCCATTATCGGCTACCTGCTGATCGGAACCGACAACACCTCGCGCAAACAGGTGGAGATCGCCCAATCCGTGCTCGACCAGCGGCTGCGCGACCAGCAGTTCTACACGCGTTCGCTGATCGAGTCGAATATCGACGCACTGATGACGACAGACACCATGGGCATCATCTCCGACGTGAACCAGCAGATGATCGAGCTGACCGGACGAACCAGAGACGAGCTCATCGGCGCTCCCTGCCGTAACTTCTTCACTGATCCTGCCCGAGCCGACACTGCGATTCGGCGGGCGCTGGCCGAGAACAGGGTCACCGACTACGAGCTGACGGTGCGAGCGCTCAATGGTGATGAAACGGACGTCTCCTACAACGCGGCCACATTCTACGATCGAGATCGGGTCGTTCAGGGTGTTTTCGCCTCCGCTCGCGATGTCACGGAACGCAAACGGTTTGAGCAGGCGCTCAAGGAAACCAACATCGAGCTGGAGCACGCCAGCCGCATGAAAACTGAGTTTCTGGCCACCATGTCGCACGAACTGCGCACACCGTTGAACGCCATCATCGGCTTCTCCGAAGCGCTGAAAGACGGTCTCATGGGCGACATGAGTGAGTCCCAGCGCGACTATATCGGTGATATTTACACCAGTGGTCATCACCTACTCGCCCTCATCAACGACATCCTCGACCTGTCCAAGGTGGAGGCAGGAATGATGGACATCGAGTTGGAGGCCGTTGACGTGCGCTCGTTGCTGGAACAAAGCCTGCTGATCGTGCGCGATGGCGCCGCGACGCACGGCATCCAGCTTCGATTTGAGGGTGCAGACGACCTCGGCGTTCCGCAGCTTGACATGCGCAAGACGAAACAGATCGTCTACAACCTGCTCTCGAACGCGGTGAAATTCACACCCGACCAGGGTCAGGTCACCCTCATCGCCCAACGCGTACCGCGCAGCGCCGTCGGAAAGATTGACGGCTCCTGGCCCGTTCATGATTTTCCCCTGCCCAAGAGCGGTGTCATGAACTTTCTGGAGATTCGCGTCGTCGATACGGGGATGGGGATCTCGTCGGAGAACATGTCGAAACTGTTCCTGGCGTTCAGCCAGATTGACAGTACCCTGGCCAGACGGTTCGAGGGCACAGGGCTCGGCCTGGCCACGGTCAAGCAGATGGTCGGAATTCAGGGCGGCACGGTGGCCGTAGCCAGCGCCGAGGGAGAGGGCGCAAGTTTCGCCGTCTGGCTGCCGCTCGGCACGAACGACCAGATTGCGCCGGAGTGGTCGGCGCCGGGGTTGGAAAAGTCGGAAACCGGCCGGGATCCGGCCCCGGGGACCGATGGGCAGACATCCGGTACGTGCCGGCCGAAACCGCATCCGTTCCAACCGGCCGCTACCGCCACACCGTCATCAACGTCCGACTTGAAAACGGATGGGGTATCGCCCGACCGGGAAGTGTACTCGACCGCGACCGGGCAGCCGACCTCCGAATCCGTGGCTGCGGCACTGAAGTCACAACCGCAGCAGGAGTCCAAGGCGCGCTCCGAGAAGCACGTTGCGCTCGTCATCGAAGACGACGCTAAAGGTGCCGAAGTGCTTCGACTGCTGCTCGAAGCTGAAGGATTTCGCGTCATCGTTGCCCCGAGCGGTGAGGAAGGGCTCGCGATTGCGCCGCACCAGCACCTCAGCCTTATCACACTCGATATCCGCTTGCCGGGGATGGACGGCTGGGGGTTTCTGATTCGACTGCACGAGTTCTCTGACCTTGCCGCTGTGCCTATTGTGATCATTGCGGGGGATACAGACGTCAGCCTCGCGCTCACCCACGGTGCGGCCGCCGTGCTCGAAAAACCGATCAGTCGGGCAGCACTCCAACAATCGCTGAACGTGTTGGGGCTCAGCCCCGATGCCCTGCGCACCCGCCGGGTGTTGGTGGCCGACGACGATCCCGAGACCGTCGACGTTATCGCACGGTTCCTCACTCGACCGGAATATGCCGTGGAACGCGCCTTCACCAAGGACGAGGCCATTGAAATGGCACAACGATTGCATCCCGATCTCGTGCTGCTCAACCTCATGATGGAAGGGTTCAGCGGCTATCAGGTTGTGCTGGCGTTGCAGAGCGACGAGAGCACGGCACACATTCCAGTGCTGATACTGACCGGCAAGCAGCTCACCGTTCAGGAACTGGCCGCAGTGGAGAGCGACCCAACCCAGCCCGTGCGGATACTTGGAACGGAGAACTTCAACCGAACGGCTTTTATGGCCGAGGTGAAGCGCGCGTTGGCCTCAGGCGACTCATTGGGTCAGTGATGATGTGGCCAGGATTCTGATCGTCGAAGACAACCCCATCAACATGAAGCTCGCCACCCTGCTCGTTCGCCGGGCGGGTCACGTGACGTTCGAGGCCGTTGATGCTGAGAGCGGCCTGCTGCTAGCGCACCGCGAAATACCGGACCTGATCCTGATGGACATCCAGTTACCGGGAATGGACGGATTCGCCGCCACCGCCGAATTGAAGAAGAATCCGGTCACCGCCGAGATCCCTGTGATCGCGCTGACCGCGATGGCTATGTCCCGAGACCAGGAGCGGGCACGCGAGGTCGGATGCGATGCCTACATCACCAAACCGCTGCAGTATCAGGAGCTCGAAGACGCAATCAACTGGCTCATGCCCCGCGTCGACGACGAACGCACCGCGGACGAGGCTGGTTCGCTCACCCGCAGTGTTCTGCAGTCGATTGAGTCGCACTGCGAGCTGGCACGGCACAACGCGACGAGAGCGGATGCTTTACTCGCGCACCAGGAGCGGGCGACACCTCGTGCTCCGGGCGCTCCCCGCATCCTCGTGGCCGAAGACAACCCGACCAACCAGAAACTCATCGTTTGGCAGCTGAACCTGCTGGGCTACGAGGCGGACATGACAGACAACGGTGCCCTGGCGTTCGCGCGGTGGGCGAGCGGAGACTATGACCTGGTGATCACCGACCTGCACATGCCGGAGATGACCGGCTACGAGCTCGCATCGGCCATTCGAGCAGCCGAGCCACCGGGAATGCGCATGCCAATTCTGGCGATGACCGCGAGCGCAGTGCGCGGCGACGCAGATCACGCCCGCATGGTCGGCATGGACGAGTCCCTCATGCGCCCCCTGCACTTGGCTAAATTGCGCGGCGCCCTGCTGAAATGGTTACCGCTGGAATCCGACCGTTAGCCGAACTACTCGCCGAGGCCCGGACTGCCCAGCGTGCGCCGCAGCAGGATGATCGTTCGTTCGAGCGATTCCGCCAATGACGGGGGCAAAACACGCTCGGCAGCGATGGACCCGTTGTCGGTTGGCGAGAGGCGGTCAAAGTCGGGAATCCACTGCAGGGCCATGAAACGCACCACGCCGAGCATGGCGTGGGTAAGCAGCCCCGCTTGTCCGCGCCGAAAGACACGGTCAGCGTCGCTCTCCGATTGCGGGATCGCAGCGCGTCCGAGGCGCAGGTAGACCAGCTCGGTCACCTCGGAGGTTACCCGGGTCATCCGGTCCATCTGTTCCTGCATGAGCTGGGGATGCAAGCCGAACACCCGGAGGCGGTCCGTGAACAGTTCTTCCTCGATGCCGTCCCGGGGGCCGATCGCGCTCATCAGGGTGAGCACATCGGGCAGCAGGTCGTCGCCGGGGGCTGCGATGAATTCTCGGGCCCGGCTCTCGTCGATGCTGGGCGGTTCAGCGCCGATAATGGCGGCTTTCTTGGTCTTGAAATAGTTGAAGAAGGTGCGCTGTGAGATGCCGCTCTGGCTGCAGATCATGTCCACGGTGACGTTGTCGAAACCGTGTTCCAGAACGAGGCTGACCGCGCTCCGCTCCACGCGCAGGCTCGTTTGGTGATGCTTGTCGTCACGAGTGCGTGTGCGCGGTCTCGGGGTGTCGGTCATGCCTCGTCCTGGTCCATCGGTGTTAACGGTCGGTGCTACTCGTAGCGCAGCGACTCAATCGGATTCTGCTTTGCCGCGCGCTGGGCCGGCAGGGTGCCCGAGAGGAACGCGATCAACATGACCAGCAGGATGACGAAAGCTACCGAAGTCGGCTCGAACAAGAGGATGTTCAGCCCGGGTAGTCCCGACAGCAGGCCCTGTGACAGCACGGCACTCAGCGCGGAGCCGAGCCCGATGGCCACGCCGGCGCCGATGGCGCTGCCGAGGAAGCCGATGACGATCGCTTCGAGGCTGAACAGCGTGTAGACCTTGCCGCCGCTCATTCCCATGGCCTTCATCAGGCCTATCTCGCGGGTGCGTTCCTGCACGCTCATCAGCAGGGTGTTGATGATGCCGAATGCAGCTGCGATCAGGGCAATCACGGCGAAGGCGTTGAGCACGCCCACGATGCCGTTGATCACGGTCTGCACGGCGCCCAGCTGGTCTTCGATGGTGTTCGCGGTGTAGCCCTCGGTGGCGAGGTCTGCCTTGAGCGCGGTCACGGCATCCGCTGACAGCGCCTTGTCGAAGTGGGCGACGGCCACGCCGTAGCTCGTGACTGCCGTCTCGATGCCGCCGGACTGCGCGTCGGCCAATTCGGCGATGAGCGCATCGTTCGCGCCGGCGCCGGCAGCGAGCAGGCTCTCCAGCGAGACGCCCACGATGGTGGCGTTCACGGTGTGCTGCTCGCCGAGAATATCGGTGATTCCGATCGAAACGGATGCCCCCACTGCGTCATCCGCCGAGGCGAACCCGAGCGGAGTCACGAAGGTGTCGGGCAGTACGAGCTGGGCCTCGCTGGCGCTGCCATCGAGCTGCGCGCCGGCGGTGAGGTCGGCCGTGGTGACGGCGGAGGTGGCGTTGATGCTGAACTCGTACTGCGTGCCGGTGCCGTATTCGATGTAGTCGGGCTGCACCGATCGAATCGGATCGACCGAGACGATGCCGGCGGTGTCGGCGATTTTGGTGAGGTCGGTGTCCGTCAGCGCCTTGGTCGTGGTGCCGGGAGGACCCTGCTGGCTGGACACCGACGCTGAACTGCCAGCGTTGTACTTTACCGGGCCGTCGCCGGCCGTGGTGGCGTCGCTGGCCTGCGTGATGATGAATACGTCGGGGGCGCCGAGGGCACCCACCTGGGCGTCGACGTACTGGCTGACGCCGGCGCCGACTGCGTTGGTGAGGGTGAGCGTGAACGCACCAACGAAGATGGCCAGAACGGTCAGGGTCGTGCGGAGTTTGCTGCGAAAGGTGTTGGAGATCGCGGTGGCGACGAGGTCTTTGGTTCTCATTCTGCGCCTCCGGCGGTGCTGAGTGCTTCCGGGGTGACGAGCGCGTGGGCCCCGGTGTGGGTCAAACCGGTGTGGGTCGATGTGGTCTGCGACACGACGAGTCCGTCACGAATGTAAATTTGACGGTCACAACGGGCGGCGAGGTCCTCGTCGTGAGTGACGATGACCAGGGTGATGCCCTGGCTGCGATTGAGTTCGAACAGAATGTCTTCGACCACGGCTCCCGTGGCGGTGTCGAGGTTTCCGGTGGGTTCGTCGGCGAAGATCACGCGCGGCGCATTGACCAGGGCGCGACCGATCACGACGCGCTGCTTCTGACCACCCGAGAGGGTCGTGGCCTTGTTGCCGGCCTTGTCGGCCAGTTCGAGCTGTTCGAGCACTTCCATGCCGCGCTTGCGGCGCTCCTTGCCGCCCATGCCGGCAATCTTCAGCGGCAGGATGACGTTGTCGAGCACACTCACGTTGGGCGTGAGAAAGAACTGCTGAAAGACGAAGCCGAACTCCTTGTTGCGCAGCCCGTTGACCGCGCACTTGGACAGCGACTTGGCGTCTCGACCGGCGACCTGCAGTGTTCCCTCATCGGGTTCGTCGAGCAGGGCGAGTAGGTGCATGAGGGTGGACTTGCCCGACCCGCTCTTTCCGACGATCGCCAAGGTCTCGCCGGGTGCGATCTGAACGGACACCCCTTTCAGAGCGTCGAAACGGCTCGCACCCGACCCGTAGGATTTCTCCAGGCCTTGCGCATCAATTACCCACTGGCTGTCCATCGGTTTCCCTCGGTTCTGGTGGCCCACGCGGGCCACAATTACAGTAACTGCACTATAATTTGCAGTTGCTGCAAGTTGGCTGAGGGGAGGCCGATTCCGAGCGGATGCTCGGTGCGGCTCGGCCTACAGATCGAGGCTGTCGCCCGGTTCCAGTGGGAAGAACTCGCCCCCGCCGAGTTTCGTCACGTTCTCGTATCGGGAATTGGACAGGTCTTTTCCGGCTCGGGACAGCAACATTTCGTGGGTGGGGAAGCTGCGCTTGGGCTTGATGGCGAAAATGAAGTCCATCGCCTCGCTCATTTTCATCCAGGGGGCCGCGGCCGGCACGGCGAGCGTGCCGATCTCCACTCCCTCTGGAATTGTGAAGGCGTCGCCGGCGTAATACAGCTCCTCGTTGACGAGTACCCCGACGTTGTCGATGACCGGGATCGATTCGTGGATGACCGCGTGGGTGGCGCCGAAGAAGCGCAGGGTGAACGGCTCGACCTCGATGACGTCGCCGGCCTTGACGATGGTGACCGGGGTGTCGCTGAGATTGGAGGCCGCGATGGCCCGAGCGACACCGGCCGGAGCGAAAATGCTGAGGTCAGGATTCATTTCGATGATGCGGGTGAGCTGCTCGGGAGTCCAGTGGTCAGCGTGCTCGTGGGTGATCACCACGGCGACCGCACCGGCCGTGCCGGTGAGCGCCGTGGTGAACGAACCGGGGTCGATGTAGAGCTTTTTGCCCGAGAGTTCGACGATGAGCGCGGCATGCTCCAGCTTGGTCAGTTTCATGCTCCGAGCTAACCCCGATTCGAGTCGTGGCGCAACAGCATCCGCTTTCCTGAAGGGTGCTGGCAGCAGTCGCGACGCGCCGCGCGCACTCAGTTTGGAAGTGCGCTCAACTGTGTGGCATACTCGATAAGTTGCAAAAACGGCCCCATCGTTTAGCGGCCTAGGACATCGCCCTCTCACGGCGGTAACGCGGGTTCGAATCCCGCTGGGGTCACAATTGCCCGGTTGCCTTCTCGTGTAGGTGCCGGGCGCTCGTTGGTTAAGGGAGTGCTTCAGCCTGTATAGGCTCATAGTCATGGCCACAGTCATTCTCGTGCGGCACGGCCGCACCACCGCCAATGCCACCGGAATGCTGGCCGGGCGCACCCTCGGAGTTAGCCTCGACGAGGTCGGGCGCGAGCAGGCGGCCCGCGCGGGGGAGCGGCTCGCCGCGGTGCCGCTGGTCGGCGTGGTCTCCAGCCCGCTGGAACGGTGCCAGGAGACCTCGAGCCTGATCCTTCTGCACCAGGCCGGTTCACCGGTCAGCTCGATTGACGCGGACATCACCGAATGCGACTACGGAAACTGGCAGGGTCGCTCGCTCAGCGAGCTTGCGCTGGAAAAGCTGTGGGCGGTTGTGCAGACGCAGCCGTCGGCTGCCGTTTTTCCCGGGGGCGAGTCGATGGCGACTATGCAGGCCCGGTCGGTTGCCGCCATCCGACGCCAGGACGCGTTCTTTGAGACGCAGCATGGGCCGGACGCCGTGTGGGTCGCGGTCAGCCACGGTGACATCATCAAGTCGATCCTGGCCGACGCGCTCGGCATGCACCTGGACCTGTTCCAGCGCATCTCGGTCGGTCCGGCCTCGGTGTCGATCGTGCGCTACGGGCTGAGCCGACCCAATGTCATTGCCACCAATACCGACGCCGGTGACCTGTCCTGGCTGCGTACGACTGCAGGCGGGGACGACGCGCCGGTTGGCGGCGGGGCCGGTCCTGATGCGCCACAGACATTGCGCTCGTAAAATAGTCGTATGCCCACAATTGTTCACGAATTTGACTGGCCCGATCGAGTCGTCGTCGGCACCGTCGGCGTGCCCGGATCTCGCACGTTCTACCTGCAGGTGCGCACGGGAGCCCAAATCGTCAGCATCGCCCTCGAGAAACAGCAATCCGAGCTGCTCGCCGAGAAGATCGACGAGCTGCTCGAGCAGCTGACGACGCACGAGGGCAACTCGTTCAGCGTGCCAGCCAGCACGCCGATCGAACTGGTCGACAACGACCCGCTCGAGCAACCGGTCGATGAGCAGTTTCGCACCGGCACCATGACCCTGGGCTGGGACCCGAGTACCGCGCAGGTGGTGATCGAGGCGTTTCCGCTCGTGGACGACGAGGACGACCCCGACGCGGCTAGCCGAGAGGCGGCGGAAATGCTGGTCGTGCGCATTCCGGTGGGTTCCGCGCAGGCCTTCGCCATGCGTACCCGCGAGGTCGTCGGGGCCGGTCGCCCCATTTGTGCGCTCTGCGGCACTCCCATCGATGCCGCCGGGCACGTCTGCGCCCTGCCCGGCGAACGCTGACAGCCATGCAGCCCGACCTCAAGAACGCGGAGCTCGGGCTCACGGGCCGCATCCGCACAGCGTCCAATGCGACCTTCCTCGGGCGCATCGACGATGTCGTGGTTGTTTACAAGCCGATGGCCGGTGAACGGCCGCTCTGGGACTTTCCGGGCGCAATCCTTGCCCACCGTGAGGCTGCGGCGTACCTGGTCTCGGAGGCGCTCGGCTGGAATGTGGTGCCGCGTACCTGGTTGCGCGACGGCCCCGGCGGTGTTGGCATGGTGCAGCTCTGGCAGGACTCCGACCCGGACCAGGCAGCGGTCGACCTTGTCTTGACCGACGCTGTACCGGATGCCGGCTGGCGCCGGGTTTTCGACGGACGGGACGAGGAGGACCGCGCGGTCACCCTCATCCACGAAGATTCGGCGGCCCTGCGCCGCATGGCGGTCTTCGACATCGTCGTGAACAACGCCGATCGCAAGGGCGACCACATTTTGGCCATGCCAGACGGCCATCGCTTCGGCGTCGATCACGGCCTCACCTTTCACGTCGACGACAAACTGCGGACGGTCTTGTGGGGATGGCTGGGTGAGGCTCTCACACTTGACGAGTTGGCCGGCGTTGAACGGGTGCGTTCGCAACTGTTGGGCCAGCTCGGCGAGAAGCTCGCCGGGTTGATTACCGGGCCCGAGGTCGCGCAGCTCGCCGCACGCTGCGATCTCTTGATCGCCGAGCCCCGGTTTCCCGCCCCGCGCGGTGGCCAGACCGCCGTGCCCTGGCCACTGTTCTAGGGGGCCGAGCGTCCGCTCGCGAATCGTAAAACGCGGCTGTCAGTGCGAATTCAGGTTCGCACGCACTTCCGACGCAGGACACTAGCGCTGGGTTAGCTGGCGCAGAGTCGCCAGAGCGAGGTGACCTCGTTCGCACGCACCGCGTGCAGCGAATCGCTCGCGTCGGTCGCGCGGGCGTGCACGGCGGGCGCGTCGAGTACCCCGATCACCCGCAGGCCGGCCGCATCGATGACCTTGAGCAGATCGTCGCGGGAGCGCAGCCCCACCAGTTCGGCAAAATCGGAGAGCACGAGCCACACCTCGCCGCCGGGCTGCAAATGGTCACGCACACCGGCCAGAAAACCCTTGAGCATGCGCGAACCGGGGTCGTAGACCGCCGCGTCGAGCAGTGAGTGCGCGGTCGCCGGAATCCACGGTGGGTTGCACACGATGAGGTCGGCACGCCCCTCGGGAAAGAGATCGCCCAACTGCACCTCAACACGTTTAGAGAGCCCGAGTTGCGCCATCGTTTCGCGAGCGGATGCGACGGCTCGCGGCTCGATATCCGTCGCGATCACCCGCGGCACGCCCCGGGTCGCCAGCACAGCCGCGAGCACCCCGGTTCCGGTGCCGATGTCGAAGGCGAGGTTCGGCGCGGCGAGCGGAGCCGTCGCGACGAGGTCGACGTATTCACTACGCACCGGAAAGAACGTGCCGTAGTGGGGATAGATCGACGCGTTCAGCGCGGCAACCGGAATGCCCTTGGTGCGCCACTGGTGCGCTCCGATTGTGCCGAGCACCTCGTGCAGCGACACAACGGATGCCTCCGAGATGCTCCCATAAGCGTCGACCGTGGCCGCGACCACGTCGGGAGCGCGCCGCAACCCGATGATGTTGCCGGCCTGCATCGGAACGAGGAGCAGGCCGAGGATCCGGGCCCGATGCGAACGATTCTGCCGATACCGGTAGAACAACTCGCCGGTCGTGCGCTGGGATTTGTCGGGACGTGGCCGAGTGCGGTGCTCCAGCGCCGTCAGAATCTGGCGGGCGTTCTGAAAGTCCCCGCTCCAGAGCATGGCAACGCCCTGCGAAGCCAGCCGGTACGCGGCATCCGCTGTGATGGTGTCGTCAACGGGCACGACGCTCGAGGGGGCTGGTGCGCCATTGGCCGAACGCCAGAGTGCTGAGGCCGGAATGCCTTCCTGAGCCCAGTGAACGTGGGCGGGGTCGTCGGTTGAGGGAGTCATCGAACCCGGTGCATAGTCATAGCCTTCAATTATAGATCGCTGCCGCGGCGGTGTCCCGGGGGTTGTCACCGCCGGCTGGGACGCACCAGGGCCTGACTCTGAGGGCTTGTATACGTGGTGAGTCACCCGGCTGGGGCGTAGACGGGTATTCTCCCCTCGTAGTGGGTGGCTCCATCGCCGGGGTAATACCCACACGTACGTCAGGCTGGAACTTCGGTAGTCCGACGACTCGTTGCTCTCCGAGAAACTCCACCGGGGGATGGCGTACGAACTCGTATGTCGTTCTGGGCAACTCGGCCGTCACGATCAGCGACGCGGGGAGCGTCCAGGGCACCTTCGGCTCCGACCTGGGTGTGTCCAGTCCAACCGGGTCTACACCAATACGGGAACGCTCTCGGGCGTGGGTGCCATCAACCTGCGGAACGCAGCGGCGCAGCGCGCGCAGTCTGATCTCACCACAGCGCACACCGCCGCACTGGCCTTGATCGGGAACTACATTCTTTCGGGAGAGTTGGCTGGAAAGACCCTTCTGCCGGGGATTCACACCGCTGACAGCAATGTCACGCTGACCGGCAATGTCACTCTTGACGCGGGCGGCGACCCCGATGCCATCTTCATCATGGTGCCGCACGGCGCATTCGACACCGCAGCGAATGCCGAAGTGGTTCTGGCCAACGGTGCGCAGGCCGGAAACGTCTACTGGTTCATCGGCGCGGCCTTCACCATTGCGGCTAACGCCCAATTCAGCGGTCGGGTCATCGGCGGCACGGCCGGTACCCTCTCGGCGGGCTCCGTGCTGCACGGTCAGCTGCTCACGACGGGAACAGCGATCACCCTCAGCGCGGCGGCACGAATCATCAACGATGCCCCCTCTGGCACGGCCACCACGAATTGGCTCGATCAGACCCTCGGAGCTATGACAGACGGAGTCTCCTACTCCGACCGTCTCTCGGTCGTGTCGTCCGACAATAGATCGGTCGGCGCTGAGGACGTGGCCTGGGCAGTGACAGCGGGCCAACTACCACCCGGGATCTCCCTGGATCCCGTCACCGGAACGGTGGCGGGAACGCGAACTGACTCGGCCAGCTACTCCTGGTCGATCACCGCCACGATCGTTGGCAATATTCGTATTACAAAGTCCTTTTCCACCGAGGACGTGAGCGTCCCGACCGTGATGATCACCGGCGGGGCCATTCTCCTCACCAACGACTCGACACCGACGATCTCCGGCACAACCGATGCGCCCGACGGAAGCGCGGTATCCGTGCTGATCGACGGCGTTACCGCCACGTCGACCGTTACAGAGGGTGCATTCTCGGTGCCCGTGACCAACCTCGGTGCCGATGGTTCCTACGCGGCCGTCGTTACCATCACCGTCACCGGCGCGACCGGAACGGCGAGCCAGACCATCACTCTCGACACGACAGCGCCGACGGTGGCCATCGCCGGTGGTTCGTCGCTGACGACCGCGGATGGCACGCCGACGATTTCGGGTACGACGGATGCCCCTGTCGGTACGTTGATCACTGTGGTGGTTGCGGGTCAAACGCTGACCGCCACCGTTGTTGCGGGTGGTACTTGGTCGGTGATAGCCGCGGCTCTCGTCGAGGGCGGGCACACCGTGACGGTCTCCGTCACGGATGTTGCTGGCAATACCGGCATGGTGACGCAGCGTCTGACGCTGGATATAACTGCGCCGTCGCTGGTCATTACCGGCGGTTCAATGCTGACGACCGCGGATGGCACGCCGACGATTTCGGGTACGACGGATGCCCCGGTCGGTACGTTGATCACTGTGGTGGTTGCGGGTCAAACGCTGACCGCCACCGTTGTTGCGGGTGGTACTTGGTCGGTGATAGCCGCGGCTCTCGTCGAGGGCGGGCACACCGTGACGGTCTCCGTCACGGATGTTGCTGGCAATACCGGCATGGTGACGCAGCGTCTGACGCTGGATATAACTGCGCCGTCGCTGGTCATTACCGGCGGTTCAATGCTGACGACCGCGGATGGCACGCCGACGATTTCGGGTACGACGGATGCCCCGGTCGGTACGTTGATCACTGTGGTGGTTGCGGGTCAAACGCTGACCGCCAGGGTTGTTGCGGGTGGTACTTGGTCGGTGATAGCCGCGGCTCTCGTCGAGGGCGGGCACACCGTGACGGTCTCCGTCACGGAT
>NZ_PJJR01000034.1:0-17345 GCF_002929595.1 Cryobacterium sp. N19 | reverse complement strand
GCGGCAGCGCTCAACAAGTCATAGACGAGCGCACCCCGATCCTCGTTGGCTGCCCACGTGGATCGCTGTGATCGACCGGAAAAGGTTCCCAAACGACACGGGTCAGTCGGTTCTGGCCCGTCGTGTGAGTCGCAAAGCTAAACGGCGGCATCGCGTTGGCTCATTGTGGCCGGTAGCGCGTGTTCCCTGTCTTCCTCGTCAGTCTCAGCGCAGATCGTCGCGACCGGTATCGCTGGCGTAGGCGGTGAGAAATATGCGCGTGGCCTCCGCTGCATGGGCCTTCATGGCAGCGATAGTCGGGATCGCGTCATCGCCCAGGAGCATGGTTTCGTTGATCGGCGCGGCGAGTACCAGCCAATTCAGGGTCGTGGCTGCTGCTGCTGGGTTCGGTGCGGTCAGGAGTCCGCGCTGTACGAGCTTGGCGATGATGTTGGCCAATGATTGGATCGATTGTTGGGGACCGTTTTCGAATAGGGCTTGGGCCAGTTCGGGGAAGCGGCTGACCTCTCCGATCACCAGGCGTCGTAGGCGGAGCAGCCTCGGTGTCATGACGATTCGCATTTCGTCCATGGCGTATTGCATGAAGTAGGGCGCGAGATCTGCTTCGTCGTCCGGAATGCGGTCGAGTTCGCCGAGATTGTCGCTGGCCCCCGCTGTCATCGAGGTGACGAGCTCGACGAAGAGGACCTTTTTGCTTCCAAAATGTTTGTACACGGTCTGCTTGGACACACCGGATCGCTCTGCAAGCTCATCCATGCTGGTGCCGAGATAGCCCTCGCGGAGAAACAGTGCTTCAGCGGCCTCGAGAATGGCACGGTGCTTGCGCGCCGTACTCGATTCGAATGATTCGCTCATGGCGTCCTCGCATTTCGGGGTTTGAGTTTCTGGACTAATGAGTCTAGTTTTGGACGTAGCGGTACTGATCAGTCCAGTCTAGTTTGACTCGAAATGAGGATGTCCATGTCCAGCTTTGTGACAACCGCTCTGCACGACCGTGTCGCCTACGATCTTCGCGGATCCGGTCCATCGGTGATCTTTGTCGCCGGCGCCGGTCCGTGGCGAGAGATCGACCCGGTCACGACTTCGACCGCGGAGCTCCTCGCCGACAAGGGTTTCACTACCATCGTCTACGACCGAGTGGGCCGTGGGGATAGCCGCGCAGACGGGCCGATCACCCTCGACCGCGAATTGGCTGCCATCTCTGCACTGGTAGACGCGGCAGGTGGTAACGCTCTGCTCTGCGGGCACTCATCCGGATGTTCCCTCGCGCTGTTGGCCGCGACGAGGGGAATCTCCGTGACCGGTCTCGCTCTCTGGGAAGCGCCCCTCGCCCCACCGGACAGCGGTGCCAAGGAGCTGGCGAGTGACCTTCGCGAACTGCTCGCCGCAGGAGAGCGGGCGCGAGCCCTCGACCTCTACATGCACGACATGCCGCCCGAGATCCTCGAGATCGTGACATCGATCCCGGCAATGATTACTCAGGCCGACAGTCTGCAGCCTGACGCCGACTCGCTCGCTTGGGCGGAATCGGCACCGCACTCGCAGTTGTTCGAAGGCATCCAGGTACCGGTGCTGGCAATGGTGGGCACGAAGAGCTACGACGAGGTGATGGTGCCCGCTGCACGGTCCATTGCCTCCGCCATTCCCGATGCGAAGTGGGGGCGGGTACCCGGCGCCGACCACGAGTGGGAGTCCCACGCGATGGCCGACACGCTCGCCAAATTCAGCCGAGGAACAGCTCGATGACCGCCGTCCCCCAGCGACCTGAGCTCCAATTTTCGAGCCCGTTGGCCCATCCAGCGATGCCCGCCTCGTGGACAGTGGTGGCGGTTCCCAAGTCGAAAACCTTCTTTGGCACCGGATGCACGATCAAGGTGGACGGAACGATCGATGGTCACCCGTTCGCGGCAACACTAATGCCCGACGGGCAGGGCGGCCACTTCCTTTCCCTCAACGCTGCACTGCGAAATGCTGTCGGCAAGCGGATCGGTGACATCGTCGACGTGCATCTGGCCGAACGACCGAAATAGACAGCGAGAATCTCGCATCACACCGATGCCGTCTCCCAGCACGCGAGTTCTCACTGAATCGCAAACGACCGCCCATGGAACACTCACGCCCACCGATGCGCGAATCGGTCGCCATTGTGCTGCCCGGGGGCATCGCACTCGGCAGCTGGCTCACCGCGACGGGAACTCGGGTACGGTTCACCAGCCGCAGCGCCGTCGACTAGGCAATCGACTCTGCACGGACGGACTCCGCAACGCGTGGCGGAACGCAACTCCTCACAATGCGGCAATAGACGGAGCGCCAATGCTGCGCGCCCGTAAAGGGTTGGTCTTGCGGGCATTGGATTCAAATGGAACGCCGACACCGTCGGGAACGTTTAGTGCGCGGGTGCGAGGACGATCTTCTGGCCTAAGGCCGCAGCAAGTCGGTTGAGCGTGGCGGTTGTGGGATTCCCGATACCGCGTTCAATGCGGCTGATCTCAGCCTGCTGTATTCCGGTGACGCTGGAGAGTGCAGGCTGAGTGAGATGGCGTGCCTTGCGGGCCTCCGCGAGCATGGTGCCAAGCTCGGCGCGAGCGATGAGTTCGGCATCGAACGACGCGGTGGCCGCTTCATAGACGCTGCGCGCATCGTCGGACCATTTGATCTTCGCCTGGTCCGCGATCTCCTTGAAGCTTTTCGACATGATGTCCTCCCTCACTCAATTATGTGCCAAGACACATAAGGTGTCAATACGCTCTAGTGTTGCCGCTTCCACTGTTTGTGGATCTTGCGCGCCTTTGCAATCTCTCGCTGTTGCCGTTTCTCGGAGGTATCGGTCTTCTTGTTGTAGCCGCTGTAGAGCAGCACGATTTTGCGTCCATGGAAAGTACAAAAGACTCGTAGGAGGACCTGACGATCGGTGCCAGCGAGATCGGCCGGCAGTTCGGCCCCCCTTCGGCGAGGATCGCATGCAAGGACCTACGTACGCGGAACTCGTAGAGTCCCTCTCCGAGAGGCTTGCCCCATTCGCCGGAGCAGATATCAATGCCATGGGCCTCAAGGACGTGCTCGATTGCAGCAGTGAGGACTGCCTGCTCGTACTCGGGGAGCGAGGAGAAGAATCGCTCAAATGTTGCCCCCTCGTATTCAATGGACCAAGTGGTCAAGGTGCTCCTTCGCGTTGTGCCGCCCGATGAGCCTAGCGACCCGGGCGCTACCGGCTTGACGGATTCGCCAGCTCAACCTCAAATCAACTTTCGTCCCGTTGAGGGTTTCCCTTGCGGGGGAGCCACAGCAGGTCCGGTTTCCGAGTGGAGGTTCTACCGGCGGCGAAGTATTAGCCGAACTCGCTCAAGATGGCGTGCGCGGTCCATGGTTGTCCACCGCTGTTGTTGGTCCACGTCACCGAAAGTGCGCACCATGCAATGACCCACGACCGCACCACGTCAACGTCGAGCCCCGAGTGCTCGCTGACGATCGCTAGGCGGCGGTGAAAACGAGACAACGCCAAGTCTGCAGTGGGGTTGCAGAAGATATTGGCGTAGTCGAAGGCGCGGTGACCAAAGAGGCCCTTCGGGTCTATGGCCAGCCAGCGGCCATCGAAATCAAGAACATTGCCGTGATGGACGTCGCCATGGAGAACCACCTGGCCCTCCGTGTCCGAGGCCTCCAGCAACTCCCGCGCCATGGCTGCCACTCGTGCCAGGCTGCCGGCCTGCAGTCGTGCTGCGTCGGTGCCGATGAGGTCGTGAAACCATTGCGACAAAAGCACCACCTCAGCGGGCGGCGCCGAAATAGCAGAGGCGCTGTGGAGAGACGAGATGGTTCCGCAGAGGATGTGGGTGACCTCATCATCAAGACCTGTCTGGCTCATCGTGGTCAAGTCACGATGCCCGGATGCCCGACCCATGAGAACGGCCTGGTCGTTGACCTCATACACCTCCGCTGCGGCCGAGCCTGCCCACCAGGCCAGGACGGTGCCACCGCGGCCCTCTTCGGCGATCCGAGCGACCTTGAGCATGACGTCTCGATCATGCCAGCGCCCCGGAACCAACCAGCTGGAGGGCGTCGTCACCGTTTCGCCGTGTGGCTGGATAGCCCAGCGATCTAAATAGCTTGGCACTGTTCCCGCAACCCAATCCACGAGCACGATTGTACGGGCTGACACGCAAACCCTTCAGTTCCCGCCACTACGCTTGGGAAACGCCCGCGTCGCGTGAGACGTTCGGCTACCGAGACTCCGCGGATGGTTCGCGTACCCGACGGATCAGGTTCACGACTAGCAAGACGGAATCAGCGGTCATGCCGGCTGCGCGACGATCTCCGTTACGGCGGTGCTTTGTAGCCTGAGCCAGCTCAATTGCTGCGCGCACGACCTTGCGCAGTTCCGCACTTTCTGCGCCCGCCAACTCCGCCTCAGCCACTGTCCCGAGCCGAACCTTCGTGTTCGAGACGGGTGGCTCATCCTCGCCAGCCTGACCGTGACGAGAATGGTCGTATGCGGCCGAAGAAAGTGCTTCGAGTACAGCCACTGCGTCGTTACCGACGTTCGAGTAATCCTGTTCCGTGCGAGCGTTTTGGAAGAGCCGGCGCATCTCATTCAGTTCCTCGTCTACCCGCCGCCACCCTGTCGCCTTCCTCGGAGAAATCGGATCGGCCAGTGCTCCTGACAGGGCATCCGTTTCACGAGCGTCGAGCACCTCATGGAGCGCATCGAGCTGCCCGTCGACCATGTCCCGCCGAGCCTGCCAACTTCCGTGGCCATCGTTGGCTCGCCAGTACTTGCGGAACGTCTCGAAATCGCGAAACGGCGGATCGAACGAATCGATTTCTAATCGTGCGAGAACTGCTTTCAATGCGCGGATGAGAAGCCGGGATTCCTCGTTGCTCAGTGGCGATCCTGAAGTGCCGTACGCATCGAACTCGTCGTGCACGACACGAGCAAGCGGCACCGCGATCTCCAAGTCACCACGATCATCGTCGGGACCGTGGAGTAAGCCTTCAAGGAGTGGCATGTCAAGAGCTGACTGCTGCGTAACCTCGGCGCCCCACGCATTCGTCACCACCTCTTCGCCGGCCAGGTAGAAGTCCCACGTTCGCATGGCGCTCATCCTAGCCAAGGGCTCACCGCCCGTCGTTTCACCTAGCGATCGGCTTTCGGAACGATGAGGCGTCCCGGTGATCGTTCGGCTTGCGGGACGTTCAAGATAGGAGGTACTCCGGCGATGAGAGCGCCCCGTCGGAGGACTGTGCGGGTGTCTGTTCTAAGACCGGTTTGCGAATTTAGGCCTGGCCGACCGCAGCGGTTGCTCTCAACCCTGCGTGTTCAGCAGGGCCAGCTACTGAGCTGGCGAACTGATAGATATCGTGTCGCTGGTGCGGGCCTCGGTGAGGCAGTCGGCCAGACGCAGAGCGTCGGTTTCGGTTGACCCCGGTACGAGTCGTAAGCCATAAGCGGACGACGGCATGTCCATGCTCAGGGCTGCAGTTTCCACGCTTGGGTCGTCGTGACATTCACCGAGCGAATCGACCCTCGGATCTACGACGCTGACACCCCAAGCGTCACCCTCGCCGATAACTCGGTCATACCCGCCAACGAAGGAGCCGGAGCATCCAGCGAGCAGCAGAATCAGCGGCAAAAAAGCGAGCGGAAATCGTCGCATGGCACCCCCTAGTTATCCCGATCCTATGTCACCGAAATTTCATCCCTCCCGTTGTCCGGATGTAGTCATAGTGCCGGAATGACGAGGCCCTGCGTGTGACCGATGAGGGTTTCGCTCGTGGGATGGACGGCAATGGTCAGGTTCGCGCCGTTCGGATGTCGAGTTTGCTGTCAGGGACACACAGGAGTGAACGTTCGGGCATCGTTCGGCGTTGAGCATTTCAGCACGCGCGAGTCATCCGAATCAACACCGTACGCGAACAGGATCATCCCAACCGCCAAGACCAACACGACGACGGCAATGGCAGGTTTCAACCTTCGAGTGCTCACTCGCCTACTTCCGGTTTGAATCGGTGGCTGCTCAAGTCTCGCGTCGGAGCGCAACGGTGCCCACATAGGCAAGAACTGCTGTCGCGCAGGTTACAAGGAGACCGATCAGCCACGCCGCATCAACGCCGAACCCGCCGCTGAAGCTGATGACGATGTACCCGACAACCGCGAGCAGCACGAGGGCGACATAAGACAGTGAGACGAGCCAGCCCGCTGGTGAGCGGACGACGGACATGAGGATCACTGCCGCCAACGGTGCGAGCATCATCCCGCCGAAAAGGAGAGCGGGTGCCACCCTGACGTCACGGCCGGGGCACGGGGCGACGAGGTTGCACATGGTGGGGAGTCCTTGCGCCATCCGGAAGACGAGCCACGTGACGACCACAGTGGCCACCCCGGGAAGTATCAACTCAAGGCGATTTTTCAACCGAATATTGGAAGTCACATCACGAGTGTGACATTACTGCGCGCAGAATGAAGCACTACATAGTCGTATGATGACAATTCGTTACCCCTCGGGGCGGGTGGGCAATCCCAGAGACCAAGGCCATATCAGAGCGGTCGAGCACCAAGTTTATGAGACCCGCTACGAGGGCCACGAGCGTCGCGGTCGTGATGCGGGGGCTGAACATCGTAAGGAGACTCGGCGCCCCACAGCGGGTTCCCGTTGCCGGACTAGAAAGCCCGGCAACGAGATCTTAATCGGTGCCCTTCTCGAGGCTAGATTCGAACTGGCGTTGGATAGTGCGGTAAACGGTGGACCGCGCGACGTTGAAGAGTTCCGCAAGCTCCGCGCTTGAGTGAAGGCCGGCGTTGTGGACTTCGATCAAGTGTTTCTGCTGTGGCACCGACAGTTTGGGTTGCTTACCGCGGAGATGCCCTTTCGCTTTGGCCACCTGCATTCCTTCGCGCGTTCTGGCGCGGATCAGATCGGACTCGAATTCGGCGACAATCGCCAGAACGTTGAAGAGGAGGCGTCCGACCGGATCGTTCGGATCATGCACCAATCCGCCGATACTTAGCTTGACGTCCTTGGCTGTCAGCTCATCAATGATGTCTTTCGTATCCCTGAGCGACCGTGCGAGTCTGTCGAGTTTGGCGACGACGAGGGTGTCTCTAGCACGGCAGGCGGTCAAAGCTTCGCGGAGCCCGGGCCGAGCTCGGTTCGTTCCGGTCAGACCATGATCGGTGTAGACCAGTGACGATCTAACGTCCAATCGTTCTAGGGCATTTTGTTGGGCGGTGAGATCTTATTCCTCTGTGGAAACGCGTGCGCATCCAATTAGTAATCCATTCATGGCGAAACTGTTTCGCTTTGCGGTGAGCGGGTCAATAATCGTCGCAGTCGAGGTTCGTCTAGTTAGTTTCAGTTTGGGCCGGAAAGAGGATAAGCGCTTCCGGCGCGGAGCCAGCGATAAAAAACGCACGGAGGCTCCACAGCGGCACCTATCCCTTGACCGCTCCCCCAGCGAGCCCTTGAACGATGTTGCGTTGGACGAATAGCGCCATGATGACGACCGGGATTGTCATGACCGTCGCCGCCGCAGCGATAGCACCCCAGTTGATTTGCCCGTATGACATGAATTCGAACACTGCGACAGGGAGTGTACGCGTCATCCGTCCGGCCAGCACGACCGAGAACATGAAGTGATTCCAGCTGAAGATGAACGCAAGGATTGAGGCTGCGGCAATTCCACCGCGTGTCAGTGGAAGTACGACTTCCAGGAAGGTCCTAGTTGCGCTGGCGCCGTCAACGCGGGCTGAATCGATAATCTCTTGGGGAATGTCCTCAAAGAATCCAATCATCAACCACGTCACCATCGGGAGCGTGACCAGGAGGTGAGCGATGATGAGCGCTTGGTAAGTATCGATCCACTTGAGCTGGCTAAAGATGATGAACAGCGGGATGAGGAATGTGATTCCCGGAGTAATACGTGACGACAGCACGAGCAGTGCAATTTTCGGCGCTTTGTATCTTGCGATTGCGTAAGCGGCGGGTAGCCCAAGCACAAGAGCAACGAGGACTGAGCCTAGGCCGACGAGCATTGAATTCATCGCGAATTGAAGGAAGTCGGTCTGCTCAAAGACTTGCTCGTAGTTGTCGAGAGTCGGCTGAAAAACCCAGACGAAGTCTTTGGCGACTAGGTCGGCAGGCGACTTCAACGAGGTCGTAACCATGTAGTAGAAGACGAAGACGAATGGCACGAGCACAAGGGCGAGCAGAAGATAGAAGCCGAAAGAGCCGAGGCCCTTCTTGACCCGATAGGCAGCGGTGTGGGCCATTTACTTCTCCTTAGGACGACGAAGTTTCATCATGGAGCTTGAAATAAGCAACACGAGGAGGAAGAAGACGATGAGCAGGGCCGCGCTGTATCCAAGTCGCTGGTATTGGAAGGCCACGTTATATGCGTAGATATTAAGGGTCTCGGTCTGAAAGCCGGGTCCTCCCTGCGTCATGACGAAGATCACATCAAATGTCTTTAGAGACTCGATGAGCCTGAAAACGACGGCGACCACGACAATGGGGCGAACCATGGGCAGCGTCACATGCCAGAACTTTTGCCACCCATTCGCGCCATCGATCGATGCGGCCTCGAATGGGTCTTCCGGGAGAGCCGTGAGACCGGCGAGCGTGATTAGCGCGATGAGTGGTGCCCACTCCCACGTATCCACGACGCCGACGAGCAATAGTGCCAGGTTTGGATCTGCGAGCCAATCACTAGGCGCGAATCCGATACGAGTGAGTATGTCGTTGAGGATGCCGAGTTGAGGATGGAACATTAGGCGCCAGATGAGGGCGATGGCGACGGGAGTCGCGATCATCGGCAGGAGCACGATGCTGCGAACAAGGCCCCGGACGACGAATTGCCGATGCAGAAGCACGGCGAGGCCGACTCCGATGATCGTTTGTGCAGTGACGGCACCAGCGGTGAGCAGGATTGTGCGGCCTGTGGCAAGCAAGAATCGCTCGTCTTGGAAGAGTTGCACGAAGTTGTCTAATCCTACGAACTTGGGCGGAGTCCTGGCACTTCCGAACCACTCAGTGAATGACAAGAACAGCGTGAATACTACGGGGAAAATCATCACGAGCGAGATGAAGGCCACTGCGGGCGCCACGTAGATCCCGAGGACATGGCGGTCGACAAAACGGCTCAGGCGTTGCCTGGTGGTGAGCGGTGTCGGAGTCTTTGTCGGGAATTTGGAGTCGGAACGCTTGGTCCTCGACGCCGACCCCCCGGTCGCGGTGTCACGCGCGACCGGGGGGGTTCCCTCCTTTGTGGGAGTTAGTGACATGGGAGTGCTCTCTGGTTGTTGATTCGCGTGATTATTCCGTAGAGACGATCTGGTCGAACGCTTCCGCGGCTTTCTTTGTCGCCGCGGCAACGTCCCCGCCTTGGATCGACGTGACGATTGCGGCGCCAATTGCGTCGCGAACTTCGGGAACCGATTTCACCTGCGGGAGTTGCGGTTGCGCCTTGGAGAGGGCGCTCTGGAAGGCAGTGACGAATTCCGGGTTCACGTCCTTGCCAAACGGCACGGACTGTCGCCCACCCGCAATGCCCTGATCCTGAAGCTGGCCAACAACGTCCGGGCTTGTCAGCCACTGCAGGAAGAGCCAGGAGGCGTCCTTATGAGCTGACGATGAGGAGATGCCCGCAGCCCAGCCGAAGAAGGTCTGCGCGTCGCCCGCTGGCCCGGCGGGCATGGGAGCAAAACCTACCTGGTCGGCATACTTGCTGGAGGCTGCATCGCGAACAGCTACCGCTTGGCCGCTGTTGTCGGCCCAGAGGGCGAGGCTGCCAGCCTGGAAGAGAGCGAGCAGTTCTTCCCAGCTGTTATTTGTGTTCCCGCTCGGCCCGTAGTCGCGAATGAGGCTGCCGTACTCCTCGATGGCCGCAATTCCCTTTTTGCTATCGAACGCCGCCGTGCCATCCTCATTCATGTATGTGGCGCCGTAGTTCAAAAGGAAGCTAGTGAGCTGTGTCACGGCCGCCGCGCTCTTTCCACGTGCAGCCCATCCGTAGACGCCGTCGGCGGGGTCTGTCATCGCCGCAGCCATCTCCCGGAGCTCGTCGAGAGTTGCGGGCGGAGCATCGAAGCCGGCCTTCGCGAGGAGGTCCTTGCGGTAGTAAAGCATCTGCACTTCGAGTTGGATCGGAAGCGCGGAGAGCACGCCGTCGAACGTGTGACCGTTCACGACGGATTCGCTGAAGTCTCCGAAGTCGTAGTCCGGAGCCGTGAGCGACTTGTTCTCGATGTACGGCTTCAGGTCCTCGTACCACCCGGACTGCGCGAAACGGGCGCCGTCCTGCTGCACGGACGACATGAAGACATCGATATCGTCACTCCCAGCAGTGAGTTCCACCTGGAGGCGCTGGCGGAACTGGTCCTCGGGTAGTGACTCCATGTTGACCTTGATGCCGGTCTTCTGTTCAAACTGAGGAATCAGCGGTTCTACGGCTGCCTGCCAAGGTTGGAGCCCCGCGACGAAGCGAATCTCTTCACCGTCGAAGCGTTTCCAATCAAACGATCCGGTGGCAACCTCTTCACCAGACGCGTCGCCCGTTGCTGCACACCCCGTAAAAATCGCAACTGTGAGTATTACTGCGGTGGCGACCAGGCCCCCCCGCGTGAACTTCCGTCTGTGCATGCGCTTTTCCGTTCTGTCGATTGCGATCGGCTTACTGTCGATTCGAACGGTAAAACGTCTCACCCATGTTCGACTCTGAACGCAATATGATTGAATTACAACACTACATGTGAAAGATTACACATGTTGTGGCATAATGCAAACATAAGATGAGAGATATCGCGCAATTAATCAGACAACTGGTCTTGTCATGAATCGGAGATCGTTCTATGCCAAAGTTCGACGTGGTCTGCATCGGCGCAGCTAACCTCGATGTTATTGCCGCCGTCGATACTGCTGTGGGCATCGACCAACGAGTCACTAGCAAATCGATGGTCATGGCTGGTGGCGGGCCGGCCGCGACAGCGGCCGTCGCGCTCGCCCGGCTCGGTGCCATGGTTGCCTTTTGCGGCGTTGTCGGAGCAGACAGTGCTGGAGCACAAGTGCGAGAGATGCTTGAGCGAGAAGGTGTGGACACAACGCACCTTCGGTCGGATCCTTCGGTCGCTTCCGTGCAGAGCATCGTGGTGGCCCATCGCGATACCAGTACGAGGTCGATCATCACTGGTGAGGCCTTACCTGCCCGGATCGGAGACATTCCCGTCGATGCTGCGCCGTGGCTGCACGTTGATCAGACCGGGTTTGAAGTCACGCGCGCAGCCATGCGGGCCGCTGGCTCTACGGCCAGGCTGAGTGTTGACGCGGGCAACCCCATTCCGACACTCAATCTCGTGGGCGTTGCGCTGTATGCCCCTACCGTGACAGCGCTCCTTGAGCGATACCCGGCCTCAAGCGTTGAAGCAGCGCTGTTTGCGGCCATTATCGAGGGCGCTTCAATGGTTGTCGCAACTGACGGACCGAGGGGAACTTGGGCACTCACCGCCGGCGGTGACCCCATTCACGTTCCCGGATTCCAGGTCGAGGTCGAAAGCACGATCGGCGCAGGAGACGTTTTCCACGGCGCTTTGCTCTCGGGCCTAATCTCCGGAATGAAGCTCGAACGTGCCACTCGCCGAGCCAATGCCGTCGCCGCGATCTCGTGTGGCGGCCTCGATGGTCGTAGCGCCATCCCTACTCACAAGGAAAGCGAAGCCTTCCTTGCTCTGCACGAATCTCACGGAAAGCAGGTAACCAAATGACCGAGGCAACAGTGGCAATGACAGACCGTCTGAAAACGGACGGCGGCAATTACGCGATGCTCGCGCTCGACCAGCGAGAGTCACTGCGCGACATGTTCGCACGTGACGCGAATGGGCTGCGAGTCAATGACGAAGCGCTGCGAGAGTTCAAACAGAGCGCCGTCGAGGTGCTGACGCCCTTCGCCTCTGCTGTCCTTCTCGATCGTCCGTACTCGGTCACGGGCGAACGGCCAACTGGAATTGCCGACGGCTGCGCGCTAATCGTGGCAGCTGACGTACTCCACCAAGAGCCTGGTGCAGCCGTCACGGGCAGCTCTTTTGATGAACTCGTGACCGTGGATTTTCTGAAGAAGGTCGGTGCGGACGCCATCAAATTCTTGGTTATTTGGCGTGAAGGGTACGAAGTTGAAGCGAGGGGAGCGTTGATCGAACGCGCGGTCGAACTAGCGAGGGCCGCCGGTGTCGCAAGCCTTGTTGAGGCGATCGTGCGACCGGCGGAAGGTGCCACGTGGGCGTCTGCGGAGGAACGCCATGAAGCGATTCTCGCGGCCGCCGCCGAAGTGTCGGCATTCCGGCCTGACGTCTACAAGGCGGAAGTTCCCGGTTACACGGTCGGAGACGTGAGCAAGATCGCCGAACATGCGCGCCGCATGAGTCAGATTGTAGACGGCGACTGGGTCGTATTGTCCAATGGAGTCGACAAAGATGAGTTTGCAAGTGCCGTGGCTGCAGCCCGGGAAGGCGGCGCTAGTGGTTTCTTGGCTGGTCGCGCGATCTGGGCTGACACAATCGTCGAAGCAGACCGTGTCGCTGCGATGGCGGAGCGATCAGTCCAGCGACTGAAGAACCTCACTGCCATCGTTGACGCCACGTGAACACGTGTCCGGGAAGCGAGGAGGCCGCATCGTGAGCGACGAGCTGAGGTACGGGACGGCACCTGATCGGCGAGATCGACTGGTAAAGGTTGTGGAGGACCAGGGCTACTGCACGATAGCCGAGCTGTCATCGTTACTTGGGGTCTCAGAAATGACGATCCGACGCGACGTTGCACGACTCGTTGACCTCGAGCTGCTGAAGAGTTATCACGGCGGCGTTAGTTCAGTTACCCAGCAGGAGTTGCAGGGCGTTGACTATCGAGCACGCGCAGCCAGTAACGGCGATGCCAAGCGAGAAATCGCAAAACGTGCGCTTGATTACATCACTCCAAACGCGGTCATCGCCCTCGACGCGGGTACGACTGCCGCCGGTCTGGCCGCGCTTCTCCCGCGGGATCTGCACCTCAAGGTCATTACACAATCACTTCCAGTGGTCACGACGCTCGTGCAGAACGACGGCATTGAGGTGACAGCGCTCGGGGGTGTTCTCTACCCGGAGTCCCTCAGTTTCGCGGGCCCTAGTACGCTCGAATCGATTGCAAACTTTCAGATCCAGACACTTTTTCTGGCCGCATCCGGGCTCAGCGAGCGAGGCGCGTTCTGCGGAACAGACTTCGACGCCATCACAAAGCGCGCCCTTATTGAGGTTTCAGATCGGGTCATATTGATCGCCGACTCCTCGAAGTTTTCGATCGGCGCCATGGTGAAGATCTGCAGTTGGGATGCCATCAGCGCGATCATCGTCGACAAGGACATCAGACCAGAGCACGAAGAGATGCTCACCGCACACGGAGTCGCGGTAATTACCGTCGACGTCAGACAGGAGATTCCAGCGTGAGAACAGTTCGCTATCACGGAGACCACGTAGTGAGCCTTGACGATGTCAGTGTGCCCACGGTCGGGCCGCGTGATGTACTGCTTGCCCCTGAGGCTGTGGGGGTGTGCGCTACGGACACGCACATTATTGAGGGACACTTCATGTCCCGCCCGCCGATGGCACTCGGCCATGAAATCGCGGCCCGAGTCGTGCGAGTGGGGTCTGAGGTGACGTCAGTACAGATTGGACAACTCGTAACGGTGGAGCCGCACCTTTATTGCGGCACTTGCTTCAACTGCCAAACGGGTTCGCTGCACATGTGCCCTTCCCGCAGGGCACCCGGTGTGCACCTTGACGGCGGTATGGCGGAGTTCCTGGTTGTGCCGGACACGCTCGCCTACGCGGTGCCCGTTGGGGTTCCGGCTTGGCAAGCTGCTCTGACCGAGCCAATTGCTTGCTGCGTCCACGGGCTCGATCGACTTGAGGCCAAGTCGGGCATGCCCATCGCCATTTTCGGCGCTGGTCCGATTGGCGCCATTCTGACAGCACTCGCGAAGCTGCAAGGGCTTGGTCCTGTGATCGTCATGGACCCGCGTGAGAGCCGCAGAGACCTCGCGTCACGCTTCGGCGCTGACCTGACGCTTGACCCGACATCCGCTACATTCGAAGATGACATTGCGGCCGTGACGGACGGGGTGGGCTTCCCCTATGTCATCGACGCGGTCGGATCACCGCGAGTTGTCGAGACTGCCGTCTCGATCGCGTGTCGCGCCGGGAAGATCTTGCTGCTCGGTGTTGCAGATCCCAGCGCCCGCATGTCATTGAGTCCGAACGACATATACGCTCGCGAACTCACCTTGCTGGGCACGGCCCTGAATCCGTACACGCACCGTCGTGCGGTAAACCTCATTCCCTCGCTCGGCCTCGATCGCATGAACGCGAGGTTCTTCGCGCTCGATGATTTCCAAGCGGCGCTTGAGGCGCAGGTCAACGGCACGTTTGACAAGGTCCTCATCATGCCTCAGCAAGGCGGAAAGGCCGTGGCCGCATGAGCGCCAGGCAACGAATCGCCGTCATCGCGGGAGACGGAATCGGCAAGGAGGTCGTACCCGCGGCGATCCAATGTTTGGAGTCGATTGCGAGCATTCACTCCCTGAAGTTCGATTTTGTTGACCTTCCATGGGGCAGCGACCACTACATGGCCACGGGCTCGATGATGCCGGCTGACGGTCTCGAGCAGCTTTCCACGCACGACGCGATCTTCCTTGGCGCGGTCGGTATTCCCGAGATTCCGGACACGGAAACCCTGTGGGGCCTGCTGATTCCTATTCGCCGATATTTCGAGCAGTACATCAACTTGCGTCCGGTGCGTTCGCTGGCCGGAGTGGACTCCCCGCTCAAAGCCGGGAGCGATATCGACTTCCTTATCGTCCGAGAGAACAACGAGGGCGAGTATTCCGAGATAGGCGGCCGCATTTACCGCGGTCTGCCACAAGAAGCGGCCGTGCAAGAGTCCGTATTCACCCGACACGGAGTACAGAGAGCAGCGCGCTACGCCGCGACTCTCGCGGCGTCACGCGCAGGAAGGCTGACCTCTGCTACAAAAAGCAACGGGATAGTGCACACCATGCCCTTCTGGGACGAAATCGTAGAGCAGGTTGTCACGGAAGCGGGCGGAGTCGAACTCGAGAGCGTACTGATTGATGCGCTGGCCGCGAGAATGGTACTCAAGCCGTGGTCGCTCGACGTTGTCGTGGCGTCGAACCTTTTCGGTGACATCCTTTCTGACCTAGGCAGTGCGCTAACCGGTTCCATCGGCGTCGCTCCAAGCGCGAATCTAAACCCTGAACGCAAGCATCCGAGTCTGTTCGAACCCGTCCACGGCTCAGCGCCCGATATCGCTGGCAAGGGGCTCGCAAACCCCGTCGGCCAGATATGGAGTGGTGTCATGATGCTGGACCATCTTGGCCATCATGAGGCCGCAACGCACCTCTCGCATGCGTTCGAGGACGTGCTGGCGGCCGGGATCTCCACGCGAGACTTAGGCGGATCAGCTTCGACTGAGGAATTCACCACCGCCGTTCTCAGCGCAATCTCCGAGACGGCAAAGGTCGTGGCACCGTGATTACAAAGACATTCCAAAAACTTTACATTGGCGGCGAATGGGTCTCAGCACGCGGCGATGGCGCGGAGACGGTTCATGACCGCTGGACCGGCGATGAACTCGCAGATGTCGCCACCGCCACGGCTGAAGATGCCCATTCAGCTGTCGACGCCGCGGTCCAAGCATTCGAATCAGGGCTACCGGTTCACAAACGCGTCAAAATTCTTCACGCCGTTGCTGCGCTAGTCGCAACCTCCTCCGAGGTATTTGCCCTTTCCATAAGTCGCGAGACGGGCAAGCCAATCACAGCCGCGCGCACCGAAGTCGACCGAGCAGTCGGAACTCTCACCTACGCGGCAGAGGAGGCTGCTCGCCTCCCAGGGGAAACAGTTCCCATTGACGCCACCTCGTCAGGTGAGGGCATGATCGCATTCACTATCCCCGAGGCCCGCGGAGTAGTAGCAGCCATCACGCCGTTCAATTTCCCGTTGAATCTTGTGATCCACAAAGTCGGGCCTGCCCTCGCAGCAGGGTGCCCCGTCGTGCTCAAACCCTCCGACAAAGCACCGATCGTTGCGGGCATGCTCGTCCAAGCATTCCATGACGCAGGTCTTCCAGCGGGATGGCTCAACCTAGTCACCGGCCCTCCCGAACTCATCGTTGCGGAATGGCAGAGGGACGACAGGGTAAGAGTGCTAACGTTCACGGGTTCAGCGCGCATTGGCTGGGCCCTCAAATCGGCCTCCCCACACAAGCTCCACATACTCGAGCTTGGTTCTAATGCGGCCATGTACGTCGACAAGGACGCGGACGTCGACCGTGCGGTTGCTGATTCAGTCGCAGGCGGTTATTCAAATTCCGGTCAGGCATGCGTTTCGCTGCAGCGAATCTTTGTGCATAAGACAGTGGCGGATGATTTCTCATCCAAACTCGCAGCTGCGGTAAAGGAACTCCCGGCTGGAGACCCGACTCTTCCCGAGACAGTCGTCGGTCCGCTGATCACCGCCCAAGCCGCTGACCGGGTGTCCACATGGATCGCCCAGGCGGTGGCTGAGGGTGCGACGGTGCTTGCAGGGGGCACCGAAATGAATGGCGTCATCGCGCCGACGGTCATGACTGCGGTGCAAAGCGATAGCCCGCTTCTGTGCCAAGAGGTCTTTGGGCCGGTGGTTACGATCGTGCACGTGGAGTCGGCCGAGGAGGCAATCGAACGCATCAACGAGAGTGTTTACGGGCTGAATACGTCAATCTACACGAGCGACTTGGCGGCGGCATTTAGCTTCTCGCGCCGTATCCAGTCCGGAACCGTACTCGTCAATATCCCTCCGTCTTTTCGTGCCGATCACATGCCATATGGCGGAGTGAAGGAATCGGGCCAGGGCCGCGAGGGCGTGAAATACGCGGTCGCTGAGATGCTCCTGGAAAAGCTAGTGATAATCAGGGCTTGATCCGCCGACAATCAAGTCAGGGAACACTCGCCGCTACCTCCGCAAGGTCTTCGCGGTGCTCCTCATGTCTGTCACCGTCTCGAGGCCCATTGTGACGATCCGTGCAAGCAGGTCGATGATGTAGCGGGGGTCTTTCACCATGTGGGCATCATACACAACACGGTGGAAGGAGTTTTTCAGTTTGTTCTCAACCACATCGTCGTGCGCGATCACACTCCATCGATCTCCGGCGAGCTCGGAATCGCTGGTGAGACGCCTCATAACCAAAGGGCAGTTTCAAGGGGTCGTAGCAACACCGTTTGAGTGAGGAGTTGTCAGTGGCGTCGAGATTGGTCATGAAGGTTCGCGA
>NZ_PJJR01000033.1:0-17150 GCF_002929595.1 Cryobacterium sp. N19 | reverse complement strand
GTCACCACGTCGATGCTCAATCCACTGCGCAGAACCAATCATGACCCCGAGGCTAACAGCCCGCTGACGGTTACCAGCTTGTGGGGATGCGCCCGATCGACGTGGATTGGAGCTGCACGGTAAGCCCGCAAGCCGAACCCCGGATGGGACACTGTTCAGGTGATTACAGAGCATGCCCTCTTGCCCGTGATTCCCGGTCGTGAAGTTGAATTCGCTTTCGCCTTCGCCGAGGCGCGGGCCATCATCTCGTCAATGCCTGGATGTCGCAGCCTGATTCTGTCGCGTTCGATCGAGTCTCCGAGCAGATACCTGTTGCTTGTTGAGTGGGAGCGGCTTGACGACCACACGATCGGCTTCAGGCAATCCGCGCAGTACCAGGAATGGCGCGCCCTATTGCACTATTTCTATGAACCGTTCCCATTGGTTGAGCACTTCCAAACCGTGCCGTAACTTGAATTCCTCACGGATGCTGGCTGGAGACCCACCGAGCTTCAGGCCCGGTTCGAGTCAACGCCGGCGGCAGTAGCCAGGTCGACGAGATTCATGGGCTCAGCTTTCGCGTGCGCCGCGTGCGCCGCGTTCGACGGAGGTGCGACCGGAGTGTTCCGAAGCGCGCCGCGCTCAGCCGCACCAGATCCCACGATCTCGACGGTGACGGAGTCCCACTGGTAGACCTCAGTGCCCGGGGCCGGGTTCTGTGAGGTGATGTAGAACAACCCTGGCCACGCGAGATTACCGATAGGTGGCCCATCAGGATCAGGGTTGGCGAGAGTGACCCCAGACTCGGTGGCTAAGTCACGGCCGACATGGAAGGGCAGCCCAACGACATCAGGCACCGTGACGTGATCGGCCAACCGTTCGTCCATAGTAAGACGCTACTCGCCCGCCCGCTACAAACCTACCCCGCACTACTCCTTGAGTTGCCGGGCGGACCAGCGCCTTCGCGAACGGCCAGTACACGGCAGCTCCGCTCGGTGGAGAGCGTTCCGTCACCCGAACCTTGAGCGGGACATCCGAGCGTGGGTTCCGTCCGACTTGTCTCGGGCGAAGCATGGTCTGGTCTTTAGTCGAAGCTCACCGTTCCGTCCATATCGATGTGCCAGCCTGGGTTGTGTGCAATTTCCCAGATGATGCCATTGGGGTCGGCCACGTGGCCGTGGAAGATTCCTCCGAACGCGCCTTCTTGAGCGGGTTTGAGTATGGTGCCTCCCGCCGCATGCATCTCGCTGATCGTTCTCAGCACTTCGTCACGATTGGAGACATTGTGAGAGAGCGTGACTCCGGAAACTCCCGTTGTGGAACGATCGCGAAGTAGGTCATCGTCAAATTTCTCAGAATCGAAGAGTCCGAGGACGAGTCCGGGCGCGACCTGGAAAAACAGGATCTCTCCCGCAATATCGGCAATCGGCGACCAGCCAAGCCCATCCCGATAGAAGGATCGGGCGGCGTCCAGGTCATGAGTGGCAAAGGTGAGAAAGTGCACGCGTTGGTCCATGTTGCCAGTGTGGCAGGGACAGCTGACGATGAGTTTCGGCGTGTCCCTGGCCTTGGACCCGCCTCGAGCCAGCTCTCGATTGATCGTGGCAGCAGGTCGGCCCACCAGGACAGCGATCGCGCGCACGCCGGTAGCACCCAGGTGCAAATTCGCGATCCGGAGTCGTTCCTCCAAGGACAAGTACCGCCCCGACCGCTCTGCCTCAGGAAGAGGGATCCGCCCACCCGTTGCTTGATGCCAACGCCGTCCAGTTCGTCGATTCACACCACAGCATCACATGCTGCAGTCAGCGTCGAGCCTTGAGCCATCAACACCCAAAACCGCGCCTGCTTCTCCACCAACTCATACTTCGACCACACGCACAACACCTCACAAAATCGAGTGTTGCGACGAACAGTTGACTTCGCCAATAGCTATCAAGACACGCAACGAGGCAAATTCGAACTGCTGAACCAATTCATAAGTTGGCTGCCGTCGCCTGTTCCCGTGACAACTGCCGGCGGCGGTCGCGTAGGCGGCGAAGCAGTGGGAGGTGGCGATGAAGAAGCGAAGCAGGTGCGTAAGCATTCGTAGCGCCCAGATGCTCAGCCGTTGATGTCTTGACGGTTGAGGGCGACTACCGCGACTATGAGTAGAGCGGCCGAGACGCCATACAGCAGTCCCAGACCTCCCCAGTCGACCCCATCAGTGAGCGGCGAATTGCGAAACGCCCACGCGTAAGGAGACATGTCGTGCAACCAGTCAAGGTCGGCCGACTGGTTCGCTACGGCATTGAGGGCGTAGCCTCCGACGGCGACCGTGGCAGCGGCACCGGTAGCCCACGCTCGGCGACCGGTCAGTGCTCCGACGGCGAGACCGACCATGGCGGTGAGAAGCGCCAAGCCCAGCAGAGCGGCAGCTTCTGCGATGAGTTTGCGAGCCTCAATGTTCAACCCAGCGCTGTCGTTGAGGGCGAGGATGACCAGGACGCTCAGCAGGCTTAGCCAGAAAAGTCGCGTCAGGATGGATCCCGCGCGTTCAAGTACGACTTGCGCGCGGGTGACGCCGTGGGCGAGAGTGAGTTCGAGGGTGCCCTGCTCTTCGTCGCCTGCGAGAGCTGCATTCCCCCACAGGGTGGCCGCGATAGTGGTGAGTGCGAAACCCATGAGGCCATAGAACGTCGCCGACACGTAACCCGCACCCGTGGTGATAGCTCCATAGTTGAGGGCATTGATAAGTGCGGGTGGCAGCGAGTCCAGCAGTTGCTGCATGTCGGCGTTGCCACCGATCGACGAATAGAGCGGAACGTAGAGAAGTAGTGCTGCGAGGAAGCCGAGGCTCCACCCGATAAGGGAGCGCCACGAGTCGCCGAGCGAGCGACAATACAAGGGCAATGCATCACTCATTTGTCGACTCCTTTCGCGTAGAGCCCGAGCACGGACTCCTCAAGGTCGGGCTCTTCAACCCGCAGATCTATGACAGTGAAGGCGGCAATCGCCTTCACGAAGGGGTCGATATCACCCTCAAGCGTGCCAGAGAGAATGATCGCCTCGCCTGGCGTAATCGTCAGTGCGGAGAGATGGGGGTCGCGGCTGAGATTTTTGCGTACGGCGGCGACCGTGGCGCCTGTGATCGTGGCGACGACACGACGCACGGCGGTGGCGCGCAACGAGTCGACGTCACTCACTGTCACAATGCTTCCGGCCCGCAGGATTGCGACCGAGTCGGCCGCTTGTTGAATTTCGCTGAGCACGTGTGATGAGAGAAAAACGGTCTGACCGTTATCGCGTGCCTCCCGCACCATTGTGAGGAACTCCTGCTGAACGAGAGGATCGAGTCCGCTGGTCGGCTCATCGAGCACGAGAAGGTCAGGCTTGTGCATGAATGCCTGCACAACGCCGAGCTTCTGCTTGTTGCCTTTAGAAAGCTGACGTACGTGGCGGCTCAAGTCGAGGTCGAGTCGCTCGGCGAGCTGCTGGATGACGCCGGGTGTGACACGACCACTGATCTGCGCATAGTGCGCGAGGAGGGTGTGTCCGGTAACCCTACCCTCGAGTCTCAACTCGCCAGGAAGGTACCCGATGCGTCGGCGAAGAGCCGCACCGCCCTCGCGCGGCGATTGGCCAAGAACAGCGATCGAGCCAGAGGTGGGGCGGATGAGATCGAGAAGCAACCGCATGATCGTAGTTTTGCCCGCACCATTGGGCCCGATCACGCCGAAAACTGTTCCCGGCTTGACCGCGAGGTCGATCGAGTCGAGAGCGGTTCGGCGCCCGTAGCGCTTGGTGAGAGCGTGCGTTTCGAGTACGAATGTCATCGGTGACCTTTCAGCGTTTCGCGGGCGGTGAGAAGCATCCTGTCGTCGCGGTTGAGACCGTGTGTGTATCGCCTGGGGGAGGGAATCGTTGACCGCTGGATTGATCTGTAGCTCATCGGCTTAGCTCGGCAGGAGACGCACGTCGACGGACTATTGGTGAACATGTCGACAAGCTGGCGCTGGTGACCGCTCCCACTTGATTGCTTCCTCTCTGTTGCCGTCTCGCAGGTATGTTTCGACATTGGAAAGATTTACAAGACACGGAACCTACTCAAATCGAGTCGTGGGAAATGACACCTCCGGAGGTCACTACATTATGCTGAGCGCGGCAGATCTGTTGCTCGTCGACGGGTTCGGCCCATGTTCTGACGCTTACGGGAAAGATTCTTCATGCGCCTTCGCTGGCTCGCTGTTGTAGTGCTGCTTTTCGCCGCTTTTATGGACCTGCTGGACACGACGATCGTCAATGTCGCGCTGCCCGCGATAGAGAAGGATTTGAGCGCCACCGCCGCTCAGCTCGAGTGGATCGTGTCGGGCTACGTGTTGTCCTTCGCCGTACTCCTCATCACTGGGGGTCGCTTAGGCGATATCTTTGGCCGTAAACGGATGTTTCTCATTGGCGTCACGGGCTTCACCCTCGCCTCCGCGTCCTGCGCGGCCGCCACCAGTGGGGACATGCTGGTGTTCTCTCGGCTGGTGCAGGGCGCCTTCGGAGCCATGATGATTCCCCAGGTTCTCTCGATCATTCAGGTCATGTTCGCGCCGAAGGAGCGTGCCGGGGTGTTTGGCGCTCTCGGAGCGATCTCGGGTCTCGCGGCTGTCGCCGGACCCTTGATCGGTGGCATCCTCGTCACCTATAATGCCTTCGATCTTGGCTGGCGCAGTGTATTCATAATCAACGTGCCCGTTGGTGTGCTCTTGTTTGTAGCGGCCGCGGTATTCATCCCCGAATCACGGAGCGTCAAACGCGTTGGCCTTGACCTACTCGGTGTCGTTCTCATTTCGGCGACTTTGTTCCTGCTGGTCTTCGGCTTGATCGAGGGTCGAGATTTGGGCTGGCCTCTCGGCATTTGGATCATGATCGCCGCCAGCCCCGTCCTGCTTGCGGTATTCGTCTGGCAGCAGGGCGCACGGGATAGGAAATCTGGTTCCGCACTCGTACCAACGTCCCTCTTCCACAGCCGCGGTTACTCCGCCGGAGTGATCACGTCGTTCTCATTTAGCGCTTCCATCGGCGGCTTTTTTCTGATCTTGGTGCTTTACCTGCAAATTGGACTGGGCTTTACGGCGATCGCTGCAGCTCTCGCCACTTTGCCTTTTAGTATTGGCGCACTGGTCGGCAGCGGCATTGCGGTGCCTCTCGGCCCGCGCCTGGGCAAGCGACTCATATTGCTCGGTGCTCTCGCTCAAATCGGCGGATACCTGTGGATCGCATATATCGTTGCAGCTCAGGGCAACGCGCTCGTCGGTACAAACCTGATCGTTCCGATGACTTTGGCCGGCCTGGGTCTGACGCTGCTGGTCGTTCCTCTGACCGATGTTGCTTTGGCCCAGACGTCCATCGCCAACGCGGGCGCCGCGTCGGGGGTGCTTGGTACATTTCAGCAGGTGGGTTCAGCCATCGGTGTAGCTGTCGTCGGCGTTGTTTTCTTTGGCATCGTCGGAACCACCTTCGCGCCCGACGTGCTTCGGGATGCGTTCCTCGGTGGGATCTGGGTGCCGATCACGGCGCTGTGCCTGGCCGCAGTCGCTAGCTTCCTTCTCCCAAGCGTCGCTCAGGTGGCCGCGCACAAGGTGGATGCGGAACTGGCCATCGAGCGTGAAGCAGTAGAAAACGCGGAAGACGCCATTCCGGTGTAGCCCTACAGCACCGGCGGTCACTATTTAGAAGCACGGACCAGAGCTTTTTGACACAAGCTGGCTCGCTATTGGAAGTTCAACCGCGGGACCTGATGATCGAGTGCAGTGGTTTTCTTCAGCGGCTCAGCGTCTACATCCGGGCTACCTTCCCGGAAGCGGACGTAATGCTATTCGACGAGCCAGATGCGCACTTGCGCGCATCCGAACTCAACTCGTTGAGCGATTTCACGTTCTATTCGCCGCCCGATCCACCGTTCCCCGGGACACTCCGACCAGCCGGGATATCTCCCGTTTCGCATGCTTCCCGTCGAATGCCGGTGGTGAATCTCTGCTCAATCATCTAATTTGATCACCTTCAATGATGGACGGTGGCTCTATTTTCAGTTGGCGTTAATATTCGGTGACGGTGTTCTGTGGCGTGGTTCGGTGACGGTCAGCGTCGGCTCTGCAGGGGAGTGGATGGCCGTTTACGAGTCGGATGCGGAAAGTCGGGGGTGATTGCGCTGGTGTCCCCAGATCGGGAGCAGGTTTGAGGTGACCATTATGAGTGATCCGCCGCGAATGGCCTCCGTCGACAGGGTTGCGGCCGCTGTCAACCTGGTTGCAGAAGGCGGAGTGAGCATGCGACTGCTGCGAGCAACACTGCGCCGCTGACCGCCGAGAGTAACCGCGCGGGTGGTCACAGGCCGTAGCGCCGCCCCCATACCGCTTGCCGGCTCCCTGACGGCTGCGGAGTCTTCGCCACGGCGAGCACGCACGTCGAATACCGCAGCAATGGTCGCGATGCGGGGCGCGAGGCGGATCCTCCGGCGGTGCCTGACCTTGCGGTGTGCTGCTTCGTTATGTGAGCGTCATGATCTGGCAGTGAGAGGCGTCGAAGGGATTTTCGCGACGGTCGCCGTTTTAGTGAACCTTCACGACGCGGACACCATTGCCAAACGCGACATGGTCCGGATGTTCTCTGCCGCCGGCGTTGGGGCGGGGTAGTACCAGGCGGCATTCACATTCTCCTGCCCGTCGATGATGACCGTGTAGTACTTTGCAGTGCCTTTCCATGGGCACTGCGATGTTAACGATGTGCGGGAGAAGTACGCAGAGTTGAGCGACTTAGTCGGGAAGTACTGGTTGCCTTCAACCAGGATGGTTTCATCCGACTTTGCCAGTACGACAGCAGTCCAGACTGCTTGATACATGGCCCGCTCCCTGCATATTGTGTGCGGGACTGACCCGCAACTGCACTGAGTATAGGCGTCTTTCCCGGCGCGGTTCTATTACCGGGTACATATAGAGCGCACACCGGAGTACGTGAACATGACCTTAGCGTCGGAAATACTCGACGAATTTTTAAGGCAAACTTATTTGATGCCGCTGCGCGCGAAACCCTGCACGAAGAAGCGCTGGAATACCAAGAACAGCACCACCATGGGCACCACGTTGATCAGGGCGAACGCCATTGTCGCACCAAAATCTGACCCGAACTGGCCCTGCAAGTAGAGCAGGCCGATCGGCAGAGTGAATAGTTCGTTCTGCTTAAGGGCAATGAGAGGCCAAGCAAAATCATTCCACGACTGCAACAGCGTCATAAAGAAGAGTACGGCGATCAGCGGTTTTGAGAGCGGCAATACTATACTTCCGAACACTCTCAGGTGGCTGGCCCCGTCGATGCGGGCTGCTTCGATCAGGTCGCGCGGGATGGAGAGAATGAACTGGCGTGCCAGGAACAGCCCGAAGGCACTCGCGGCCGTGGGTAGGATGACCGCCCAGTAGCTGCCATAAAGCCCGAGGTTCGTTACGAGCCGAAACAGCGGCACCATAATCACCTGCACGGGAATCATCAGTGTCGTCAGGGCGATGAGGAAGACGACGTTTGAACCGCGGAACTTGAGCTGCGACAGGGCGTACCCGCCTAACAGGTTAACGAATACCGTGAGAACTGCGACCGTGGCCGAGATTGCCAGAGAGTTGCTAAACCAGGTGGCGATCGGGAATCCGGCGAGGACGCGCTCGAAGTTTCCAATTGTCAGGGCACGCGGCCAGAGACGCAGTGTGCCACCCAGCAGCTCGGAACGCGATGAGAACGCGACTACAAGCATCCAGTACAGCGGGAACAGCACAACGATACTGATGAGAATCGCCCCTACGATGCGGGCTACGAACCCGCGTCGGGATCCTCTTCGCGAGCGAGGCGCACCTCGTCTTGTCGTCTTCTGCCTGCGGGTCGCCGGCGTTGGCGCGGGCGAGAGGATGGATGTGGTCATGATGGTGTCCTTATTCGACCAGGTCCCGGCCACGGTTGGTTCGCCACCGCACCGCAGTGAAAACAAAAGTTACGAGAAGAAGCACGACACCGATTGCGGCTGCGTAGCCCTGGTCGCGAGTTACGAAACCCGTGTCGTAGGCGTAGGTGACAAGCACGGAGGTGGCATTCTGCGGACCGCCGCCGGTCATTACGAACACGATGTCGAAGACTTGGAAGGAGTAGATGACGTTCAGGATGAGCAGGAAAAATGACGATGGGCCGAGCAGGGGCACGGTCACATTCCGGAATCGGGCCCAGGAGCCCGCCCCATCCAGTTCGGCCGCTTCGTAAAGTTCGGGGCCGATACCTTGAAGGCCCGCCAGGTAGATGAGCATGTTGAATCCCACTCTCCACCACAGCGTAACGAGAACAACGGATACGAACGCGGCGGACCCACCGGACTGCCAGTTGACGCTCGGGAGCCCGATGAACCGGATCAGATTGTTGAGGATGCCGCTGTTCTCGTTGAAGACGAGTACACCGATCAGTGCGGTGGCTACACCCGAAATAGCCATCGGGACGATGAGAATGGAACGGAACACCCCGCGGGCGGGAAGGATCGAGTTGAACAGCACGGCTGCGCCGAGGCCAAGACCCATCGACAGAGGCGTCACGATGAGTGTGAACAACAAGGTGTTTGCCGTGGCTCTCCAGAAAAGCGGGTCGCTGATCAGACGCTCGTAATTGGCGACACCCACAAATTCACCAACCCCGAACCCGTTGGTCTTCTGAAAGCTAATCACCACGGCCCACACGAGCGGGACGAGTACGAATAGGCCAAGCAGCAGTAAGTTCGGCGTCAGAAACAACCACCCCGCAAGCGCTTCGCGCACGATTTTCGTATCACGACGCCCCAGGCGTTTCGGGAGCGGAGGTGGTGGCGCGACCCGGTCTTGCTCGGCGACGACTCGTGTCACGAACTGCCCGTAGTTTGGGCGATCCCGTCTGCGATTGATTTCAAGGTGTCGGCGGTACTTGTCGAACCAGCGAAGGCCGATTCCAGATTGTCCTGGAGAACAGTGATGATTCTCGACATGTTGGGGGAGGCCACCTGGCTTGAGTCGTCAGCGCGCACCGTAGAAGCCTGGCCGAGGAAAATGGGGGCGAGCTCAGGGCGTACGTCAAAATCGATGCCCGACTCGTTCAGATCTTTGCGGGTCGGCAAGAGTGAGGCAGTCTCGCAGAAGTCGCGCATTTGCATATCGCCCGTGACGAAATCAAGGAAGGCTGCGGCGAGCTCCGGGTTGGCAGTGACCGCGGTGGCAACGAGCGCATTCCCTCCGAAGTCGCCCCCGCCGCGCTCACCACGCGGGGCGAAGGTCGCGCCCCACTCAAAGTCCAGTGTGTTTGTGGCATCCGGAATAGCGAACGCACCAGACCACACCATCGCCGAAGTCTGCGAATACCACGTATCGCTTGCGAAGGTGGCCGATTTGATGGTGTTGTTCGGCGGCACAAAATTCTTCGTGAAGAAACTGGACGAGAACTCGAGGGCAGCCGTTCCCGCGTCCGAGTCGATCGCCGGGGCGGTGAGGTTCGTGTCCAGGAACCGGCCGTCCGCTTGGAAGAGCAGGCTGAGCCAGCGGGTGACGCCATTACCCTGCCAGTTGTAGGCCATGGGGTATGCATCTGCGGGTTGGGCGGCACGCAGAGTCGCCGCCACCTCGGAGAGCTCATCCCACGTCCAGGCACTCTCGAGTGAGGTAGGGACCGACGTGATCCCGGCCGATTCCAGGGCTGCTTTGTTGTACAGGATCGCTGAGGTGTCGGTGTGGTGAGGCACTCCGAACGGCTTGTCGTTGCCCTGCACGGCAGCCCAAGCCGCGTCGGTGAATCGATCAGAAAACCCGGACTCTAGGTACGGGCTCAGGTCCAAGAGCTGGTCACGACCGGCGTAACTGCCAAACGTGTAATACGGCACACGAAAAATGTCCGGCGGATTCCCCGCCTGCAGTTGGGCATCGATGTTAGTGAACATCTGGCCGTAGGGGACCGAGTTCAACTCGACTTTTACTCCCGCGTTAGCCTCCTCGAACGCCGCGATGACGCGAGCGAAACTTGCCAGCTCCGCGTCTGTACCCCACGTAGTAAATGTCAACGTTTTTGACCCTGTGGCCGAAGCAGTTGACTGCTGCGGCGCGAAACCGCATCCTGATAACAACACGGGTAACGTCACCGCTCCGGATCCGATCAGGAAATGGCGTCTACTGAAATTCATGCAGGATCCTCCAACTGAGTCTGAGATGGACGAGCTTCAACGGTTACTGCCGTTGGAATCATTCAACAGCAAGTTCGACAATGATCGTTGCCCGGCAAACGCAAGACGGCGAACTAACCGACGTATGCCGAGCCACAGCGGGCGGGCGATTTAGCGCACGTCTTCGTCTCCTCTGATGGACCCTGACCTCGTTGTGTGGACACCTCACAACGAGGTCAGGGCTAAAGTGAAGAAGCTCGTTTACCTGCGCTGGAAAAAGCGTTTGGGGCCCGTAGTGATTGGCGTAAAACTGGAGCCGTGTCTCGAACTGTAGCGCAGAAGATGGGAATCAAGCAGGGCGCGCTGGCCTACTTCGTCAACGCCCCGCTTCAACGCTGAAGACCATCGATCTACCAAAGTTGGACGTCAGCGAGGATCTCGATGGTGAATTCGACTACATCCACTTCTTCAGCGTGACGCAAGTCGAGATGCACGGCACCTTTCCCAGACTCAAGCTTCATCTCAAGCCGTCGGGCATGTTGTGGCTCTCCTGGCCGAAGGCGCGGAAACTGGGCTCAGATCTAAATCTGCCGAAGGTCATCGAGATCGGATACAGCTGTGGACTCGTGGAGAGCACATGTCTGCGCGTCGACGACACGTGGGCAGGGCTGAAGTTCACTCACCCGAAGAACGGTAAGATCTACAACAACAGCCAGGGAACCTTGCTTAATATCTGAGCCGAATGCGCTGTCCTGACCTCGTGGTGGTCATGATTAATTCGGTCATTCGGCCTGCCCTGCTTACTCCTTGAGTGAGCTCGTCGCCGGGGGCAGGTTGCGCCCGCATCAGCGACGGGAAGGACACTATGCACGCCTCCGAGACACTTCGCACGAACTTGCAGTCCGTTCTTGTCGATCTGATTGCGCTGCATTTGCAGGGCAAGCAGGCGCACTGGAACATCGTCGGACCGAACTTTCGTGACCTGCACCTGCACCTCGATGAAATCGTCGAGGATGTGCGTGAATTTTCTGATCAATTGGCCGAACGCTTGCGCGCCCTCAACGCGCAGCCCGACGGACGCATCGAAACCGTGGCCGCGACGACGCACTTGCCGAGCTTTCCCGCTGGCGAGGTTCTCACGACCGACGCGATCAACCTCATCACGCAACGCCTGAACCTCACGGTGGAGAACATGCGCGTCGTGCACGATGACGTCGACGAGGAAGATCCCACCAGCGCCGATATCCTGCACCTTTTCATTGAGAAGTTGGAGCAGCACGCTTGGATGGTCAGCGCCGAGAATCGGCAGCCGCAATTGCCGATCGCGTCGGGCATATAGTCGAAAACGTTCGACTATGCCCATTTCTTCGAAAGGAACTCCATGAAGGCACTCGTCTATAAAGGTCCGGGCCAGAAGTCGTGGGAAGAGGTGCCCAACCCGGCGATCCTGCAACCGACCGACGTTATCGTGAAAATCAACACGACGACGATCTGCGGCACCGACCTGCACATACTTAAAGGCCACGTTCCCACTGTCGAGGTGGGAAGGATCCTCGGCCACGAGGGCGTGGGCACGATCACCGAGCTTGGGGCGGCCGTGACGAGCCTTAAAGTGGGCGACCAGGTCATTCTTTCCTGCGTCTCCGCTTGCGGACACTGCAGTTACTGCAAGGTAGGGGTGTATTCGCACTGCCTTGCCGACGAAGGCGCATCGGGCACCGGCTGGATTTTGGGCCATCTCATCGACGGAACGCAGGCCGAGTACGTGCGGGTACCCTTCGCGGAGACGTCGGTTTATCTGCTGCCCGAGAACGTCACCCCTCAGCAGGGAACTGTGCTTTCGGACATCTTGCCGACTGGGCACGAGATCGGTGTGAAGTATGGCAGGGTCAAGGCCGGCGATGTCGTCGCGGTCGTCGGTGCGGGTCCGGTCGGACTCGCGGTGATCGCCACGGCTGGTCTCTACGGTCCCTCGCGGATCATTGCGATCGACCTCGACGCCAATCGAGTGGAGGAGGCCAGAAAGTTCGGTGCCACCGACACGGTCGTCTCGAGTGAAACCGACTGGAAGAAGCAGGTACTCGCGATGACCGACGGGCTCGGGGTTGACGTCGCGATCGAGGCCGTTGGTATTCCGCAGACCTTCGCAATGTGTCTTGACATCGTGCGTCCTGCCGGCGCCGTGGCGAACGTCGGAGTGCATAGTAAATCGGTCGACTTCCCGCTGCAGGACTTGTGGATTTCGAACATCAATATCAGCATGGGCCTCGTCAATACCGACACGCTCGATATTCTTCTCAAGCTCGTCGCACAGAAAAAGATCGTGGCCGAAAACTTCATCAGCCACACCTTCAAACTCGAAGACATCATCGAGGCCTACGACGTGTTCGGGCGTGCCGCCGAGACGAAAGCTCTGAAGGTTCTTCTTAACGCATGAGTAACTCTCCATTCGGAGCCGAATATACCGAAAGTATTTTGCACTTCTAATTCTGGGCTGTCAGCACCCACGGACCACTTTTCAACGAGCGTCGACAGATGTTATGTGGCGCGAGTTGTCCCAAGAGGTATTTACCGTGCTGACAGCACGTCGGGGATTAGTCTGCGTCGTCGGACGGCGCGGGTGAGCCCATGTCTTCGGACCAGACCGCGGTGGCTCCACTGTGGCCGATGAGTATTGCTTGGACGGTGGTCCCGGTAGAGACGACTAAGGCGACTAGTAGCAAGGTGACGGTGATCCACCTTGGACCACGCCGCACGGATAATACGGACTCTGAACTCGTTGATGCTCTGACGTTGGCACGGCGCTCACGGATGTTCCACCAGAGCAGGGCGGCCGCGACGACTGTGAGACCTGCCACCCAGGGGAGGAGTCCCTCAGCGAGGTTGGCGTGGGTTTCAATCAGGGCGTTCTCGCCTACGCGTGATTGTAACTTCTCACCGGACTCCGTCGAGAGGGGTACAAGTATGAGCGCGGCCAATACCGCGCCGAGGGGCAGATATCCGGCCCAACGGCGAAAGCGTGGCCATGCGGCCGCGAGAATCACGAGGAGAACGGCGAGGGGGACTGTGACCTCGGTCGCGTGAACAACGAAGGGATGCAGAGGAAGGCCAAAGAAGGTGTCAAACATGATGCTCCTGGGGTATGCGACGCAGAAAATTGCAAGATGCCGGTGCTGAACACACAACCACCGGTTGATACCGTGCCGCGAACCGCCGTCGGCTTGGTGCACACGCCTGAGAAGGACCGTGCAGGCTAATGCTAGGCACCCAAATTTTGGAGCGCTAGAAAGGACAGGCTGCGCTAACAGCGGCACCCTTCTGCGCAGGGTTCCCTCGGCGTCGCGAACCCGGCGCAGCCTAGCGTCGAAGCACCCTCGAGTGCGTCCTTAAGGGCGTGTTCGAGCCGAGCCAGTGCTGACATGGGGGTCAGAGAGGGGGTGTTTGTGATTCGGGCAATTACCTCCTACCGTGACGAGAAAGCGGGCTGAACTTCATCGCAGGAAAGGACGTGTCGTGGTCATTCCGACTCTAATAAAGATGGGGCGTTATTGATCCAGTTTTCAGTTTTGCGCTTATCGCAGTCCTTACGGCGGCGTGGTTCTACATCCTTTACGTTGTGGTGTATCGCGCGGTGCGGAAAGCTATTCGAGACGCGTGCGCACTGACGTGTAAGCGGCAAGAGGGTTCAGCTCGACAGGTTTCAGACAAATAGTACGAAGCAACGAACATGATTTGTGGCCCCTCTCTTTTTGAACGCGCTGGTGTCAGTGGACCTCTCAGCCAGCGTCGATATGTTATGCGGAAGAAGCCCGGCGATAAATGCGAAACCCACACTCTGTTAGATTCGATTCGGTCCCACCGGTGACCGGACGCTCTTTTTGGAAGCGTCGCCGGCTTTATGTGAATACCCGGGTTTTTACAGGCTAAGGTCCGAGGAGGACACTCAATGACTGATAATTCGCTGAACAAGATTGAGCTCGTTGCGAAGGTTGCAGCAAATTCAGGACAGAGCCACATCGCAGTCGATGGCATTCTGAACACATTCTTTGCAACCCTCGCTGAGGCCGTGAAGAACGATAGCAAGGTTATTATTCCGGGATGGCTCGGGGTTGAGCGCACGGCAACTGCAGCGCGCACCGGTCGCAATCCGCAGACGGGTGAAGAGATCGCCATCGCCGCGAGTCACCGCGTCAAGCTCACGGCCGGAAGCAAACTCAAAGCGGCCGCCAAATAAGCTTCTGCGCAAGGCACCGCAAGTAGAGCGTCGACGTGGTCGACGCTCTACTTGCGTTACTGAGCGGTTGTTGCGTTTGACCGTGACGCGCCGCCAACGCATCACGGGTGGACTCAAGTTTCGTCTTCTTCGTCACAGCATCGAGTGTTGTCATCACGGCACCTTTCCCGCCAGACCCACCTCCAGCGCGTCAATCCGGAAACATCGCTTCAGCGACAGTCCTAGAAACCATCACTGAAACACCGAACTGGACGGTATTGAGGCGAAACCAAATGATCAGCCGATTGGTCAACCCCAGAACAGGGGGTGCACCCCGGGCTATGACTTGCGCAAGAGCTCGCGATCTCAGTCGTGGCGCGGATCTTTGGGAAAACGCCTGCCAATGCCTCATTGTTCGCATCGCCGAGGTATGCGTAGCATGAATATCGACAGCAAAATCAACATGCTGAAAGACACGGGCAATGAAATGCCCCTTGAATTTACCGGATCTGAAAGGTTTCCGAATGCATCGCAGATTTGCCCCCGTTGCTCGCTCGAACGCTGCGAAACTCGGCCTCACCGGCTTGGTTGCTTTCGCTCTTTTCACGTCCGCGCTCCAAGCCTCGGCCGCAGAAAACCAGGTCACCGTGTACCCCAGCGACCTCTCATCGACCAATGCGAGTAGTGAACGGACTAAATGGGACGCTACCGGCGTCAGCAAATTTGCTGAGTTTCCCGAGGTCGGCACCAAGTGGGCACTCGACATCGAGAACAAGCCAAAAGGATCCGCGACGATTGATGGGGACGGTCTGATACTCAGCGTCACTGGCGAAACCCAGGAGACCATCACCAAAATTCGCTATCAGTACTACGTGGGAACAGGAGGCTACCCGGCGGTCGACGCCCAGTCGCCGATTCTGGCAGACGTGTTCGCTGCACCGTTGGGCTGGGACCAGACGTATCTTTCCGGCGCCGAGACCTTGGGCACCGTGCTGCAGATCCAGCTGGAGAAAGAAACCACTGCTGGCGTCTATGATCGCGTGACCGTGACCAACGTTTCGAGTCCTGGAACCGGTGAGCGCAACTTTGGCTCTGGCCTTTGGTTCTCAAACTCGGATATCCACGCTGATGGCTATAAGCAGGGCGACGTAATCCTCCCGGCTAACTTTGGGCTCCCCGGCGTGTCACCGGAGGTGCTGGAGAAGAACTTTGGCGAGTTCACGGTAGTGTCTTTTGGTCCGAATCTCGGACGTGACAAAGCGTATGACTATCGGATCCAGGACTTCACGATCCTCGGTCAGACGTTCCACTTCACAGTGGATACCACGGCCCCCGTTGTGGCGATCACTGGTGGTGCGAGCGCGTCTACGAATGACACGACGCCCACAATCACGGGCACCACGGACGCCTCGGTCGGCACCATCGTGACCGTGACGGTCGCCGGGCAGACACTCACGACAACCGTTCAAACCGGGGGAACGTGGAGCGTCATGCCGGGACCACTCACTGTCGGCACCAACGCCGTTGTAGTCTCAGTCACCGACCCTGCTCTGAACACGGGCACCGCGAGCCAGACCTTGATGATTATGCCGGGAGTGAGCACGAGCTCGACGGTGTCCGTTTCGCCATCCGGTTCGGCGTTAGCAGGTACGGCTGTGGCTGTCACGGGAACTGTGTCACCGGTGACGGCGATCGGTAGTATCGAGATTTTCGATGGCACGACTTCGCTGGGCGAGGGCGACGTGACTGATGGTGTGTTCACGTTGGAGACTTCTGCGCTTGCCGTTGGCAACCATAGTTTCACCGCCATGTTCACTCCGACCAACGTCGAGAGCTATCTGGCGTCGACGTCGGCTGCGGTCACGTTCTCCGTCAACAAGAAAGAGCTGCCGGTCGAGCCGCCGTCGACGAGCACTGAGCAGCTCGAGGTACTCATCGAGACGCAAAACCTCGACGTTCCGGGCACCACGGACAGTTTTGTGCCGAGCGGTGACACTACGAACAACGCCCTGGATTCTCTCGACGTGAGCAAGCTCTTCTCCGGGACTTTGCCATGGTCGGACGGGGCGGACAGTTTCGTTGATGTGTACGCTTACTCGTCACCGGTCTTCCTCGGTACTTTCCCTGTGGTCAACGGGGTGGTGCAGATCACCGGCGTCGACCTGTCCGCACTCGAAGCAGGTGGACACAACTTGGTGTTCGTCGGTCAAACCAGCGGAACCGTCTCGGTCATGGCGGTGACCGTAGCTGCGCCCGTGGCGGCGCCCGTGATTCCGGCCAGATCCTCGAGTGGCCTTGCCGTGACGGGTGTCGACCCGGCCGTCTCGATCGGGGCGGCAGGTATTCTTCTCCTGCTTGGCTTGGGGTCGCTGATCCCTGTCGCTCGTCGTCGTCGGGCATAAACCAACGCAGTTCGTGAGTGATTCGACAGCTACTGGACCGATGAGGCTTCGGGAAGGGTCACCGTGCTGGTGGCAGCGACTCTCTATGGCTTGATTTTGCTGGGCTGCAGAGACGTCGGACACCGACTAGTTCATCGTGTTGAGCGTCCCGTAAGGGATTGGCGGATTCAACCGGTCGTCGCAACGATGGGCTTTTTTGGCTCTGACAATAATGAACCGTCCCGGGTTTCATGCCGCCGTTTTGATGCTTCTATTGATGTCAAGTGGTAATTGTGGCCGATTGTTGGTCTAGCCAGGTGCGGTAGTGCCGGGCGAGGTCGTAGTTGACATTGATGCCGCGTTCGAGGCGGGAGATGGTGCCCTGAGCAACGCCGCAGTGATTGGCGGT
>NZ_PJJR01000031.1:0-13615 GCF_002929595.1 Cryobacterium sp. N19 | reverse complement strand
TCCAACTCCGGAATGTTCAACGATGTGCGGAAGAACACATACGCGATCAGGACGGGCAGCAGGAACACGAGGACTTGAACGTACCGTCGAGCGCACCTCAGTCAGTATCCTGTCCGTTGCTCGTGTTCGAGCGTTTCAGTGATTGCCTCGCAGTAGTCACCGGGGCTGCATCCGGAATTGGGCGGGATCTGGTGCTGGCGCTTGTGCAACGTGGAGTTCACGTCGCTGAGTGCGATCTGGAAATGCTCAAGCTTCAGTCCGCGCGACCACCTCGCTGACATCACCATCGCATTAAGACGCTCGCTTCACATCCACCCGCGGGCTGACGGTGTGCATCGGACGTGCCGCCCAACCATCGAGCATGTTCCGCAAGACGAACGGCGGATTCAACCGGTCGTCGCAACACTCCATTTTGAGAGGTGTTGCTGATGTGGTCGAAGTTTGAGTTGGTGGAGAAGCAGGCGCGGTTCTGGGTGTTGATGGCGCGGGGGTCGACGCTGACGGCGGCGTGTGATGCTGTGGGAGTGAATCGACGAACTGGACGGCGTTGGCGTCAAGCAACGGGAGGGCGGATCCCCCTTCCGGAGGCAAAGAAGTCTGGGCGGTACTTGTGCTTGGAAGAACGGCTTCGAATCGCGGACCTGCACATCAATGGCGCCGGCGTGCGGGCCATCGCTGCCGAAGTAGGCCGCTCTCCTGCGACGATCAGTCGAGAGTTAGCTCGCGGCGGGTCCAAGGCTGGCCCCCGAGCACGAATAAGGTATGCCCCGTATGCGGCGCATAAGCAGGCCGAGCTTCGCGGACGCCGCCCCAAGGCCAGCAAATTCGACCGCCCAGAACTAGCATCCTTGGTGCAGACGAAACTATGTGTGAAATGGAGTCCAGAACAAATCAGTGACCACTTGGCGACAGCGTTCCCGGACCGGCAGGAGATGCGGGTGAGCCCCGAGGCAATTTACCAAGCACTCTACGTGCAAGGCCGCGGTCACCTGCGAGTTGACCTGCATCAACACTTGCGCACCGGCCGTGCCATCCGTCGATCGAGACGGCCTGCCGCGAAGAACTCGGGCAAGATCCCGGACATGATCATGATCAGCGAGCGACCCGCGGACGAATATGGTTCTTTCTTTGAAACGACCGCATAATCTCAAACGGATTAGTCCTTCACCTGCGCTACTCGATACGAAAAGTGACGTGTCTGCTCGCAGCATGCACCTGGTTGGAGTCCCCACTGTTGGCCGGTGCTATTCATCTCGAGGCGACCACGTAATCGGGGGCGCATCTGGAGATGAAAATACGCCGTACTTACCGAAAGCTCCGTGCAACAGGCCGTGAGGATCGCGGGCGTTGGAGGATGACGGTTACGAACTGCGCGGAAGCACCCATATGCTTGGCCGCTGGTGTGATGTGGTCAGGCGCTTATCAGGGGCGTAAGGGCGCTTCGGACTCGGTTGGTTCCGGCGTCACCCGCAGCCCCGCTGGTGTGTTTGACAGGCGGACGAGTTCTTCGACCCAGGCACGGTTAAGACGGGGCTCTTTGCTCCCGAAGAAGTCGAATTGAAGGGGGATCGTCGGATGGATCCAGACGGAACTGTGACCGCTTCCTACTGCCGCCGAGTATTCCCACGAAAACGTAAAACTTTCTCCACGGCGCACCTTGGCCAGAATGACGACCTTGAGGTGGGCGAGCACCCGATCATCGAACTCGATGGACATCGACGGGGTTCCGTAAACAAAATTACCCATAATTACTGTCCCAGTCCATTCTCAATTTCACTTGTGATGCGGTTGAAATCTTCCGCCGTCCGGCCAGCGTCGCCCGTGCTTTCTATGGTCCCGGTGATGCCGACCACCGGCATTTCCGGTACCGGAAAACGCGCCACCTCTTCTTCCTCCGTCACCCCTTCAACGTCGACGACGTCGAACTGACTGGCTGGACTGAGAACGAGCGTATGCATGCACGTCTCGTCGTTCTCTCCAAGCACGGTGACATCCACGGTCACACTACGGTCTGTGCCGGCCAAAGAGGTGATGTAGCCAAGAAGCGCTGTCGTGACGGCGTTGCTTGTGAGGATGGACCCGCCGCTGTACGTTATGCGCTTCATACCCTGATAATAGCTCGATGATTGTTTTGATCCCAAGCACGATCATCCATCGCGTCAGCCAGTCGAGCAGGATCACGACGCGGGTATCACAAACCCGGCACACGGCCACCACTTCTCAACGACTCGACCGAGCACGGTTCGTTCCGGTATGCCGCTGACGAATTCTTGATTTAGCGTGTTATTTATTCACGTTTCGTGAGCTGACCCCAGCAACGATGCCACCAACACCACTCCGGCTCGCTACCCGGAGGCCGATCGGCTAGCGAAACGAATGCTGCGCACAGCGCAGATTCCCAGCTAGAACCACTCCGCTGCGCATCGAAGCCAGAAGTCGTCTACACAGCGGGTTTCTGCCCGCAAGACGGACCTTCACCGGGACGCTGTGCTCGGTGAAACAGTTGTCGGCGGGCCAGGCGTTGAAGTGTTGAGCGGAGTGTCTCAGTGTTGTGAAGTTCGTGGCGTTACTTGCCGCGGGCCTACCGTCGGATTGATCGCAAGGAGAAACGCTAGCGTGGCGGTTCCTGCGGCGATCCAGAATACGAAGTTGGGGCCGGGCCCGTCATAGATTTGTCCTCCGGTGAACGAGCCGAGGGCGATGCTGGCGTTGAAGATGCTGACCCAGAGGGCAGCGACGGCTTCCCGATGTGCGGGAGCCGCTTGGGCAATCCAGGCTTGAGTGCTTACCGATATTCCTCCGTAGAACAAGCCCCAGGCAGCGCTGAGCAAGGCGGCTGCGATTGTGGTGGTTGCCAGGGAAGGGAAAAGTGCGAGCGCAGCAGCGATTCCCAAGGTAAGGATGGTGACCACAGTCTTTGGGGTCTTGGCTGCTGTCGGCCCGGAAATGAAATTTCCGATGATACCGAGAACGCCATAGATCAAGAGCATCGTGCCAATGAGGGAGGCGTTCAGCCCGGCAAAGGATTCCAACGCTGGACGAACATAGGTGTAGGCGGCAAAGTGAGCCGTGACGATGAACGCGGTGACCGCGAGGCCAACACGGACTCCTGGATTCCGGAAGGCTGCCGCGAGACTGCTCAGCGGAACGCCGGCGTTAGAGGGCATCTTCGGTAAAACGACGATCATCGCGAGAGCGATCATCGTCGCGGCTGCGGCGAGAAGCCAGAATGCAGCGTTCCATCCGACAGCGGCACCGATGTAGGCGCCGGCGGGAACGCCGAGAACTGAGGCTACGGCGATTCCGCTAAAAATGATAGTGGCCCCCAACCCGACGGATCGAGGCTTCACCAGCTTGGGGGCCAGGCTAGCGGCGAGAGCCCAGACCCCGCCCATGCTCACTCCGAGGAGAATGCGAGCGGCGGCCATGACGGCGAAATTTGGTGAAACTGCTGTGATGGAATTCGCCACAGCAACGAGGAACATCAGGACAATGAGTATCGTTCGTCTGTCGATCCGGCTGGTGAGGACTGGGACAAATGGGGCTGTGGCAGCAGCCACCATGCCGGTAATCGTCAGCGAAAGACCGATTGTTCCTTCGCTCTGTGCCAGTGTGGCTCCGATAGGGGTGAGGAGACCCACGGGCATCATCTCGGCCGCGACGACGATAAACGTCGCCAGTGCCACGAGGAGAACTGCGCCCCACCGGTTTTCGATGTGCTACTCGGAGGTCGTTGAAGATGGGGCGTGAGTTGAGCTGAGCCGCCGTGATTCTGGCACGAAAGTGGAATTAGACATACCCATAGCAAAGCTTGCGTAGTGGGCTGGATCAACGGCGAATTGATCATGGAACTATTAGGCAGATTAATCGATGGGGTATATTAGGCTCGATCGGTAGTTGATTAGAAGGTTGGAGTGAGGCGTGTCGGAGCTTCCCATGCGTGAGATCGAATGCTTTATTATTCTCGCTGAGGAGCTGCATTTTGGCCGTACTGCGGAGAGAATGTTCATTTCGCAGAGCCGGGTTAGCCAGCTGATCAGCGCGTTGGAGCGTCGCATCGGCGCACCTCTGGTGGCGCGTACCAGTCGTCGGGTGCATCTCACTGAGTTCGGGGCTGAGTTTCTGGCCTCCTTAGTTCCTACCTATCGTGCATTGGCCGGAGTGGTTGAGAAAGCACGAATGCGCGCACGGAATCTACCGACCCCGATCCGGGTGGGGTTTCAGGGTGCAATTTACGATTCGATTGCGAAGGCGATCTCCCAGTTCGAGTCGCAACATCCGCGGGCCATGGTTCAGATAAAGGAGCTGCCGCTGGGTGATCCGTTCAGTGATGTGCTCGCTGGTCGTGTCGATGCGGCGGTGGTACTGCTACCAGTTGAAGAACCCGAATTGGTGGCCGGGCTCGTTTTCTCTCAACAGACCCAGACATTGGCTGTTTCTGTTGACCACCCCTTTGGGAAGTTGGAAGAAGTCACTGCTGAAGATTTGGCAAAGATCAGCCTTGTGCCTATCACCGGTCCTGCTCCTGAGTACTGGCGAAAAGTGCACTCGCCAAAAATGACCCCAAAAGGAATCAGGATTCCAACGCGAGGCGGGGCAAACACAGTTCAGGAAGGTCTATCGCAGGTCGCATCCAGCCGAAGTGGCCTCATCTTGTGCGCCGCGACAGCAGCATACAATCAACGCTCTGATGTACGGTTCGTGCCGGTGAAGGGGTTGCCCAGTTCTGCATTAGGGCTCGTGTGGCGGGCCGATCACGAAAGCCCCCACATTCGACACTTCTCTGATGCCGTCGAAGAAGCGCTCAACGGCACCACCGGGTCACGGCCCCAGTGAACCGACACGCTCCCGCCAAGCAGTTTCCACGCCGATTGCGCGATCCCGTAGGCCGGTCGTTGAGTCGACGCGCTGAGTTGGGCGCCCGGAAGAGGGACTTCCACCGGGACGGCCCAACGCTCGTAAAACGCTGAAGACCCGTCGTTGTCGTGGTGCGTACGTCGATGACTGACGCTCAGTCCACGATGAAGAGTCGCGCGCCGGCTGTTGTGCTTGATTGGTGCGATTCCATTTCGGATCCGACTTGGTAGCTCTGGCCCGCTATGAGGTCGGCGACGCGACCGTCGCCGAGTTCTGTATGCAGCTCTCCCTCGAGCACGAGCAGCAGGTGTCCGCGCGTGCACCAGTGGTCGGCGACGTAACCCGGGCTGTACTCGACCATGCGCATCCGCGTGCTGCCAATCTCTGCCGATCGCCAGTGCGCCTCGCCGGTCGCTCCAGGGTGCACGGTGTGGGTGAGGTCGTTCCAGTCGATAGTCGAAAAGGGGTGCGCGACGAATTCCATCGCCGTAGCCTACAACAGCGTTCCGCCTTGCACGCCCGGCCCGCAATGATCTTGCCGGTGCTCACGGTTGGTTCTCGATTCGGAACCGGCCGATATCAGTGCCTGTAAGCCGGACGGTGACCGGGACACCCGCTCGGATGAAGACTTCCGAGGGCGATCTGTCATTTTCCGGAGTCGTCCGCGCAACGTCCATGGTGTTCTCCGGGTTGTGCAGGCGAGTGTGAACACTGGCTCTTCCGTACTCCTCTGCACTAAACGCCCGTTTGCACCTACTTCTATGCACGACGCGCGTTCAGGCGGCGGTGTCGCCGGCTCGTTGGATTGCTCGGTAGACCGTGGATCTGGCGACGCTAAAGAGTTCTGCGATCTGCGCCGTGGTGTGTTCGCCCCGTTGGTGGACCTCGACCAGGTGCTTCTCCTGCGCCGGGGACAGTTTGGGCTGCTTGCCGCGGAACCGACCTGCCGCTTTGGCGACTTGCATCCCTTCGCGGGTGCGTGCTCGGATCAGGTCGGCCTCGAATTCAGCGACCATCGCGAGCACATTCAAAAGGAGCCTGCCGATCGGGTCGGTGGGGTCGTGAACGGAACCGCCGATACTGAGCTTCACTTCACGAAGGGTGAGATCATCGACAATGTCCTTGGCGTCGCGAAGCGAGCGCGCCAGCCGGTCAAGCTTGGTCACGACGAGAGTGTCGCCGGCCCGGCAGGCCGCTAGAGCTTCGCGGAGACCGGGCCGGGCGCGGTTCGTTCCGGTGAGGCCTTGATCGGTGAACGTTTTTTGGGGTGAGACGCCGAGAGCAGCGAGGGCGTTCTTTTGGGCGGTGAGGTCTTGGTCGTTGGTGGATACGCGTGCGTAGCCGATAAGCATTCCGGTCATGCCGGAGTGTACCGTTTATCCCCCCTTCACCGGGCTTTTTCTCGGGCGGGTGTTACGGGAATCGGGCAGCCCCGGAACTATGCGGATCACCTTCGGCGCTCCGTGAGTGTTCGGGTGTCCCGGTCACCGTCCCGCATACGGGCAGGCGAGGCCCTTTATCTGAACGGGAGCCGCGAGCTCAGGCGGGATCGATGACTTCGTTCATGGTCCACGCGCCGTAGGAGAATCCCCCCCCACGCACAACCTACGCGACTAGTGACCGGGGTGCTCTCTCAGGAAATGCTCGTCGTCAGCCCTCCTGCACAGTTTTTTCGGCTGCCGCATCTTGTGCCATGCCCTTGGCAAGCATCTCTTCAGCATTGATTGACCCGAAGTCGGCGTCGCGAGAGAATGTCAGCCGCTTCAGGCTCCGCATTGCGCGCAGGCGCGTCACCAGTTCACGCTCGTGTTTCGTCTGCCGGTTAAGCATTAGCTCTTGACCCGGCCGCTGAAATGGTGGGATTAAGAGCATCGAGCTCGCCCCAAGATAAGCATCGAAGTCGGCTTGAAACTCGGGCGGCATTGTGATGCTGAAGCGTCGCGACGTTGTGGTGAAGTTCTCAACGAGTGAGGCAGCTCGTTCTGCGGCCAGCTTTGTGCTCTCGGACGGAGAACGTCTAAGGGTCAGTAATCCGAAGTTTCGTATCTCTGCTCCCGCGGACAGCATCGCCAAGCCAGTAGTTAAGACATCTTCATCCAGTTTCTCCTTTTGAGCGCGATCCGACTTACTCTTCTCGTTTCGTCTTGAGTACAGGTACGTCAAGAAGCCACCGATCAGCAGAAAGGCACCAGCTACTATCGGAACGGCCCACCACGGAACGGCTTCGCCGCCGCCAGCTATCTCGATGAGGATGGGCGTGGGGCTCGGCGTCGCGGTCATGAGTACAACCTAAACGACGTGCGGTGGGTGTTCGGCTCCCGGACATTGAATCGAACGCAAGCAACAGCCGGAAGGTCGGGACGCCTAGGTCGTCTCGTGAGGAAACGTCGACGCCTTCAACTCACACTGGGCTCGGGAAGTGACCCGCCGAGGCTTGTTCCATCGACCGCCGAAAATTCACGTTAACTGGGTCGGTCGCATCGAAGGCTACCGAGGCGTTCACCTCGTGTAGCTGCGTCGAGAACGTCTGCGGCCAAGACGGCCCCATAGCGATTGCGTCGGCGGCGTTCGCGTAGCCCAGTGCGCTCCCACAGATTGGAACCAGTGCATCACCGAAGAATGGCAGCGTCCGCCACAGGCGGTGGCGGCCGTTTTCGAGCTGATCCCACCAAGGGTCGACGCGGACGGCCTCGGCGTAGTTGAACCACTCGCCGACAATTTTCTGCTCAGTCTGCGTCAGATCCCCCGGGTAACCGGGGACCTCCACGTCTCCGAATATTTCGCTGCCTGCCTGGGGAGTCCATGCGCGGGACGCCAACGCGTCACCGACAGCGGCAACCACCGCTGCGATGCGCCCCCAGCGCTGCGCGTCGCGATCGGCCCACCGGGGCGAACCGTCGTCCACGTCCGGGTCCGAGGGCACCAACTGACGGGCGTTTGCGGCGCTGGTGCGCCACCAAAAGTTGGGTACTGACACCGCTAGGATTCCCATAGCAACAGCCTAGGAGACCCACGGCGTGGATGCAGCGCTCGATCCGCAAACGTCTGAAGCTCGATTTATGTTCCCGCCGCGGGAGCGACCGGTCGAGGGCCACCGCACGGGTGTGCGGTGGCCTGTCGGCTTTGCCGCGACGAGCACTTCAGACTGGTCAACTCTTGGCTAATTTCCAGAAAGTAAAAAACGCAATCAGGAGCCCCTATTCATTTCAAAACCCATATTTTCGGATCTTGATTTCGAGCAGGTTCGTGAACAGCAGTTCTTACACCTTTGTGAGGTGCCCTATCGTGTTGTGCAGCTGCAGGATAAAAGCGATCAGTTTCGGCTGGCCGGCAAGTTCCAAAGGGTTTCTCCAATTGAGCCAACCTGTTGCCGAGGTGCGCGACGCCGTGACATCGATCGAGACGTAGGTGGCTGTATGCCACCTACTCTGGCTGAGTGGAGTTCAAAGACGAAGAGTTAGGCCGTGTTATCGACTTTATGGAGAAGGAACGAGAGAAGGTGCGGCGTATCGCAAGTCGGTCTTTACTCCATGAAGCACGCTTGAGCTATGCCGCAATCGGGGAACTCATCGACCGTGTAGAGCTGATCCCTCAAGGAAAAGCAGCTGCCATCGATCAACCGTTCGCGGCGGCGAAAACGTTTCTTCCTTCGACCTTGATCCGGACGCAGCTCCGGCTTGCGAGTCACTACATCCAAGCCGCGGACAATACTGGTTCCCCAACGCTGTCATCGTTCGTCGTTTTGCGTGCCGCCGTCGAATGTACCGCCACTGCACACTGGTTGATGTCCGGCGGCAGCCACCGTGAGAACGTCGGTCGGGTCCTCAAACGGATGTGGTGGGACACGCAGAGTGCAGCCGACATGGCAACTGCCGCAGATAGCAACCCTGATCTCAGCGGGCTGAGCGACCTGAGGGGAAAGATCGCCGTGATCACCCAAGCGATCAAGAGACTCGATGCGGAAACGATCACGACATCGACGCGCGTGAGCTTGTCAGGCATCGTCAAGGAGGCGAGTCGGGCGGTGCGACCGGGTGACCCCACCCAGATGTACACCACCTGGATGGTGTGTGCCGCCATATCGCACGGGAACATTCCCGTCTCCGCGGGAGCAGGACTTGCATCAGCGTCGATCCAACAGCCGGGGAAACATCCGATCGACGAATCCGCCTACGCGCAGCTTCTGTCGGTGGCCGTCGTCGATCTCACAACAACCGCCGAGCTGTTCGAGCGTCACGCCGCCGAACAGCACACCCACCGATTGCCTGACAAACCGTAGACACATATTGGGTGCCCGCACTCAGAGAGACCTCCGTCGATACCGAGACCCAACCCACTTCAGGATTTCAGGGCCGTTATACAATATCGCCGCGACGTATCTGCAGAGATTCGTAATTGGATTTTTGGAAGATCTCGAGCGAGACGACTGCCCGTAGAGGGTTCCTCTACGGGCATCGGACCGCAGCCTGCTGCGCTATGGAGCGATTGTGGTGGCCTGCGACCAGACGACCATCCAATGGCCATCTTGATACTCGTAGACATCCGAGTGCCAGGCGCGGAATTCAAGCTCATCGGCGATGCCGACGCTGAGAACTATCCGTGCGATGTACTTCAGAATCGTCAGGTTCCCAGACGATCTGACGGAGATTTCTGATTCGGGCTCGAACACGAGGTACTCGAGTCGCTTCGATTCCACGTCGCTGAGATAAGACGATCTCGTCCGTGTGGACCCGTTGGGCGTCACAATTTGGTAATCGGGTGCATGGAGGCGCTCCGCAACAGCCATGTCGCGTTCGACGAGCGCGCGAAGTCTCTCTCGCTCGATAGCCACCACGGTCGCAGGATCAATGTTCATAAGCTCTGTCTAACAGCAGCGGTGACCGCCGGCCTGTACCGGGGGACCACCTCGCGGGTTCTAGACATACTCGGCGTCGTTTAGCGTTACCCGGTGAAGGCCCGGGCGCACGCGTCCTCCTGCGCTGTTTGCCTTGGGAGTCCAGCTTGAGCCGTCGACTGTGGGATACGACGACGGTTTTGTTCGGCGGCGGTGCAGCCGATGAGTGCGGATACTTATCGGTCCTTCGTGCGATTCAGTGGGTCAGCGCCAGAAATTCGGTGCTAAGACGTTTTGTCGCCTGAATCTCTACCTGGCAGACGTTAAGGCGTCTCCCGGACATGTCTATGGTGTACCCCTAAAGCTGAGGAGCACCATGAACCACTTGCCCGACGAAGATCAACTCGACGGCCTTCTTGATCGGTCGAGCCCGAGCACGACGCTCATGACAGACGACGTGATCGATGAACTCAACCGTTTACGCGTCGCATCCATGCCATCACCAGGCAGCAGCGGGCACAGAAAACGCTGGACCCGACCCGCCCTAACAGCGCTCATCACGTTTTCATTGGTGGGTGGCGCCGCTGCCGCAACGGCCGCGACAATTCAACTGTGGTCGCCTTGGGCCGAGTCCCCGGACGCCGTCGCCACCTACACGTTGCCGAGCGGAGCGGAGTGTGAACTCCGTATCGGCAACGTTAACGGAAGCGATCCTGAAGCAGTCCGTGCAGTCCGGGACTTTTACCGGGCCGCGAGCATTGATGCCCTTCTCACCCAGGAAACGATCGATGAAACCATCGCTCAACTTCGGACTGAAGAATCCACGTGGATGAACGACGATGGGGCCACGGAGGCCGCAGGGTACGGAACTGTCCACTACAGCGCCGACTCCGAGTATGATTCCGCCGTCAATCGCATCTTGACCAACACGCTCAACAGCGAGCTGGCCCGGCAGGGCATTGATGGATCCGAGTCCAATCTTCGCTACGACGGGGAGGGCAACTGCCCCGGTGCAGACTGGTGATACGGAACCGAACGGATTTGGCTCTCCGCCTCACGGATGCTCTGTCTCATAACACCCCCGATCTACTGCGATACCTCGAACGTCGGCTCAACCGAGACGATGCCGCCGATGCCCTTGCAGATCTGATGACCATCGGGTGGCGGCGCGCAAACACGTTGCCGGCCGCTCCGGAACAAGCGAGAATGTGGCTCTTCGGGATCGCCCGCCACGTCGTTGCTAACGCCGCGCGTACAGAACGGCGACAGTCGAATCTTGCCGAACGACTTCGCGAAACTCTCCGAACCGCGCCCGCAGAGGTCCGGTCTATCGATGAAGACGCCGAGGTCCGAGATGCCATAGCCCGTCTCGCACCCGACCAAGCTGAGCTCGTCCGGCTTATCCACTGGGAGGGCTTTTCCATCGCCGAAGCCGGCAAGATCTTGGGCATCAGCGCCTCCACAGCTCGAACGCGATACCAACGCGCGCGAGCAGACCTCAAAGCCGCGCTTTCGCTCCACGGTGACACGCAAATATATGCTCGCGATAATCCGCGCGCAATCGTTGCGGCGGCACAATCGGAGCAACGATGATCAACTCAACCCTTACACAGATCGACCCAGCGGCCATCTCGCTACCCCCAACGCACTCGGTTGACATCACAGATTCCATCGCCACGCCCTCATTGGGGACGAGGGAAGCCACACCCTCGTAGCTCCAGCTTTGTGTCGAAACCTACATATCTCAAAACCTTTGGGGTGGATGACGGCCAGAGCCGCGAATTCTTGTCCTGTGAGACGCAGGCCGGATGTTCCTGCGGGCGGAGTACACGCAACAAGTTTGCTCAGACGGGCGGCGAACCAAGTTTCCGCGGGCCCGTTCCCGCAGGGGGTTCCCCGTGCGGTCGAGCACAGGGTGGCGTGCGCCGGATTTCTTTAGAGCAGTCGGCTCCACGCCACTTCGCGTTGGAGCTGCCCTGTTTCAGTGAAGAGCCGCACCTGGTGCGTGGACTTGAGTGCGATCGCGAGTTCGTTCCTGTCTGCAGAGTCGAATCCGACCTTTTGCCAGAACGGGCCGGAACGTCGGCTGAAGAGCCAGGCTCGAGTTGCTCCGGATTCGGCGGCTCGGTCGAGCGCGAAGCGCGCCAATCGGAGGCCCATGCCGAGACCTCGGAGTGCCGGATCGACGGCAACGCTGCGAATAAGAACGTGTTCGTTGTCGTCGCTGCGCTCGTAGCCCGTGCTGGCGACGATGCGTCCGGTTTTGGCGTCGCGTGCCGTCCACAGTCGCACCGTTGGGAAATCGAGTCCGCTTAGCGTCAAGTCAGCGACGTGGAGGAACGCGGTCACCTCGTCGAGATCCTGAGGCGTCGTTAGTGTCAGATCGAGCATTGCACCACGATATCGCTCGCACAGAACGCCTGCCGGTCAGCACTCTCTGGCTGGAACGTCTTCGCGAAGCACCCAAACCGAACGCTTTGGGTACAGACGTTTACAACCGAACCATGTCACCGGCTTTCCGCGACCCGTCTCGTAAGGGGTTCGGCTTGCGGGCAAGGTCCGATGAGCATGGAGCACAGGCGGTGGCCCAAGTGTCAGGTACTCTGATGCCAGTGATATTTTATTCGTCTCTGTGACCCAGAGCCCCTGTAGGGATTCCAGTTCGCTCCTCATCCGAGGAGTAGTGGTTCAGTGTGCCCGCGAGGGGAGCTCCAGTCGGAGTTCCCGTGCATCCCGGTCACCTATCGAACTCATCACTGGAAGATCCCATTCACATGCCATCAGCGAACTCTCTCGAGCCTGCTATGCCCGCCCTCGACCGGGCATCCCTGCGACCTGACTGCGGCAATTGCTTTGCCCTCTGCTGCACTGCCTTCGGTTTCTCACGTTCTGCAGACTTTCCTGTCGACAAACCCGCAGGCTCTCCCTGCCAGAACCTGGCACCTGACTTCTCCTGCACGATCCATGACACACTGCGCCCGAGGGGCTTCCGTGGCTGCACCGTCTTTGACTGCTTCGGTGCAGGCCAAAAGGTGTCGCAAGGGCTCTTCTTCGGAAAGAGCTGGATCGAAAGCCCTGACACCAAGAGCGAGATGTTTGCCGCGTTCGCTGCCGCACGACAGCTCCATGAGATGCTGTGGTATCTGGCCGAGGCACAGACGCGAACGTTCGATCCCGACGCCTCACACCGTTCGGCACAGCTCAGGAACACGATCGAGCATGCCGTCGGGGGTGAACTATCGGACGTGCTTTCACTGGATGTTCAGAATCTTCACACCCAGGTGAGATCAACGCTCATCGAGGTCAGCGAAGAAGTACGGGCGGCCTACCTTGCCGCTGGCAATGACCACCTGGAATCCGCGCTGAAACCGGGAGCAGACCTGATGGGCAAGAACCTCAGGTCCCGCCCACTGTGCGGGGCAGATCTCCGTGGGGCCTATCTCATCGCCGCAGACCTGCGGGACAGCGACTTGTCAGGTGTAGATCTGCTCGGTGTCGACTTCAGAGATGCGCGCCTTGACGGCGCTGACCTCTCGAAGGCCCTGTACGTGACGCAGCCGCAACTCAACGCCGCGCACGGCAACCATGTAACTCGTCTACCCGCGGATCTGAAAATGCCGCCCCATTGGCAAGACGCCTGACACCGCACAACTCGACGGGGACCCTTGGCAGGTACTGAACGCTGCCAGGGCAAACGACTCGCGGTATCGCTCAACGATCCGGATGCAGCCGCCGCACTTCTGGTGAGTTCGAGCGCTACCGAAGGGGTGGTGTAGTCCCGTATAAGGTTCCCCTTTGACACATCGAGCTGGCCAACTTCTGGCTCAGCAATCTGTCGCGACTTGCGTCGCCCAAGGTTGCCACCGCGACATGCGGAGGCTACGTGGCCTGCATCGTTTGCCTGCCGAGATCGCCGACGAACTT
>NZ_PJJR01000030.1:0-12731 GCF_002929595.1 Cryobacterium sp. N19 | reverse complement strand
CTGCTGTGCCGGTGCTGTCGGCTCCGGCCGTTGTTCCAGCCCCGCCTGCCCCACCCGCCCCGCCGGTATTGCCGGCACCGCCGGCACCGCCGGTAGCCTCTGCTCCGCCGGCGCCGCCGGTAGCCTCTGCCCCGCCGGCGCCGCCGGATGTTGCGGCACCGCCCGTTGCGGCCGCCGCACCGGCCAACCCGTGGGCTCCGCCGGCGCCGGTCGTTCAGGTGAGCGCCGCACCGGTCGCTGCTGCGGCTAGTGGGCCAGGGACCGCGGAACTCCCCATGGCCTTGCCCGGCGAGCTCGCCGCAGCCGCCGCCGAGATCGCCGCCGGGGTAGCCGTCGCAGCGGTCCCCGCCGCACTTCCCGCGCCAGTCGCCGCTGAAGTCGACGACGAAGCCGGCGACGACCTCGACGAAACGATGATCGCGGCGCGCCGCATGAAGCCGTGGACGCTCGAAACCGAGCACGGTCTCAAAGTGTCGCTCACCAAACCGGTCGTGCTGCTCGGGCGCAACCCCGCACGTGGCGGCGCACACACCGACGCACAGTTGGTTCCGCTGCACGACCCCGGCAAGACGGTGTCGAAGACGCACGCCCGTCTGGACTTTGTCGAAGGTGCCTGGGGTATCAGCGACCTGCACTCGACCAACGGCGTCGTGCTCATTGATGGGGGCGGACTGGAGAATGAACTCGATGCGGGTGCGAGCGCGCCCCTGACCGATCGGTTCCTGCTGGGGGAGCTCGCGGCGCGCATCTACCTGGAGGCCTGAGTCGTGACGCACCTCGCCGAACAGCGAGCGACCAGTGCTGGGGTGTCGCTGCAGTGCGGCTCGCGCACCGATGTCGGCCGCAAACGGCACGAGAATGAAGACTCGCTGCTGGCGTCCCAACCGGTGTTCATCGTCGCAGACGGCATGGGCGGGCTGGAGGCCGGCCAGCGGGCCAGCTCCGCTGTGATCGCCGAGTTCCGGGGCTGCGTCGGCCGCACCGATGTTGCGGCCGGTGACGTGGTGGCCGCGGTCGAGCGCGCCCACACCAGCGTGCGCGCCGTGTCGGATTCGACCGGGCGCGGCGCGGGTAGTACTCTCACCGGCCTGGTGCTCATCGACCACGAAGATGCCCCACACTGGCTCATCGTGAACGTCGGCGACTCGCGCGTCTACCGCCTGCACGGCGGCGACTTTCAGCAGCTCACCGTCGACCATTCCCTCGCCCAGGAACTCATCGAGGAAGGGTCACTGCTCAAAGCGGATGTCGCCAGCTTCGCCCACAAAAACGTCATCACCCGCGCGATGGGTGCCGACAACAGCAGCGCCGACTACTGGCTGCGACCGGTCGTGACCGGCGAACGACTGCTGGTGTGCTCCGATGGCCTCAGCGGCGAGCTCTCCGACGAAGCGATCAAGGCCGGTCTGACCCTCGGCGGCAGCACCCAGCAGACGGCCGACGCGCTGCTCGCCGGGGCCCTCGAGCACGGCGGCCGCGACAACGTTTCGGTGATCGTGATCGATGTCATCGCCGGCGGGGTCAGCTCCTGGCACGGCGTCGCGATCGGCGACGACCACTCCGACACCATCGATACCCGCACCGAAGACACCCGACCGGTGCAACGAGTGGCCCGCAATGCAGCCCGCTGACCCGAGCGCGCCACCCCCGGAACCGGTGGCAGACCTGCCCGACATCGACGACACCGATGACACCGACACCGACGACACCGACAGTGACGACACCATTATCGTTTCGCGCACGATGGACGAACACACCCGCATCGTGCAACGCGGCAGTGATGAACACACCCGCCGTGTGCTGCGACCGGCCCGTACGAAGGCATCAGATGCGGCCGACCCGACTGATGACCCGACTGATGACCCGACTAATGGCCCGGACGACGAGGCCACCGTGCGTTCCTCCCGGGGCAGCACGGCGGCCGATACCCTCCTGAACGGACGGCGAGCGGCCGCCCCCCTGCACACTCCGGTCGTGGATTCCCTGCAACGGCGCTACCAGCCGCCGCAGGTGCAGAGCGGTGAGAGCGTGCGCTACGCGGCGCGGCCGACACCGGCCATCATTCCGCCAAAGAACCCGCTGCCCCTCGCCGACGTGCAGCCCGACCTGGCCCGTCTCCGGCTCGCCGACGCGGCCGCCGAGATTCGCGAGCGTGCCGCGGTCACGAAGCGTCGCCGTCGCCGAGTGACCCTGACGTTGATCATCTCGATCACCGTTCTGGTCGTTCTCGCAGCCGCCGCGTACACGGTCTTCACCATTCTCACCTGGTAATGGCGACCGCTACCCGCTACCGCCCCCTCACTTCGTACCCGTCTACCAGCACTGACCATCTAGGAGCATTTCTCTCGTGACAGATTCCACCTCCCCCCTCTATCGGGAAGCCGCCGACCCGGCGACCTCGCAGGCCCGGCTCGCCGAAATCGCTGCCGCCCACCACGAGCTGCACCCCGTCATCGCCGGAAATCCGTCGTGCTACCCGGCCCTGATTGAGTGGATGCTCCAGCTCGGCACGATCGCGCCCGTGATCGCTTCGCCCGCAGTCGCGCCCGCCGTTGTCGCGGCGGCGACCGAGCCGGCGGCATCCGCTTTGGTGAATCCCTATGCCCAGCCGGGCCAAACACCCAAGAGGCCGCGCAAGAAACTGCTGATCTGGGGCTCAATCGGGGTCGTCGTGCTGTTGGTCGCGGGCGGCGGCATCTGGGCCTACGGGGCCATCTTCTCGAAGCTGGGCGGGGCATCCTCACCGACTGCTGCGGTCGAAAAGCTGTTCGAGGGCACCGCCGATATGGACTTGATCAGCCTGTACGGCTCGCTGTCTCCCGCTGAGATCGAATCGTTCAAGGCTCCGATCGACCAGCTCGGCACCATCGCCATGGACGACGAGAACGGCGACCCGGTTGATATGCCGGAGCTCATCAACACCGTCGTCGACAGCCTCAACATCACCCTGACCGGGCTCGAACTCGAGTCTGAAGACATCGAAGAGGGCATCGCCGTCGTCACTATCACCGCGGGTGAGATGACCATGAACGGTGATGCTGAAACGATCACCGACGCCTACCTCCAGGTCGTCGCGCCGCAGCTGCGCCTGCAGCAGGAGTCGTGGGGCTACGACGACAGCGACACCGATTCCATGATCGCCGACCTGCGCGAGTCGTCGATCGACGAACTGAACGACATGCTGCCGTACACGCAGACCGCCGCCGACCTGGCCGACTCGCTCGGACACGACGCCAGCATCGTCACCGTTCGCGAGGGTGGCTCCTGGTACGTCAGCCCGCTGCTGACGACCGGCGAGAACATTCTGCAGAGCGGATCGAACGCCCGAGGCAGCCTGGTCGCCGAAGGCGACGTGGCGTCGTTCGACACCGCCGACGCCGCTGCCGAAGGATTCGCCGAAGCCGTGATCGCGTTCGGCGAGAACGGCGACTACGGCGACCTCGCCGCGGTTCTGCCCGAGGCCGAACGTCGCTTTCTCAGCCTCTACGGTGACGCCCTCATGCCCACCGACGGTGACGGCGATTACGACAACCTGCAGATCACCGATTTCGCTGTGACTCCGCAGATTGAGGGCAATACGGCGCGCCTCGACATCGACAGCATCGTGATCGAGGGCGACGGCTACAACTGGCCGTACCGCACCGAATTCAACGGAGTCTGCGTCACCACCGATTCGGGCTACTCGTCGTTCGACGGATGCCTCGACGACGCGTCCTGGATGAAAGAACTCGGCGCCGACAGCTGGCGAGTTCTCTCCGTGCAGGAGAAAAGCGGATGGTTCGTCAGCCCCATGCGCACCGTGGCCGACGTGACCGGCATCGCCGTGGACAACCTGGTGCGACTCAGCCAGGACGGCAAACTCGACCGGCTCTACCAGTAACCCCCGCGCAGCACCGTGACACGAAACCAGAACGAAGACAGAGGACTCAGATGACCTTCGACCCGAACGCCCCCCAGCAGCCGCCGGCAGTTCCGCAGTATGCGGCGCCCGTCGCGCCGCCACAGTACGCGGCCCCGCAGCAGTACGCCGCGCCCGCAGCTGCGCCACAGTACGCCCCGGCACCGACCCGACCGAACCCGTTCGCCGGCATCCCCGCCTCCGACTGGGCGCGCGACGGCGGAGCACTGCTGTTGCTCCTCATCTCCCTGGCCCTACCGTGGATGAACAGTCCCGACACCTACAACATGAGCGAAACGATCGGAGCGACCGGCCGCATCGAGGTTATCCTGATCACGCTGCTGTCGCTGTTCTCGCTCAGCCTCACCTACCTGCTGCGCGCCGGCGTTTTCGGGCCGGGCGTCGGGCTCGCCCAGATCTGGTTGATCCGACTGTTGGTCAACGTCCCATACGCGCTCCTCGTGCTGGGGTTCATGCTCATTGACGCCTTCTCGAAGGATCAAACGACCGGGCTCGGCTACGCGGCTGCCTTCGGACTGGCCGGCGCCTTCCTCGCCGCCCAGCCCCGTTCCGCCGAACTGGTCGGCATCGTCGGCTACCACCCGATCGCTCGAATCTGGCACCGCATCGTGATTGGATACGGCGCCGTGGTGGCATTGACCGTGCTGGGCGCGCTGGTTCTGGGACTGGTCGCGTCGACATCCGCTCAGGTCAACGCCGTGGTGCTGCTCACCGCGGTCGTGGCCGTGCTGGCCGGCGCCGCCGCCGTGCTGCTGCCGATCTATGGGATCATTCGCGGCAGCGCGATCTGGCTCACCGTCGGCCGCACGCTCGGCGGCATCGCCGTCGCCGTCATCACGATCGACGCATTCACCGATTTTGCTCTGTCCGTGGGCGGTATCGAGTCGCTCAGTTGGGGAGGCTACCCGCTCATTCTGCTCGCCGGGCTGCTCGGCCTGGCCTCGGCACCGGCGCTGCGTTTGGCGATGGTGCCGATCGAACCGATCGCCAAATGGTTCGGCGTGGCCTCGCTCACGCTCATTCTCATCATCAGCGCCGCGGGTCTAAGCCTGCTGCTGGTCATCGCCAACCTCATTGGGAGCGGTACCAATACCGGTTCCACCGGTCTGAACATCGGTGCCACGATCGTGCTCTCCATCATCATCGTGGTGGCCATCATCGCCCGCACAACGCTGCGGTCGAACCCGGCCGGCAGCCAGTGGCTCGTGCTCGGGCTGACCGGCATCGTCACCGTGCTCGGTATCGTCTTCGTCGTGCTGCGCGCCCAGACCCTCAGCGACGAGAACGTCGGCGAGCTCTATTCCTGGATGTTCGATGGCGCGGCGTACAGCTCCTTCTCGCTGATCATCCTCACGACCGCGGCGACGCTGAGTCTCGCCCTCGCGTTCGGACTGCCAGCCCTGGTGTTCTACTCGCTCACCGCCCCGGCCGCCGTTCGCGGCTACTTCACCCAGTACGGACCGGTTCGGGCCCAGACTCAGGCCACGTACACGGGCTATGCGCCGGTTCCGCCGGTTGCGCCCGTTTCGGCTGTTCCGCCGGTTCCGCCGACCGCGCAAGCGGATGCCGCGGCGCCGGTCGTGCAGGCACCCGCCGCTGTCGCAACCGTGACTCCGGCGGCCTTCGTTGCGCCCGCAGCACCCGTTGCTGCCGCACCCGCAGCGGCTGCACCTGTCGCGCCGCCGGTGCCCCCGGTCGCGCCGCCAGCTCCGCCGGAACCGGTCGAAGCGCCAGCCGAGCCGGCATCCGAACCGGCACCCGAACCGGCAGTCGCAGCGCCCGTCGCAGCTCCCAGCCCGGCCAGCCTCGCGGCCGGCGATCCGGCCACGTCGGCCGCCGAGCTCTATGACCTGGCGCAGAAGCACCCGGAGGTCTGGCCGCAACTAGCGGGCAACCCGAGTACCTACCCCGACCTGCTCACCTGGTTGGCGCAGTCGCCCGACCCGCTCGTGCAGCAGGCGCTGCGCGCCCGCGGCCTTTAGCCCCACCGAACACCTGCGACCGCACCCCACTCATCCCCAACCCGGAGCCAGCCCGTGAATCCCACGCTTATCGCCCTGCAGAACCTCGCAGCTGACCCTCAGAGCAGCCCGGAGCGGCTCGCCGAGCTCGCCCAGCAGCATCCGGAACTGCGGGAGATCATCGTGAACAACCCCGCGAGCTATCCCGGGCTTCTGCAGTGGATCGCCGATGTGACAGCGGCAGATCTGGCTGAAACAGATCTGGCTGCGCCCGACCCAACGAGTACCGATCCGGCTCCAGAGCCGGCCGCTCCAGAGACCAAAACGGTGCCGCCGGAACGCAAGGCGCGCTGGTGGATCGCCGTGGCTGTGGCATCCGTTCTGGCACTCATGCTCGCGAGCGGCGCCGGCGGAGTCTTCGCCGGTTGGGCCGTCGCTAACCATCTGGTGGTCGCCGAGGTCTCGCGCACGAGCCCGGAGGTGATCACCGTAGCGCTGCCCGAATACCAACCGGGCGACGTGGCCATTATGCCCGATGTGCGCGGACTCGACACCGAGCGGGCCATGCAGGCCATCGTCGACGCGGGGGTGCCGGCCGAACTCATCGAGGTCGCCACCCGCCCGGCCGCTGGCGTGGTCGGCGTCATCGTGCAGCAGACGCCGGTCTTCGGCGCCGAAAACCCCACGAGCGTGACGATCCTGGAATCCACGCCCGCCATTGTGCCCGACTTTGCCGGCCGCCCAGCCGCCGAGATCATCGATGAGCTGCAGGGTATGGGCGCCCGGGTCGAGCAGACGCGCCAGTATGTTCCCGGCGCCGTCATCGGCACGGTCACCAGCATTGTTCCGGCGCCCGGATCGGCCCTGTCCGAATCGGTCGCCATCGTGATTGCCGACAGTGCGTCACGTGTCTCGCTCGACGACATCGATCCGACCAAGGGATCGACCAGCTTCGGCAGTACCCAGTCGGTCGGCGGCCAGGACTACGACGACGCGGTGACGGTGTCGGCCAGCCCAGACACCGAGACGGTCACCTGGACGCTCGGCGGCCACGTCGCGGAGGTTACCGGCTCGCTCGGCCTCGAAGACGACCAGTACAGTGACGAGTCCATCACCGTTGTGGTGCTCGCCGACGGTGCCGAAATCGCCCGCTACGCGCTCGCCGAGGGGCCTCCGGTGGCGTTCAGCTGGCTCGTCTCCGGCGTGACCACCCTGTCGGTGCAAGTCACGAGCGCCGAATCTGATTACGGTTCGTACCTCGTGCTCATCACCCCGGAAGTCCTCGGCAGCATCGACGAACTGGGAAAACTCTAAGTGAGCGCCTCGGGGGCCGCTCCTAAGCCGCGTCGCCGCGCGGCACTCATCCTGATCGCCGCCGGAGTCGTCGTCACCCTGGTGCTGGCGATCGGCGTGGTCTGGTTTCTCATGGACGGCCGAAACAGTGCCGCCGCCGGCACCCTTGATGGCCTCGACGACGCCGGCTCGGCCGGAAGCTGGCACGCCGTCGAACCGTTCGATGTCGGGTCAGAAGACCTGGTGGCGAATGCCGGGACCGAGTTTTCCATTGACCGAGCGGATGCCGCCCTCCCGAAAAATACCACCTCCGTTCTGCTCCAACTCGAGATCGTTCCCGGCACCGAACCCGGCGCCATCGTCATCGGCTCACAGCCGACCGTCACCCCCATCGTGAGCTTCAGCGCCAACGCGCCGGGCACGACCTCGCAGCTCGTACGGCTCGACGACACGGGCTCGTTCACCCTCACCGCCGACCAGTCGGTTGCCGTCACCCTCACCCTGTTCGCCTACCTGCAGGTGGCAGGCAAGGGCGAGCCGGCGGTTGCACCGGGCGGCAGTGCGGCCATCGAGCCTCGCCTCGTGATCGACACGAGCGCCGGTCTCGGCGGCACGCTCGCCGCCCTCGACTCACCGATCACGCTGAGCCCCCAAGGTCTCGGCGCGGTACCGACCGACGACGTGGCGGCCGTCTGGCTGCAGGTTGCCCTGCTCGGTTCCGACGCGCGGCTCAGCCTGCCCACCGCGGGCACCGATGACGCCCCGGCGGTCGTGCACAGCCGCGGATCATGGAGCAACGCCCTGATTCTCGTTCCGCTCGATGACCGCGGCCTGTTCCAGTGGAGCTTCAGCGGCACTGTCGACGCCGTGCGCGCGAGCGTCACCGGCTGGGTTGCCGGCCAGAGCCGCTCGCTCGACGCCGCCACGATCGTCGGCGGGCTCGTTCCGGTCGCCACCACAGCCCTCGACACTGCCCTCGAATCGAACGGCCTCGCGCCGACCCTGCCGAAGGGCATCGCCACGGCGTCAGTCGGCTCCGCCCTCTACAGCGTCGAGGTCACCAGCGCCACTCCCGGTACCGTAAGCGCCGACGCCGGTGACAGCCTGGCCGACGACCGACGTGAGACGACCCTGCCGGTGCGCGGGGCGGCATCCACTCTGGTCATCGCCGGCTCCGGCGGCACCATCAGCCTGCCCGACGGCGCGATCGCCGACTCACTCACCCTGCTCGGCTACTTTCCGACCGCGCTGCCGGCCAACGACAACCCGCCCACGCTCACCATCACCGAACCGGCACAGGACGGCACGGTCAATCTCGGCGACGCCGGCGGAACCTTCGTCATTCACGGCACGATCGACGAAGCGGATGCCGGCGTGCAGCTCGTCGAGGTGCGCCTCGGTAATCGCTCCATCGGCAGTGCTCGCGTCGACTCCACCACGACTCCGCCGCGGTGGAGCATCGAGACCTCAGCGACCCCCGGCAGCCACGAGGTGAGCGCCACGGTAACGGACTGGGCCGGCCAGACCGGGCAGGACGAGGTCGCGTTCACCGTGGAGGTACCGGCTGCAACTGAGGCGGTCGCCAACAACCGCACCGTCGTGCTCGAGGAGGCGAGCCTGGACGTGGCGTCGAACCTGACCGCCTCGTCGATCTCGTTTGCTGGGCTGTCTCCGGCCGTCGTCGGCGAGTTCATCGTTGCCGGGGTGTCGGAGGCGACGCCGGACGGCATCATGCGCGAGGTCATCGCGGTGGAACTCATCGACGGGCTCGTGGTCGTGACGACTCGGCCGGCGGCATTCGGCGACATCGTGCTGCAGGTGAATCATCGGGTCGTCGAGCAGGCTCTGCTTCCCGACACGGCCCTCACGCCGCCGGCCACTGCCAGTGGTGCCGCGAGTAGTTCCACCGAAGGCAACCGCCCGGTCGTGCTGCCGGCGTCGTACAACGCCGCCGCCGACCCGGCCGGCCTCCCCACGACGGACCTGGCGGAAACCAAGCGCATCGGTGTCGTCGACCTCAGCGCCACCGTCTCCGTCACGACCGAGCCCGAAGTCTCGGTGGAGTACGAGAGCAAGAGCAACGACCTCAAGATGAGCATCACCGCGTCCGCCGAGGGCGCCGATGCGAGCTTCTCGGCCGGCGACACCGAGCTGTCAGTGCCAGAGCCCGCCGCCAGCCCCAGCCCCACGCCGGCACCGGCGCCCAGCGCCGCACCGACTCCGAATAAACCCACGTTCAGCGGCGAAGCGAGCCTCGAGTTGGGTGTCGCCTTCGAACTAGTCAGCTACGCCACCCTGACCATTGAGATCGCACCGTTCTGGGAGTGGACCCGCGACGTGCGCACAGTGCTCGCCGACTTCGAATCGAGCGTCAAGCAACAACAGACCCAGACGATCGAGGTGAGTTCCTACGGCGAAATTGCCGTCGCTTACGGCTCGGGCAAGAAGCAACGCCGAGTAGGCCAGGTCGGCACACCGCTGCAGGTGACCGCCGGCGACCTTCCCCACGTTTCGCTGGGGCGCCTGCTCGGAGTGATTCCGACTCCGGTCCCCATCCCCTGGGTGCTCACCTTCGACCTGAGCGCTGAGTTTGACTGGTCCCTGTCGCTGACCGGCACCACGACCTTCACGGCCGTTGAACGCATCACCCGCGAATTCGGTGTGCGCCTCGAGAACGGCAAGCTGCGGTCGTTCAATGAGACCATCACCGAGACCGCCCCCACCGTGTGGAAGAGCGAACTCGAGGTCGCCCTCGGCGCCACTCTTGCCCTGCGGGTCGACGCGATGATCTACGACATGGCCGGGGTTTACTTCGGTATCAACATCAAGCCGGCCCTCACCGTGGGCTCGGTGGCCGAGGGCACCGTCGGCGAGGCGCCGGCATCCGTTGTCTTCTCGAGCACTTTCGACATCGTCGTCGAGGGTGTCATCGGCGTGAAACTGGAGGTTTTGGACAAGAATCTGCTCAACTGGGAGGCTGAGCCGCTGCAGTTGTACAAGAAGGTGTTCTGGGACGAGGAGTACACCATCGATGAGCTCGCCTACGCTCTGACCGGGGATGAGGCCTTTGCCCCCGACACCGAGCCCGACACGGCCACCGGAACGGGTAATCGCCCCCTGCTCGTGGTCGTCGACCTCTCCGGCTCGATGTCCGGTGAACGCATCGAGAAGGCGCAGGACGCCCTCACCGAGCTGGTGATGAGCCAGCCGATCGGTTCGGAAATGGGAATCTGGACCTACGGCGGCGGCTGCGATGCGCCGGGGGATTACGCCATCGAGGTCGCCCCGGTGATGGGCACCGGCGACCTCGTCTCCGAGATCGCCGGGTTTACCGCGTCCGGAGGCACGCCCACCGCTGAGGCGCTGCTCGCAGCGACCAAACAGCTGCAGGAAGACGGCCACAGCGGGGCCACCGTGGCCCTGGTCTCCGACGGGGAAAGCGGATGTGGAAACCCCTGCGAGGCTGCGGCGCAGATTCGCGCTCAGGGTTTCGACCTGCAGGTGCAGACCGTGGGTTTCCAGACCTCCGACCTCGGCGAAACCGAGCTCAAGTGCATCGCCGAGGAGACCGACGGCACCTACACCTCGGTCGACGACGTCGATGCGCTCGCCGACAAGCTCGCCGAACTCGGTCGAGCCAGCATCGACCTCACGGTCGCGGCCGGCGACACCATTCTGGCCAACCAGCCCCAGAACGTTGACGTCACGGTGACGAACCCCTCGGGTCGAGACGCGGCCGACATCACCGTCGCGCTCACCTTTCCGAGCGGCGACCTGGTGCCGCTGGTCAGCCCGTCACCGCAACTTCTCTTCGGCAACCTGCCGCCCGGCGCCACCAGCACGCAGAGCGTGCAGCTCTACAGTGCAGTGCAAGACGCCGTCGGCAGCACCGACTATCGGTTGATTGCCTGGGGTCCGGAGGTCGACGCCGTCATCGTCGAAGGCAGCTATGAGACCCTGCTAGAGCGCACTGACCCGATCGAGCCGGGAGCGATTTTGGCGGATGCGGCGGCGAGCGACTATCCGGCAGCTCTGGTCGGCGACGGCCTGGCCTCCGGCGGCTCCGGCACGGACTGTGAGGCCGGTGAGAACAGCGGAGCCGTCGGGTACGCCGGCGCTCTCGCCGCATCGACCGACCCGGTCGTACTCGCCTGCGCCGCAACGTCGGGCAACAACCTGCTCGGCGCTGAGATGCCAGGTGGCGCAGACAACCAGCTCGAACGCCTCGCGGCCGAGCCCGCAGTGAGTGAGGTGGTCGTCTCGGTCGGCGCCGCCGACGTGGGGCTCGACGCCCTGCTCGCCCTGTGCGCGAGCTCCGGCTGCGCACTCGACGACCAGGCCGTTCGTACTGTGATCGGCAAGGTGCAGGAACTTGACCTCAGCCCGGTCTACCGCAGCATCTGGGCCACCGTGAACACCGAGCAAGCCCGTGAAGCTCGCGGCGGCACCCACGCACCGGTGATCGTGACGGCCTACCCGCAGCTGTTCTCGAGCGACCGCGGAATCGACTGCACCAAGGAATGGGGCCGCGCCGAAGCGCGGGTGGGACACACCGTCATCGCCTACCTGAACGCATCCCTTGAAACGGCGGCCCTGTGGGCGGCCGCTGACGGCTACGAGGTGTACTACGCCGCCGGGCCCGAAGATGCCCTGCAGCCCAACCACACCCTGTGCGACGACGACAGCTTCGTCACGGTGACCGATGAGGGGCAGCTCGCACCGGGCGTCGACGGCTTCACCGCGATAGGCGACACCCTGCTGCTCTGGAGCCAGAACCGTGCGCGTGTCGAACCGTCGGCATCCGCGCTGGCCAGCGCCGAGCTCTACGCGGTGCCGGCACCCGGACTGCTCAAGAGCGTTGACCGTGCGGTCTCCGGCCTCGCCAACCCCACGAAGCTGGCCGAGCTGGGGGTGAGCGGCCCAGCCGTGCACGTGTCGCCCGGGCAACAGGTGCGGGTGACCGGTTCCGGCTACCTGCCGGGCTCGCCGGTGGTCGTGACCCTGAGCGGTGACCCGAGCATTCTCGGTACCGCCACAGCGGATGCCGCCGGCCACGCCGAACTCACCGCCATCGTTCCGCAGCACAGGGCTCTGGGTACAGCGACCCTGACCATGAACGGTGCGGCTGAGGCCGGAGTAGAACTGGAGCTGGTTCGCGAGCTGCGGGTCGGCGCCCTGGTGCCGGTCTGGATCGTGGTCACGGTGTTCGGCGGTCTGATGATGCTGCTGGCCGCGATCGGACTCGCGCTGTTCGCCCGGCGCCTGTTCGGTCAACGCCTGGCCGGCGGAGCGTCGCGTCGCAGCGCCAAGAGACTCATCGGGCACCCGCGGAATCTCGCGCGTGGAAATGTCGACGCCTGAAAGCACGGCCCTTTCAGGATGTGAAACCGAAACATTCTGGTGGACAGCGCGGTGAGGCTTACGTGCGCCAGGGTGGTTCGGGGCTGGGGGTGTTAGCCCGGTGGCTCTGGGTGGGCCGCCAGGTTTGGGTGGGGTCCCAGAGTAGGGGTCCGCGTACTTGGGGTCGGCTGTTGATCATGCGGATTTTCCATCCGCTG
>NZ_PJJR01000029.1:0-9395 GCF_002929595.1 Cryobacterium sp. N19 | reverse complement strand
TCGCGAACCTTCATGACCAATCTCGACGCCACTGACAACTCCTCACTCAAACGGTGTTGCTACGACCCCTTGAAACTGCCCATGGGTTGGAAGACGGCCAACGCCCAAGCGGTCTTTTCGCCAGTCGAGAACCGCCGAGGCGATTCGGTGGTTGATGATCGAGGCGTCTAACGGCGTGAACGGCGTGAACGCCGGGAGGCATTGACCGCTATTGGCGCGGGCAGGCTCGTGGCAACATTTTGGCAACATTTGCACGAAATTGTTGCGGTTTCAAGGTCGTTCACATGACTGAAAACTGCGTAATCATGCTGATCTAAGGCCGCTTCCTACGTCTGATTGAGTGCGCATTAGGTTTCAAATCCCACCGCGTCTGCTCTGAAAATGCTGGTCAGAGGCTAGTTGGGTTCTGCTCAGTAACCCCGAGAACCGACGACTGTTCTTGCGGTAGCTGACAGAGGCGGGTCGAGACGTCGGCTAGGTTGTCCTCGAACAATTCGGCCTAGGTGTCCAGCGTCATGGCTCCTGAGGCGTGCCCGAGCACTCTTTGAACCGCCTTCACATTCGCTCCTGCCTCATGCGGTCTCGTTTACTTAAGAACAGCACGTCCTTTGCATGGTCCACTCTCGTGTTGGACCGCCGAGGCCCGCCGGAGCAGCGACTGGCGTCAACTGTGTGGCTCTCGCGGCCCATTACCCAGCTTCCTGCTGATGCGTTTGGTTCGAAATTCAGAATCCTTGGACTGAGCGCATTGTTACGGCGCGAACTCAGGCTGGTTGCGAACTGCCGCGCACGTCTCTATAGTCTTAACAGTCGTACTGATCATATTTATATGAGAAGCGCTTCAGGGCTGATTGGCCGAGGATAAAGGAGTCCCCATGAGTTCTACCCAAGCGATCGCGATCCCTCGGGGTCGCCGAAAGGCGTCTGGTCGGCCAGCGTTTATTCGCCTGCTCTGGATTCTGCTTCCATTGTTGACTTTTGGATTCATCATTTTGGTCTGGTCCTTAGCCGTCACAATCTTCCAGATTCCTCGATACCTACTACCCGCCCCCGAGGCCGTAATACCGCGGTTGTTTGAATCGAGCGGAATTCTTTGGACGAACGGGTTAGTCACCCTGCAGGAAATTTTTGCAGGATTTGGGCTGACAATTATCACTGCCATCCCCATGGGTCTACTGATTGCCCTATCGCGGGTCGCCAAGCAGTCGCTCTATCCACTGCTCGTCTTTCTGCAGCTCGTTCCCAAGATTGCGATCGCACCACTCTTCATAGTGTGGGTTGGTTTCGGAATCGAGTCGAAGATCCTCCTAACTGTGCTCATGACATTTTTTCCGTTACTACTCGCGAGCATCGCGGGATTTCAAATTCTCGATCAGCGCCTGCTGTATCTCACGAAATCTATGGGCGCTAGTGGCTGGCAGACTTTCCGGTACCTTCGCTTCCCTGCAGCGCTTCCGGTTATCTTTGGCGGTCTCAAGACGTCTGCGACAATCGCCGCGACCGCGGCCGTCGTCGCGGAGTTCGTTGGCGCGAACCGAGGACTTGGATACCTGCTACTTCAGGCGACAAGCACCTTAGATACGACACTGATCTTCACAATTCTTCTTGTGCTTACCATCATCGGCGCCGCACTTAACTACCTCGTCGAACTCGCCGAGTACATACTCGCGCCGTGGCAACGCGCGCGTATCAGCCTCTAACCGCCACTCTGCATCACGTCTTCATTTCAATGTCGAAAGGAATATTCATGCACGCCAGAAAAACCAAACTCTCGTCCCTTGTTGCAACCGCAGCCATCACGGGGTTTGTCCTCGTGGGCTGTTCTTCCGCACCAGCGGGAGCGGGCCCAGCTGCGGCTGATCTCACTCCGCTTACATTCCAGCTCAACTCTCCCGGAGGAGGATACAACTCCGGTTATGCGCTCGCCCTCGAGAACGGTTACTACGAAGAAGCCGGCCTGAATGTGACAATCGAACCAGGCAACGGATCCTCGACAACTGCCCAACTAGTCGCCGCTGGCCAGGTCGACATCGCATTTGCCGACGCGGCGGCTGTCATGAAGCTCGTTGCCGAGGGCGCTGACATCACGATTATTGGCACGATCCTGCAGGGCAACCCCAATGAGGTCACCTCGCTCGAAGGCTCAGGAATCAATGAGGTCTCAGACCTCGCGGGCAAAACGGTCGCCCTGCCGAACGGTTACTCGCAGACTGCGATGTTCCCTCTTTTGCTAGCAGCTAACGATCTCGTCGAATCCGACATGGATGTAGTCAATATGCCCCCGGAGTCGATGGTCGCTTCCCTTTTGCAGGGGCAGGTGGACGCCATTCTGGGCTCGATGGACAACTTCAGTGTGCAACTCCTCAATGAGGGCGCGAAGACAATCAACCTGCCATTCATCGACAATGGTGCGCCCACGGTGGCCCAGTCGATTATAGCCTCTAACACCTTCCTTGAGGAGAACGCGGAGGTTGCGACGGCGTTCGTCACCGCGAGCCTCAAAGGTTGGGTGGATGCGATCGAGAAGCCGCAAGCTGCTCTGGACGCTCTCAAAGCGCTGTTCCCTGAGGTCAATATGAACCTCGCCCCTGGGCAACTCGACGCCACCATCTACCTTATGTGTGCGAACCGAGCCGAATTCGTCGGCAAGGCAACTCCACAGCAGTGGGAAGACACTGTGAAAATCTTGTCAGCCATAGGGATCTTGCCGGCAGATATTTCGGCGACTGAGTACTACAGCTACGACTACCTGCCAGACGAAGCCGAGCTTCGTTCCTGCTAGTCGATCTTCTCTAAAGAATTAGAAGGGTACCCGCACCATGACTGAGCTGGCCGACACAATGCGCGGAGCAAGAATCACCCTCGACGCCGTCGAGAAGATTTTCGGGGAGGACACGGACAAGCCGTTCCAAGCGCTTGCTCCCACCACGATTGATATCCAGCCTGGTGAATTCATCTCCGTAGTTGGGCCGAGCGGGTGTGGAAAGAGCACCCTGCTGCTCATAGTTGCGGGGCTCCTTAAAGCCTCCGCAGGGCAAATTCTGATCAACGGCAAGGAGACCTCAGGGCCCCTCACGGACGTCGGGATCGCCTTTCAGGATCACCTTTTGCTCGACTTCAGAACCGCGATGGACAACGTGCTGCTTCAGGCAGACGTTCGCCACCTTTCGAAGGCAGCTGTCCGGGAACGAGCCGAGTTGCTTTTTGAGCAGCTCGGCTTGACCCAGGCAATGAACCGCTACCCCATGGAATTATCTGGTGGCATGCGTCAACGCGTCTCTCTTGTCCGGGCTCTCGTCCACGAGCCATCCATCCTTCTCATGGACGAGCCCTTCGGTGCACTCGATGCCCTCACCAGGCTCCAGGTGCGATACGACCTCGAACAGCTGTGGATGGTGCAGCGACCAACCGTGCTCTTCATTACGCACAGTGTCGAGGAGGCGGTGGGGCTGGCCGATCGGGTGTTTGTAATGTCGCCATCACCGGGTGTAGTCGTCGAGGAGATGCGAATCGATCTTCCCCGGCCGCGCCCGTTGGCGCTTGGCGAGGCACCGGAACTGGCCGCGCACGCAAGCCGGATCTATGAACATTTCGACCGACTCGGCGTCATTCACCGTGGGCCGATAACCGAGGAGGCAGCGCATGAGAACGCCTGAAGTCTCCTTCCGTCTTGACGGCAAGTCGGCATTCATCATTGGCGGTGCCACCGGAATTGGTAAGGCCATTGCAACGTCGATGCTGGCACACGGCGCAACGGTGTACATCGGATCACGCAATGTCGAGGTCGGGGAACGCGCAAGTGCAGAGATGGGGAGCGTCTTTGTTCCGCTCGATGTAACCGATTCGGGCTCGGTGGATGCAGCGGTGGACCGTGTTGTCTCACTCGCGGGCCGTCTCGACATTGCGGTCAACTCACCTGGGGGCCGGCTAAATAAACCCGCCGAGCTCACGACAGATGAAGAATGGCGTGACGTGTTCAACGTCAACCTCGACGGGATTTTCCGGGCCGCTCGTGCACAGGGTCGCGTCATGCTTGAGCAGGGAGTTGGCTCGATCGTGAACGTTGCGTCTATGTCTGCGCTTGCGGTCAATACTCCACAGACCCAATCTGCATACAACGCCTCGAAGGCCGCCGTGGTGATGTACACGAAGTCGCTCGCTGCTGAGTGGGCTCCGCGCGGAGTGCGAGTGAACTCGATTTCACCCGGCTACACGGCAACGGCAATGACAGAAAAAAGTCGCGCTGAGCCGGCGAAATTACAGGCGTGGCTCGACCTCACTCCCCAGGCTCGCGTCGCTGAGCCGTGGGAGATTGCCGGCAGTGCGCTGTTCCTTGCTTCGGGTGCCGCCAGCTTTGTAACGGGGCACAACCTCGTCGTTGATGGCGGATACACCCTGTGGTGACCGGCGCGACGTCAGTAGTCGGCGTGCTCGAACTCCTTGAGCGTCGAATCGACGATTCGGATCGCGCTGACCTCGGCCAGGTCGGGATCACCATCAATGAGAGCATCAGCGAGGCTAGTGTGGTTATTTACCGACTGCGGGGTCTGGTCGGTGATCGTTCGACGGTCGGTATCCTGCCGGGTGCGCAGCACCGCGGCAACCGTGTCGGCGAATTGAGCCATGACCGTGTTATGCGAGCCTTCAAGCACGAGACGGTGGAATGCTACATCGGCAGCTACCCATTCCCGGCCGTTCTTGCTCCCGGCCGCCGCGATCAGCTGGTCGGCCACAACACGAAGCTGTCTGCGCTCCGTATCCGTCATCCGGGTAGCGGCAAGGCGGGCAGCCGATCCCTCAACGCCCCGCCTCATCTCGAGCAGCTCGTTCATCTGAGTCGCGTACCCCGGTCCGTAGCCGCGCCAATTGACAACCTGAGCGTTGAGCAAGTCCCAGTTGCCGATTCCCATAACGCGGGTACCCACCTGGGGGCGAGCCTTGACCAGACCCAGCGACTCAAGCGCGCGCAAACTCTCGCGTATGACCGATCGAGAAACCCCGAAGCGCTCACACAGGTCGCTCACGTTGAGAATCTCATTAGCGGCAACCCGGCCCTGAGCGATCTCCGCGCCCAGCTCGTTGACCACCATGCCGTGAAGACCACTTGTTGCGGGCACACGCCAAGAATTCGCATCTTGATTGTTCGTTCGCACGGCAGGAAACCTTTCAGTGGGTTAAGGATAAATCACACTAATCATATTAGAAATAATGCCCGCACCGCGCCTTCTCAGCCACGAACCAAAGCAGCGATGTCGTGACTGTTGAATACGTGTTGGGCGTTGACCTTGGAACGTCATCCTGCAAGACCGTCGCCTTCGCCCTCGACGGTCACCGTGTTGCGTCCGCATCTGTTGCCTACCCGACGGTGACGGATCAACGCGGCGGGGTGCGTCAGGATCCCGAGATGTGGTGGGCTGCAGTTCAGTCGACCATCGCCAAGGTGCAGACCGTAATCGGTGCGGGCAACCTGCTGAGTATCGGATTGAGTGGGCAGATTGGCACGCATGTGCTGGTAGACGGCGAAGTGCGCCCTCTGGCGGATGCTTGGACTTGGCAAGACGGGGGGGCTTCTATCGCTCTCGATGAATTTGAGCGCGTACTTGATTCGGCAGTTCTTGGCGCCGACCTGCGTACGTGGTTGCCACCGGGACCGGCCTGGCCGCTACCGCGACTGCTGTGGCTGACAAAGACTTTTCCGGCGCACATCGCCAGGGCGCACTACATGCTTCAACCAAAGGATTACATCCTCCACCGGCTCACGGGCCGGATCATTTCAGACTCCTCCAGCCTGCGCGGAGTGATGAAACCAACCGGCGAAATCCACCGCCCCGCTCTCGACGCTCTAGGGCTTTCCGATTTGTTTCCTCCCGTGGGGCAACCGACCGAGTCCGCTGGCGAGATCCTGGCGACAGTTGCGGATGCCATCAGCGTGCCGCGCGGCACACGCGTTTTCATCGGGTGGAACGACTTCAACTGTGCGCTAGTAGGTACGGGAGTATCTGCCACCGGGGATGGGTTCGACATTGCAGGAACCTCCGAACACATCGGAATTCTCGGCCGCGAGCCTGTTACCGACGGTTCGATCAATTCCGTTCCGTACTCGATGGCAACCGAAGCCGATTCCTACGTTAGCTATGGGGTCAGTTCAAACGGCGGAAGTGTAACCGCATGGTTGGGCGACACGTACCTCGCAAATCTCGAGAGCGCCGACCGCAACGGCCGTCTTGCTGTTCTTGCTTCCGGGACAGAGCCAGCATCTGACGGCCTAATGTTCCTCCCCTACCTTCACGGCGAGCGTTCGCCGATATGGGACTCGTCCGCGACCGCGTCGTACACCGGACTCACCTCATCGCACGGTCTAGGGCACATGGTTAGGGCGGCGCTCGAAGGAGTCGCTTTCAACTTGAGACAAATTCGGGATGCCTCGCCCGACAACGTGGAGCGAGCAAGTCTTATCAGGGCCTCCGGGGGGCCGACCGCGATGCACGTGTGGAACTCCATAAAGGCGGACGTCCTCAACACCCCACTCGCCATCATGGAGGAGAAGGACTCGGCAGCTCTAGGCGCTGCCATCCTCGCTGTCGTCGGAAGCGGTCTCTTCCCCTCACCGGCCGCGGCGATGAGCGCTATGACCCGCATCGAATACGTCGTCGAGCCGAACTTGCAGACTGCAGCCCGTTACGAAGCCGCTTACCAGCGCTACTCGACTATTTACCCCGCGCTGGCACAAGGCCAGCCAACCGACACAAGGAGTGAAAGATATGCCAGCTAGGAATGCCGTAGTCTTCGGCGCAGGGCGGATCGCCCGAGGATTCGTAGGAAACCTCCTTGGTCTCGAATCGATCGGGATTACCTTTGTGGATGTGTCCCCCACCGCAGTCGCTGCGCTGAACGCCGCCGGGCGCTACACAGTGCACATTCTCGGAGCACCGGAGAAATCGTCAGTAGTCGCAAACGTGTCCGCGATTATGACGAATTCCGATGAACTGTCGGGGAAGCTGGTTGAGGCCGACGTCGTGTTCGTTAGTGTCGGCGGCGCAAACCTACCCTCCGTCGGTGTCACAATCGCCCGCGCGATCGAGACTCGGCTAGAATCCGGGCACCCGCTCAATATCGTCGTATGCGAAAACTGGCGGTCGGCCGGCCAGGTGTTGCGATCGTCGATCGAGTCAGAACTTTCGGCGCTTGGGCTGGACTTGCCGCATGGCATGCTCGGCATCTCGGAATCGACAATCATGCGGTCGGCTGTGGATGCCACAGAAGCACAACTTGCTGCCGACCCGCTTGCTGTGCAATCCCAGAACTACTGGTCGCTACCTATTGACGCGGACGCATTAGTCGATGGTTTTCCGGAGATTCGCTACGTCGAACCAGTCCCGGCATTCCAGCACGCGCTCGAGCGGAAACTGTATACATACAACAGCGGCAATGCCACAATCTCGTTTCTGGGTGTCCTTAAGGGTTACGAGCTTCTGAGCGAGGCCGCCAACGATCCCGAGATCGAGTCCATAGTCTCCGGAGTGTACGCCGAGATGGGCGAGGCCATGGTTGCACTACATGGCTACACCGTCGAAGATCAGGCTGAGTATGCAGCGAAGTCGTTGCGCAAGTTTCAGGACACCGCGATCATCGATCCGCTCTCCCGCCAGGTTCGCGACCCCCTGCGTAAACTTTCTCGCCACGACCGCCTCGTCGGAGCGGCAATGTATGCGCTAGATGCCGGAGTGCAGCCGAACAATATCGCGATCGGCATCGCCGCCGCGCTCCGCTACAGGGATCCGTCTGACCCGTCAGCGATGCGGATGGCAGAACTCATCGACACCCTCGGTGCAGGCGCTGCGCTCGCCGAAATCGGTGGGATAGACGCGGCGAGCCCACTAATCGACCTTGTGGAAAGTAAGGCGGCCGTTGTTGATGCATTGAGCGTCGAAGCACGTCCATGACGGCGGTGGTCGTAGGGGCTCAGGTCGCCCAGCCAGACGACCCCGCTGTACGGCCGGAGTTCGCCACTCGTATCCTTGATTTACCAGGAGTCAGTGGGCTAGAGATAGCCTTTGGAAGCAGGACCTGGCGGGATCACGACGCTGAGTGGTTACCTCAAGCGTTGATCGAGGGCAGCCGCAACACCGTGAGCCTGATGGGGATCACCATGGAGCGCGCCAGCTCGGGGTTTGGTTTCGCCTCAGTTGACGAAGTCTGCCGACTCGAGGCGATGCAGACTGCGCGAGAGGCCCGCGATTTCATTGAACGCCTTCATGATAAAGGGTCTGGAACTGTTGCAATCCTTTTGCAGACGGCGCCCACCATCGACCCTTCGCGGGTCAGGGACGCGACGAATGCACTTACGCGGAGTGTTAACGAACTCATCAGCTGGAACTGGTCCGGGGCATCCATCGTCATCGAGCACTGCGATGCGCGGCACGTTGGACTTCCTTTTCTCAAGGGCTACCTGCCGCTCGACGAAGAACTTCGAGTGGTGGAAGATCACGGAAGCGCCGCTTTGGGCGTGGCTATCAACTGGGGCCGTTCCGCAATCGAGGGAAGGGATGCCACCACGCCTATTGCGCACGCCGAACTTGCCGCCGCATCCGGAGCTCTGCGCGGTCTGATGGTGTCTGGGGTTGGGAACCGGGATGGCCCTTACGGCCCAGCCTGGACGGACTCGCATCCACCAGCACGCCCGACGTCAGCGCGACCACTTGGCGAACCGACCTCGGCGCTCGAGTTGGCAGCAATTCCCGAGTTCCTGTCCGCTGCCGGACCTAACCCTCTTTCGTTCGTCGGGGTAAAGGTCGCTCAACGCGATTTGAGGACGTCGATCGAAGATCGGGTAGGGATCATAAGCGCGATAGTCGAATCCCTAGTCCCCGATCGGTTCGTCCCGCGACGTCGAGTCTAAAACTGACGGACATCCTTGACAGTTGGGTCTTTCTTTTGGAAGGAAGATTCCGTGACAAAGAAGCTCTTTGTGTCTGCCGAGCGGGAGCTCGAGCGGCGTGCGAATCACAAGCTGGCCGTGCTGTGGCACGTCGAGGAAGTCAGCGGCAACATTGCTGCCACCTGCCGCTACTACGGCAGCAGACGCCAGTGCTACCACCACTGGCTGAGACGCTACGAGGCTGAGGGCGTCGAAGGGCTCCGCGACCGCACTGGCGCCCCGCACCACTCACCGACGTCGACGGCAACCATGGCTGAGGTCAAGGAGAGAATCCTGTGGCTGCGTCAGCAATACCATTTCGGGCCACAGAAGTTCGCGATGTACCTCAAGCGCCACCACGACCTCACGATCAGCGCCTCGGATGTCTGGCGGATCCGGGACTGCCCCGAGTTCAGTTGACTCTGGGGGTTAGTGGTTTCAGGTGGCCTTGAGGGCCATGTTTATTGTCTCAAACTCG
>NZ_PJJR01000028.1:0-6719 GCF_002929595.1 Cryobacterium sp. N19 | reverse complement strand
GCAAATCGAACATTGAAGTCCCCCGAATCTGACCGATTTCCACGCCAGTCTAGCTGCGTCGGGAGCGCCCGTATGCGGTTCGGCTCACGGGACGCGTTCCACCGTCTGGGCCGGTGAGGAGGGCGCCCTCGCGCAGCCGACAACACTTATTGGTTCGTAGCAGCACTTGGTATGACGGGCTAACGCCCGACCACATCTTGTCTTCGGCGACGTCTTGTTCGAAGCCGATACCATGAAGGCATGGCGAAAATCGATGATGATGGACACCCGGCCAAGGAACCTATCCGCTCAGCACCGCAAGATCCACCGTTTCAGGCCCTTCTTCCCAACCTGGAACGGGTGTCGCCATCGACATTCCGAAAAGGAACGGTTAGCCGGCGTCGAGTTAATCGTGCGCTGCTTGTGCTCCTTGCTGTCGCTGGCCTCGCTGCAGCGATGATTGTCTCCTCCGTCATCTTCTGACTTCAGCATAGGAAGCAGAGGAGGGCGGATGACACCCGTGCTTGTTCCGTTGACACCCAACACGCACCGTGTCCCGTAGGGGGTTGGCGGATTCAACCGGTCGTCGCAACGATGGGCTTTTCTGGCTCTGATAATAGTCGTTGCATGGCTTCAGCGGGTGTGCTGCCGCCGAGCGTTTTGCGGGGTCGATTGTTGAGTTCGGTGGCGACTTCGAGTAGCCGCTCGGGCGAATGGACGGATAAGTCGGTGCCTTTGGGGAAATATTGGCGCAGCAGCCCGTTGGTGTTCTCGTTGGTGCCTCGTTGCCACGGCGAATGTGGATCACAGAAGTAGATCGCTATCGTGGTGGCCAGCGTGATCTGCCGGTGCTGGGCCAGCTCGGTTCCTTGGTCCCACGTCAGAGTCTTCACCAAGTGCTCGGGGAGAGTCTTGATGGCGGCCAACAGCCCCTCGCGAACCGTGATCGCGCCGTGATCACCGGGAAGGTGGACGAGCATGGTGAACCGCGTCTGACGCTCCACCAACGTAGCGATCGCCGACCGGCAGTGTGACCCCAAGATTAGATCTCCTTCCCAATGCCCCGGCACGGCTCGGTCCTCAACCTCCGCCGGCCTCTCGCTAATCATGGTCATATCCGGGATCTTGCCCGAGTTCTTCGCAGCGGGCCGTCTCGGATGCCGGATGGCGCGGCCGGTGCGTAAATGCTGATGCAGATCACCGCGCAAGTCACCCCGCCCGCCCCCATAAAGCGCCTGGTAGATCGCTTCCGGACTGACTCGCATCTCCTGCCGATCGGGAAACACCGCAGCCAGATGGTCACTGATCTGTTCCGGACTCCATTTCAGGCACAACTTTTTCTGCACCAAAAAAGCCAGTTCCGAATGGTCGAATTTGCTCGCCTTGGGACGACGTCCGCGAAGCTCAGCCTGCTTCTGCGCCGCATACGGGGCGTACTTCGTCCGTGCCTGCGGGCCAGTCTTGGACCCGCCTCGAGCGAGCTCTCGACTGATCGTGGCAGCAGACCGGCCCACCAGAGCAGCGATCGCCCGCACACCGGTGCCACCCAGGTGCAAGTCAGCGATCTGCAGTCGTTCCTCCAAGGACAAGTACCGCCTAGACCTCTCTGCCTCAGGAAGAGGGATCCGCCCACCCGTTGCTTGACGCCAACGCCGTCCAGTTCGTCGATTCACCCCGACAGCATCGCACGCTGCAGTCAGCGTCGAGCCTTGACTCATCAACACCCAAAACCGCGCCTGCTTCTCTACCAGTTCATATTTCGACCACACGTACAACACCTCACAAAAATCGAGTGTTGCGACGACCGGTTGAATCCGCCGTTCCTCTTGCAGGCACTGAGCGCCAGTTGAGCACCGGCACCCGAGATCTGACGCGCTCGGTAATAGAGATCAGTAGAGTGCACCGGCAGCATTTGCCACGATAGAAGTGTTGGCGGGCGATCACCTGCGGAACTATTCGTCGCCAGAAGGGACGAGTTAGGAAATCGCACACGAGCCCAGAGTGGCCGAGCTGCCTGATCAGCTGCCGGACGACCGTGACTAGGCTGGCGGCATGAGCGAATGGCGGGGAATCGGCGACGTTGCTACCGTCAGTGACCACGCAACCGCCCCTGCCAAGAGGGGCGGCTTCGACTTGCTTACTCTCGGGTCCGCGTTTGTGACTTTCGTGCTAACCGTCGACCTCGTTCGCCGCGCGTTTTCAGCAAGCTTGAGCCCGCAGCCGCCGACCTCGGACATCGTGGGCTACTGGGTGACCGCCGGAATCATGCTCGCCCTTCAAGTCGGGCTGCTCGTGAGGGCAATCGTGCGGCGTCGGGTCGGCCTCGTGTTCATCGCGAGCGTCGCGTTGATCATGGCTCTTGGAGTGGCGCTGTTGATGTCAGTGCCAAGGATCGACTGGCGCCCTGAACCCCCGGCTTCAACGACTAACCCGAATTATCGCCCCTGTTACAGCGGAAGCGGCGACTGCATCGGGGGCTGAGCTCAAGGGCCCGCTGAAGGGGTTTACCGCTTGCAGGTCGCAAGTCCTGGTCTTCGTCTTACGGGCGGCTCTTGTCTTATGACACCGCGAGTTCGACATCCGCTCGCTGAAATCCGTGCTATCCGCCGGTGAACATCGCAACTGCCGTCTCGGCACCCGCGTCGGCGCAAGCGAGGGACAGCTTGTCGAGGCCGTCGTTCCACTCCGCGGACCCAATTCCACTCATTGTCATGGCACCAAGGCTGATAACCGGTGCAGCGTCCCTGAGAGCGATGGTTGCCTCGCTAACGTCGCCACTTCCGCTGGTCGGCACCCGATCCAGTACGCGCGTGGCCAGCCGATACCAGCCCTGTTGTTCCTGAGTGGCCATCCGACCATCCCGAAGACCAGCATCAGCGTTCGCGGTAATTGTCAGAACATCGCCGAAGGCGGAGCATGTCACCGCATCCGTTGTGGATGCCATTGCTGACGGAGTCGGGCTTACAGCAGGTGCGGAATCTGCGGTGCACCCGGACAGCGCCAGCGCACCGGCCAGAGCGAACGAAACAATCAGGACGTTCCAGTACTTCATTGGGGCCTCCCCAGGGCTCACAGCTGAACTTCACCCTATCGGACCACATGCGTGAGCCGCTCGGGGAGTCCGATGCATTCGCTCACACCCGCCCGAACTTCCCGTAGAGGGTTCCCCTGTGACACGAGGTCGGCGCACTCGGCCGCCAGGTGGTTTGCCCACATCTGTCGCGCTCGACGTCCGGCTTGCGGGCGGCACCGAACCAATTCACTCAACTCACCGACGACACGATCGCCATATCGGCTTGAAAAGGGGAGCTATAATCTGAACATGTTCACCGAACGCGTTCATTCAAGGTCTCTAGCACGCGACGCGTCACGCGTGAAAGTTCTGAGCGCTGCTGAGGAGCTATTTGTGCGGCGCGGTTTCGCGGCCACAACCATTCGGCAGATCGCCGAAAGCGCTGCGGTCAGTGTTGGCACTGTGATGGCTGTTGCCGACAAGAATGGCCTACTCGTGGAGATCTTCGATCGGAAGATCGCCAGCATTCACCCCGCACCTTCTGGCGTGCCGATCGCGCAGGACCCGGCTGCAGAGATTATCGACACGCTCGGTTCGTTCGTACGATTCTTTGCAGCGCAGCCAGATCTGGCGCGCGCGTACACTGCCATTCTTGTTGGCGGGAAACACCCGTCGATAATCTTCGCGGAGTTGTCCGGCGTACTCATAGGGCAGGTATCGGACGTACTCATTCGCGCGGGCCGTTCTGCGACAGATGCGTCCGCGACAGCCCGCATTATCCACCGTGCATATCTCGGTGAAGTTTTCATCTGGGCCGGCCAAAGTGATCCGAACCCAGACAGCACCCTGACTGAGCTCGAAAAAACGGTGCGCTACCTCGTCAACGGAAAGGCCGCCTGAAATGATTCTGCTCCCCGAACCCTGGTGGCTTGAAGCTGCCCTCGCTGCAGTCCTGGCAGTCGACGTCGGTATGTCCATCAAGCCACCAAAATTCATCCGTGACTGCTTGAACGGAGTGGGGTTCCCGCGCCAGTGGTGGTGGACGCTCATTGTCATCAAATCCCTCGCCGTCACAGGGCTGCTCGTCGGGCTCGCCATTCCAGGAATCGGCCTAGCAGCCACAGTCGGCGTCATCGTCTACTTCTCGTCCGCAGCCGTAGCCCACATCCGCTCGCGCTTCCTCGGAATGGAATTTTGGGTCAACTGCCTGGGCTTTTTGGTACTCGGCGTCGCGGCCCTGCTCTTCGGGTTTCTCTTCTAACAGGCCCCCCAGAGGGTTGCCTTGCGGACTGCGCTCGTGCACTACCCACGCTGATTGGCACTCGACCGGGAATCAGGCCCTCCAACGTGTACACCAGTCTGACGGATTGATGCAGCATAATCGGCGATCTCGCCTCTCCCAGCAGGGACGAAGTATGAGTTGTATACACCTTTCGGATGAACCGACTCCGTCTGGCTTGGGCTGTCTGGGATGGCCGCTCTAGGTTGAGGGTATGAAGTCGTTGAGATTGATGTTGCGCAGCGCAATCGAGCCCGCTGTCGGTGTGTGCTTTGTTCTGTTGTGGGTGATGAGCGAGGTTGGGCGTTTTGACCCGAGGAACGTTGCGGTCGCAGTGCTGCCTTTTGTGATGATTGGCATCGCGATTGCACTCTCGCGACTTGCTCCGTTTTTGGCTTTGGCGGTATTGGGCTTTCTCCTGCTGGCGCAGCTGGTCGTTCCGTCATTGCGGTTCAGCGAGACGGCATTTCCGGCATATCTGGGTTTTGGGATCGCCGCGGCCGTGCTGGGTGCGTCGGCGAACCATCGTGAGCGCCACGTTTCACTTCCACTCGTTGGTATCTATGGGATTGTGATCGCCCTGTTCTTCACCATTCCCGCACTCTCGCCGACACTGGAACGCAGCCTTGCGGTCAGCTGGGGCGCCAACGATTCTGAGCCGTGGAAAAACATCGCACTCATGTTTCTGGCATTCGTAGGAGTGTCCGTCGCGTGCTGGTACATCGGGTTCGGCACCCGGGCACGTCTGGAACGCAATCGGAGCGAAACCCAACGACTTGCTATCGCCGCGGACCTCAGCAACGCCGAGTCAGAGCTGCGGTTCGCGAGCGAACACGACCGAATCGCTCAGGACGTGCACGACATCATGGCGCACTCACTCTCGGTCATCGTCGCCCAGGCGGATGGCGCACGGTATCTCGGCGATAAGCGACCAGAAGGCACCAATGATTCGCTCGCCGCGATCGCACGGTCCGCGCGGGAATCGTTGGTCGAGGTCCGCATGCTAATCGATTCGCTTGGAACAGAGTCGGAGGGGCACTCACATCCGACACTGGATGGACTCGACGCGCTGCTCGAGCGGATGCGATCCGCTGGCCTGTCGGTCACCCACACGGTCTTTGGCGACGCCGGGGTACTGACCTCGGGACAGCAGCTGGCCGTCTACCGTATCGTGCAGGAGAGCTTGACGAATGCGCTGAAGCACGCGGGCGCATCGGCTGTGGCGACGGTGGTCTTTGACTGGCGCGGCCCGGGCCTGGCCCTCACCATCTCGTCACGCGGGGAGAAAACTCAACCGGCGGCACAATCACCGCAACGGGGTCTGCGAGGTATGCGCGAACGCGCCCGACTGGCCGGAGGGTGGCTGGCCGCCGGGTTCGATGACGACGAGCCAGGACGATATGTTGTGACCGGATTCGTTCCTCGTGCCGACGCCATCCTCGGAACTACCAGAACCACGACAACCGAAGTGGGGGAAGACGAATCGTGATTCGCGTCGCTATCGCTGATGATCAGGTGCTGTTCTGCTCAGGAATCGAGATGCTGATTGCGTCGCAGGACGACCTTGACTTCGCCGGCGCTGCGTACGATGGCGAGGCAATCACGGTTTTGGCTGCGCAGGAGAAACCCAACGTGATTCTGATGGACATCAGGATGCCCAAGGCGGACGGCATCACTGCCACCGAACAGATACTTGCGGCGGCGGACGGTAGAGAACCTCCTCGGATCATCGTGTTGACCACCCACCAGCGCGACATTGCCGTTCTCAGCGCGATCAATGCCGGCGCCAGCGGGTTCCTGATGAAAGACGCCACGCCTGAATTTCTCCTCGCCGCCATTCGAACCGTGCACGCCGGTAAATCTGTCATCGCGCCAAACAACTCTCTGGCGCTGATTCACGACCTGTCGCCCCGCCATCTGGGACAAGCCAATGACGCCGTCATTTCTGCACTGTCCGTGCGCCAAAAGGAGGTCTTCCTCCTTGCCGCCCGAGGGCTCAGCAACGCCGACATCGGCGCAGCTGCATTCATCAGCGAGACAACCGTCAAGAGCCACATCTCGGGCATCCTCGCCAAACTCAGCCTGAGCTCTCGACTGCAACTCGTCGCACTTGCCTACGAGAATCGACTCGTCCAATGACGCGGACGAACTGTTCGACCCTGGCACATACCCGCGCGGCTTTGTCCCGCTCGTTCGGGCTATCTGATGGACGGGGACAGTGATGAACATTGACGTCGATCCAATCGATCCGGGCGCGCCCAGCCTGCCGCCCACCATCTCCGTCGACATCACCGCTTACCTGGGCAAGACACAGGGCTCGTAGGAGAAACGAAAGAGTGTCAGCCGCCCGAGAACCGTCCCGTAGGGGGTTCCCGTATGACACAGAGCTAGGCAGACTTACCCACCGTTGGAATCCGTTGGTGCTCGATCAGTTGATGCGATGAGCGG
>NZ_PJJR01000027.1:0-6303 GCF_002929595.1 Cryobacterium sp. N19 | reverse complement strand
TTCACCGGCAGCGAATAGGTAAACGAATAGGTAAGGGGTCTCTTTCCCTGTCCCACCGCCGCCCCCTCGCTGCGCTCGCTTCCCAACCTCCCACACCCATCGTTCCTCAGTGTGTAGGAGGTTGGGAAGTAAAGGGGGGTGGTGGGACAGGGAAAGAGAAGAAAAAAGTAGAAGAAAAAAACAGAAGTACAAAAACAAAAAAAAGAAAACTGAAAAGAAAAAAAAGAGGGAGAACAAGAAGAGAAGACAGAGAAGAAGTGAGAAAAGGTGAAAAAAGGGAACAGGAAAAGACAACGAAGACGGGCCGAAAATGTGGGAACCGACGGCAGAAAAATAGAAGGCAATCGGGTAAGAAAAAGTGACGAGTAGACGCGATGACGCCGACGAGGGAGAAATCGATGATGTGCGGTGTGGCATTCCGGGATGTGTCGGTGGCTGGGTGCAGAATCGTGGTGGAAAGCTGAAACGTTGTCAGTTCGGAGGCTGAGTGATGGTGCAGGTGACGGAGCGCGACGAGGCTCTTTTGGCGTGGTTGGACGTTGTTCGGCTCGCCGATATGGACGCCGTGCGGTGGGCGTTGGGCGCCCTGTCGGGTGCTGGTGAACCGGTGTCGTTGCGCCGGGCGCAGCAGTGGGCCGCGCGGATGATCGGGACTGGATTGCTGGACCGGGGCCGGGTGGCGTATCGGGACGGGTCGATAGTGTGGGCCACGTATCTGGCGATTGGGAAGTCGGCGCCAAACTTGTTTCGGCAGACGACCCGGCACGAGGTAGCGGTCGCGACGGTGTCGGCGCGCTATCTGGCGCAGGGGTTCACGTGGCGGCGGGATCGCAAACCGAACAGCGTGCGCGAGCATCAGGCCGATGGGGTGGCCGAGCGTGACGGGGTTGTCGAGTTGGTTGAGGTGGAGTTGACGCCGAAGACGTGGCAGCGGTATCAGTTGATTTGTCAGAGCCACGCCTATCGCTTGGCGCATGAGGGGATTGATCGGGTGGTGTATTTCTGCACGGCGGACGCTGACCGGGCGGTAACACGGGAGGCTGACAAACACCTTGTCCGCACCGACCGACCCCGCTTCGTTTCCCAACACTCCCTCGACGCACGCGGGTACTGGACCGGCGCCGAGCTGGGCGCCGGCGCCTACGCGACTGCACACGGACGAGCCGCCCTTGTGGTCGAGCTCGAGAGCAGCAGCGGGTGGGGCGAATCCACGCAGGTCCGCGCGTGAGCGACACGGCCGCTCCGGTAGAGACGGACGCCACTAGCGACACGATCGCGCGGCTGCTCGGCGCCGCGTTCGCGGTCGTCATGGTGTTGATTGCGTTGCCTCTGGTCGTGCCGGTCGTGGTGAGCCGGATTGCCGGCGACGTCATCGCGACGAAGACTCGGTTCTGGGTGGTGTGGCGGTGGCAGTGGATAGTCAACACCGTCGGCATCCTCCTCGTAGCCGTGCTCCTCACTGGGGAGGCAATCCTGCTGGCGGACTGGATCCGCTCGGGGGCGGCGACCGAGTTCTTTGACGGCGCTGAGTGGTGGGCGCAGCTCTGGCCGATGTTTGGTCCGTGGGTGGTGGTGAATTTCTTTGCCGGGGTGCTGTTGCTGCCGGCGGCGTGGTCGTTGCGGCGGAGGAAGATCGCCGAGCAGGTGCGGTCCCGGCGGGTATCGAACGTGGTGCGGCAGGAGAAGATTGAGACCGCACGTAAGCGTGCTGCCGACAGCAGCGTGGCCCGCCGCATCGGAGTGCGCCTCGAGGCCGAGACGGGCCGCATCGTCGGCACCACTCGCCATGCGGTCACCGTGCCGCTGGCCGTGGGCGATCAGCGGCAGGCGTTCGGGGTGACGAGCCGGGTGACGGTTCGGACCCTCGCTGACCGCTTCTATGACATGCGCCGGGTGCGCGACTGGGTCGATGCCACCGGAAAATACCTGGTGCTGCCGCCGACGGCATCGTCGGTGCGGGCACTGGTTATCGCTGAGTCTGGCAGCGGCAAAACCGTCCTGATCAACGGGCTCGTGCTGTGTGCATTGGAGTACGGGTGGCCCGTGTTCGTTATAGACGCGAAAGGTGACCCGGCTGACGCCGAGAATCTGGTCGCCGTGGCGCAGACTTACGGCCGCACCGCGACAACGGGCGGTACGTGGAACCTCTTCAACGGCACCGGCGACCAGATCACGGCGAAGCTGATGCGGCTCATGCCTGTCCCTGACGGTGCCAACCAGCATTATCTCGATGAGATCCGTGGGGTGCTGCAAATGGTTCAAGGCAGGTCTCCGCTGAGCAGCATCGATGACCTGCGCGAGCGGCTGACCTACCCAGCCCGGTTCGTGGACGACACAGACGACCTGCCGCTGATCAACAAGCGCGTGGAGCGCGACGGGTCGACCGCGGGAGCACGAGCGTTGCAGAGCCTGCTTGTGGCGCTGCGGCCGATGCAACGTTGGATCGGCCAAGATGGCTGGTCTTACAACGCGCCGAAAGCTGACGTGACGGTCATTCCGCTGTCGCCGGTCGACGACGCTCAGGCGCGGCTGGGTGATCTGCTCCTGCTGGACTTGCGGAATTTTCTCGCCACCCGGTTGGAGCGGCGCGACAAGTCCCCGGTGGTCGTCATCGTTGACGAGTTCCCTCAGCTGGTGACGGGTGCGCAGGACCCGGGTGATACCGCGGGGAGCCTGTTCGAGACGGCGCGAAGCGCCGGCGTCGGCCTGGTCCTCGCGACGCAGAGCCCGGCGGGCCTGTCGAATGATGAGGTCCGCCGGCGCCGTGCACTCACCAGTGGGGCGGCACTGATCTTTGGCCGGTCCAAAGATCCGGAAGATGTGGTGAAGTATGCCGGGACGGTGATGCGGATGGAATCCGCCGGCCGCGCCACCGGCGAAGAGCTCGGCAGCGCCCGCGCCCAACACACCTACGTCATCCCGCCGCAAGATGTGCGCGAAGCGGCGGACGGAGCGTTCTGGATCGTGCAGGGCGGCGCGATCGCTCCATTCCGAGCACTGCCCAACCGGCAACTGCAGACACCAGTATCCGTTCCAGTCACGCCGGTGCCGGCGAATGTCGAGCGTGGTCCTGACGAGGAGGTCGTGCGGTTCGACGTCGTCGAGACGGATGAATCCGGGAGCGCCGCCTGACCGATGCGGACGGCGCTCCCACCAAGGTCAGAGCCGGTCGGCGTCGTCGATGGTGGCGACAAGTTGGGCGCCATAGTGACGGATGAGCCGGTCGCATCCCGCATTGGACACGGTCGAAGTCAACCCGCGCACGGCGCCGCACGGCCGGCCCAGTTCCATGGCGGTCACCGCAGTGTTCACGTCCCCGGACTCGTACTCCGCTTCGACAATGACGGTCTTGGTTGTGAGCGCCGCAAGTAGCCGGTTGCCACGTCGGAACCGCCACGCCGAGGGCGGGCGTCCCGGTGGGATCTCACTTACGACGACACCGCGCGTCGCGACTGCGTCGACCAGCTCCGCGTTTTCCGCAGGGAAGGTGTCGTCCAGGCCCGTGGGCAGAACAACCACGTTGCGGCCGGCGTATGCCCGACCGGTGGCGAGGACGGCAGTGTCGATCCCGCGAGCAGCGCCGGAGGCAATCGCCCAGCCGCGCTCGATTAGACCGGAGGCCAGTTCCACGCATACGTGCGCGCCGTACGGGGTGGCAAACTGCGTGCCCGTCAACGCCACGCTCGGTGCGCTCAGAAGCGATGCGTCCCCGCGCACCCAGAGCGCAAACGGGCTTGTCTCTCCAAGATCGGCAACGGATGCTGGCCAGTTCGGGTGTGATGGCGTGAGCAGCTCGTACCCGCCTGTGACGGTGAGGCGGATCGTGTCGACGACCCGGTCAACCGAGTACCGAGGCAGGCTGGTCGATCGCAGCTGCGCGAGGGTCTCGTCTTGGCTGGCCGCAGTATCGCCGTTGAGGCTGAGCACTGCGGTCAGAGCTGCTTCGGCCCCATACCGTGCGATGAGTGCGCCGACGTGGGGGTCGCCGGGTTCGGCGATGGTGGCCCAGGCGGTGCGTGCGATGGTGTCGTGGCTGATGGGACTGCTTACGGTGGTGTCGGTGCTGATGGTGTCGATAACCGCAGCGATGGTCATGATGGTGGCTCCCTCTCCTGGACCGAATATTTTGTTTGCCTTCCGGCGAGAGAAATCGATAGCGAGCGGGAGAGCTGTAGTGCCCAGAATCTCAGGCGAAATAAGGGAGCCTGCGACCGCGTCTGAGAATCTGGGAACGCAAGCGCGAAGCGAGCTACGATGACCGGCCGGAAAGGTCAAACAAGCCCTTTGAAAAACAGGCCGCAAATGCGGCTCAAAATATGGGGTTCGCAGCGGCGTAGCCGCTTCCACATAGGTCTTTTCCCTTGCGAACTGACTAGCACTTGCCGAGGAAGTAAGCGACTGCTCGGTCCCGGGCCGCTGTTGTGGTCGGGACTTTTTGAGGGTATTTCGTGTCTTCTTGGCGGTGTGTCGCATCCAATGTCAGAGGTGAGCATTACTCTCGACTTAGACGGCAACGATGCCGCACAGAAAGGGAATCGTGACGGTGCACACCCGGTCCGCTCGAACGGATACGACAGCATGGCTGGCAGGAATATGCCCGGCTGTTGCCACAATCCGCCGACGCCCGGCCAGCCCCATGACTGATTCCAATCGCTGTGTCGTTGTGGTGATTGACGAGCACCGTATGGGGTCCTAGAGAGGGAAATTTGCTTGTGTCCAGTCAGAATCAGGCAACAACACCGACCACAAACCAGCACACTGACCCACCCGTAAGTACCGCGTTTCGCGGCGCGTCACGTGCCCAGGGCTACATCGAAGCGGATGCCACCACCCCCGAACGCCCGGTCGCCCCGCTCCCAGAACAGCTGGCCGTCGACGAGACTGCTGCACCGTCCACCGCGACACCGCAGGGGCCTCTAGGCAGCCCGTCGGAGCCGGCTCTGGCTGATCTGTTTGGCGGTTCCGATCACGACCTCGGGCTGCTCTCCGCAGCCCCGACGGCACTGGGCGCGCAGCGCGGCCTGCGCGGCGTGCTGTCGCGCCTTGGGTTCTCGATGACGCCGGGGTCGGCGGAGCTGGCCGAGCGCGAGCAGGCCGAAGCGTTGCGGCGGGATGAGGAAACGATCCGGCAGGCAACGTGGACCCGTGCGGTGAGCGTGTTGGTCGCCAATCAGAAGGGCGGCGTCGGGAAGACGCCGTCGGCGATCATCGTCGGCGGAGTCCTCGCCGCCGCGCGCGGCGGATCGGTGTGCATTCTCGAGGTATCCGACGATCCCGGCGCACTGTCGTTCCGGGCGGAGGGGAACCCGGCCCGCGGCATGGGCGAACTCGTCCGCGACGTCGACACGATCAGCAGCGCCGGGCAGCTTGCCGGCTACACCGCCCCGCAAACCTCCTTTGCGTCCGTGATCGGTACCGTCCGTCGCCGGCCGCGCCTCACCCATGAGGATGTGACGGCCGTCGCGGCGGTCGTCGACCAGTTCTACGGCATCCGCGTCATGGACAGCGGCAACCAGCCCTCCTCCTCAGCGTTCCAGGGCGCCGTCGATACCGCCGATGCGTTGGTGATTCCGGTGTTCAACGCCGGGGATGCGGTGTTGGAAGCGGTCGCGCTGCTGGACGTGCTCCGCTCGGCCGGAGGCAAGGCCGCGAGCCTGGCCGACCACGCCACGATCCTGCGGCTGACGGATGGGCGGCCGGAGAACAGGCAGGTCGTCGACCGGGTCGACCAGATCATCGCCGACGCTGGCGTCGAGCAGGTGTTCACCATCCCGTATGACCCGCACATCGCCGAGCGCGGGCAGATCACCCTCGGGCATCTCGCCCCACAGACGCGGCGGGCGTTCACCGCAGCGGCCGCGGGCGTCGTGCGCACCCTGCAAGCCACCGTCCAATAGCTGCGAAAGGCGACCCGTCATGCTCACAGAATCCCTGCAGACCCTCGTGGGCACCATGGTGCGCACAATCGACAATCCGCTCGACGGCATCCTGCCGGACTTCACCATCTTCGGGGCGGAATTCACCCTGCTCTGGCAGAAGCTCCTCGCCGGGGTATGGGGGATCGGCATCATCCTGGCGATCGTGTTCCTCATCATCGGGATCATCAAGATGGCCAGCGCCTCCAGCGGCGGCAATCCCAACGAATACAAAACCGCCCGCAACCAAGCCATGTGGGCCGGGATCTCCCTCGGGGTGCTCGCCGCCCTCGCCGTGATCGTCGGCGCCATCCTCGCCGTCTTCGGATAGGAGCACTCGTGCACGCGACCGCACCACCCACCCGCCGCACCTGGCCCTGGATCGTCG
>NZ_PJJR01000025.1:0-5450 GCF_002929595.1 Cryobacterium sp. N19 | reverse complement strand
GGGCGGGGCTTACGGGAATCGGACACTCCCGGAACTACGCGGATCACCTTCGATGCTCCGTGAGTGTTCGGGTGTCCCGGTCACCGTCCCTGTACCGGGACGGCTTTCATTTTCCGTAATCGTGTGCACAACTGCGGCCTGGACTGGTGCCAGCATCTCAAGATCGTAGTGTCCCAGAATCGTGTCGATTACGACTGGGACGTCGCCACGTTTCGCGGGCCAGACTTTGGCATCACCGGAACACTCTGCGTGTTCCTCGACGCTTGTATTACGCGGCGCTGGTCAATCATCATCCTGTAGACCACGGTCGTCACCATCGGCGTCGACGCGGATAGCCTCTGTGAGGTCCTCGGCTTCGACGTCAATACCTGACCAGATCCCTTTTGGCCAGTCAATTGCTGTATGGGCCGTAACGCGGGGGCGTCCGCTGGACATTTTCGCACTCGGGTCCGAGGTGACAATCTCTCGGCTATTCCCCTAAAAAGAGGCGGGCTCGGTCTATGTCGGCGGGCCTTCGGATGGGACTTTTTGCGATAGCCCGTGGTCGAACTAAGGTGCATTTGATGTTGTCAGACTGCTCCAATGCGGTGTCGAGCCATGCGCGACACCGCACGAGGAGGAGGAGGACTCAACTACCGGCCCTTGCGGGACTTGAGAACCGATTCATCAGTCTTTTCGCGTTTGTCAGCGCGCTTTTCTTTCAGCGACTTCAACGGTTGTTTCTTCCCGTTCGGAGCGGCCGGGCTCTTCATGGCCATGTTTACCTCGCTTCCCTACTTCTAGTTGGCGTAACTGGTAACGGTAGCCCATAACGTGTCAGAAGTCATTTTTCCCTCTGACCAGTACATATTTTCTCTTCCATGTGATGCACACGACACCGTGCCGATTCGTGCGTAGAGAGAGTTGAAACGAATGTGTTTCGTTTTCTCCAAGCTCCCCTCAACCGATAGATTGGCATCGTCGGAATCCATCGTGATGCGATCTACTTGTATTTGCCTCATCACATCGCTAAGGAGTCCGTTGTGGCTGTGCTTCACCCGCATCTTGTTCCGGTTTTTGAGGAAGTGCTGAGCCGGAATCCTGGCGAGATGGAATTTCATCAGGCAGTGCGGGAGGTGCTGGCGAGCCTTGCCCCGGTTGTATCCAAGCATCCGCAGTATGCCGATTCCGCGGTGATCCGGCGTTTGTGTGAGCCGGAACGACAGATCATCTTTCGGGTGCCGTGGGTTACCGATTCCGGCAGGATCGAGGTGAATCGTGGCTTTAGGGTCGAATTCAGTTCCACACTCGGACCGTATAAGGGCGGACTGCGATTCCATCCGAGCCTCAACCTGGGCATCGTTAAGTTTCTGGGCTTCGAACAAATCTTCAAGAATGCGCTCACCGGTCTGCCCATCGGAGGAGGTAAAGGCGGCTCTGACTTCGACCCCAAGGGGCGCTCAGATGCCGAGGTGATGCGCTTCTGCCAATCGTTCATGACTGAGCTGTATCGACACATCGGCGAGTACACCGACGTGCCTGCAGGAGACATTGGTGTTGGCGGCCGAGAACTCGGCTACATGTTCGGGCAATATAAGAGAATCACCAACCGGTACGAATCCGGAACTTTAACGGGTAAGGGAGTGAGCTGGGGCGGGTCACAGGTGCGCACCGAAGCCACCGGATATGGCACGGTATTCTTCGTAGACGAGATGCTGAAATCGGCGGGTAGCAGTCTAGACGGCAGGAAAGTTCTCGTTTCCGGGTCCGGGAATGTAGCTATCCACGCGATCGAAAAGGTGCACCAGCTCGGCGGCCGCGTTATTGCGTGCTCGGACTCGACTGGCTATGTCCTCGATCCATCTGGAATCGACTTGGAACTTTTGAGGGAAATCAAGGAGGTTCGCCGGGGCCGCATCTCTGACTACTGTGATCTCCGCGGCGGACAAAGTCGCTTTGTGGCAGATGGTTCCATCTGGGATGTGCCATGCGAGATTGCGCTGCCCAGTGCGACGCAAAACGAATTAGACGAGACCGGGGCGGCTGCACTCATTCGCAACGGCTGCCGAATCGTTGCCGAAGGCGCGAACATGCCGACCACGCCCAACGCCATCCGGTTACTGGTCGGGGCCCAAGTGCAGTTTGCGCCCGGAAAGGCCGTCAATGCGGGCGGAGTCGCTACGAGCGCGCTGGAGATGCAGCAAAATGCCTCGCGCGACTCATGGACGTTTGAACACACTCAGGATCGTCTATCTAAGATCATGCGAGGCATCCACGATCGGTGTCTTGAAACCGCCGACGAATACGGTTCACCAGGTGATTATGTTGCGGGTGCGAATATCGCCGGATTCACCCGCGTGGCGGACGCTATGCTCGCGCTCGGCGTCATCTGAGAACTGGCAGTACCGCCAAAGAGCTGCCGACTTGCCTTTCCTGTGGCACGGGCTATGGTGAAGCTATGCCCACGTCTCGTATGACCATGCCCTGCGCCGAGCGCAGCTTGGTCACTCTGGGCGGGCGCTTCAATTCCCTAGGACGTGTTGTGCCCTTCCGCTACTTCACGCGCGCGCCACCGCACTGACCCCCAAGTATTTGGTCAGTTGAGCTGGCAGTAGCGCGTCGCAGTTGCGGCGCGCTTTTTCTTTAACGCGTAGGAGCATTCATGATTACTCGGCCATCCCTCTCCCATGCCGGTCGGAGCCACCAGACCGACGTAGACGTTTTCCGTCGGATCCTTGAGAACCAACTTCGCGAACGGGAAGCCCTCCTCGGTGAGCTGGTCCCGCGGGCGGCACCGCATCTCGATGTCGTGGCTTGGACCATGTCCCAGTCCAGCAAACGAGTCATTGCACAAATTACCCAGGCGTTGGAGCGCATAGCCATGGGCACATTCGGAATCTGCGCCGGATGTTCTGAACCCATTGCCACGGACCGGCTTGCGGTCGTGCCGCACGCCGAGTTATGCGTGACGTGCCAAGGTCTCGCAGAACAGTAGCGGTGATGGATTGATCCGGGAGGCCAGGCACACCGTGACTAGGTAAGTCTCGGCGAAGCCGATGCACGAAGCCGATGCACGAAGCCGATGCCGATGCCGATGCCGCACGGTGGCTGGGGCCGTGGCACCGTTGTTCCAGAAACGCGAACAGCGCATTGGACGGGTTGGGGTTGTCGGTGACTCCGTGCACTATCTCGAGGCGCTGCAACCCGATCCGGATGGTCTGTTGTCGCCCGCGTTAACACGCCGCCGCCGCTGCGGACCGGGCACCGCATTCGATTGACCCTCGGCCCGCCGGTCATAGGTGAGTCGACCTTCACTGGAAATGGGGCTTTCACGAAGTCGCCAGGAGCAATCAGGTCCACACCACTACTTTCACCGGAGGAAAGGGCATCCTGTTTTTTCAGAATCCCAGTAAGGGTTCCCCTATCGGGAATAAGCCTAAAGCCGCCGATCACAAGTCCCAGGTCTCCCGGTGGAGTCGCTGCTCATGACGCGGGCCGTGTTGATTTAGGCCGTGCCATGCTGTGGTTAGTGCGCGCTGGCGAATCGGTGGTCGGCCGCGAGCATCCGCTCGGTCATTTCATCGTTGCCTTGATGTCCACTCGCACCGATCACATGCCGGGTCGGATCGCGCCACGCACGAAGCGTTGGGGCCGCCGAGGTCGAGCTGGCCGTGCAGTAGGACGGCGAAGGTTCGTTCGGGACAGTGCACCAGCGCGGTCGCGGATGGGCGGCGGGACCTCCTCGATAGAGTGAGGGCATGGCGCCCCACAATGAACCCCTCGTCCATATTCATAACTTCCGGATGGATTTCGGGAGTACCACGGTCGTAGAGGATCTCTCGTTTGATGTGCGGCGGGGCGAAACCTTCGGTTTTCTCGGGTCTAACGGTTCGGGAAAGACGACCACGCTGCGCGCGCTGTTAGGGATCTACGCTCCTACGGCGGGGATTCTCCACGTGGACGGCCGGCCGTTCACGCCGGAGGCCGGTAGCCGCTTGGGGTATCTGCCGGAGGAGCGCGGACTGTACAAGAAGGAATCAGTCCTCACTGTGATGACCTACTTCGGCCAGCTCAAGGGCCTCAGCAAGAAGGCCGCATCGGCCTGGTCATCGAACTACCTGGAGCGGGTGGGGCTCGGCGACCACGCGAAGTCGCGGGTGGACAAACTCTCCGGCGGGCAGCAGCAGAAAGTTCAGCTCGGAGTAACGATCATGAACGATCCGGAGTTGCTGATCCTGGATGAGCCGACCAAGGGCTTCGACCCGGTCAATCGACGCCTGCTGATGGACATCATCGAGGAGCAGAAACGGGCCGGCGCCACGGTCCTGATGGTCACTCACCAGATGGAAGAAGTTGAACGGCTCTGCGACCGCGTCATCCTCCTCAAGGACGGTCGCGCCGAGGCGTACGGGACGATCTCCGAGGTGCAAAACCAGTACGGCGGAACGATGATCCGGGTCAGCTACTCGGGTGAAATCCCAGCATCGCCGCACTACGAGATCAGCACGCGCGACCGCAACTATGCCGAACTTACCCTGACAGACACAGTCGACGAGGCGCTGATCCTGCGGGACCTGGTCCAAGCCGGGGTCCTGGTGCGCAGCTTCACAACCAGCAAACTCTCCCTGGAGGAGATCTTTGTCACGGTCTATGGTGCGCAAAACGAAATGGTGGGTGCCTGAGATGGCCCAGCACAACCTCCGCACCGTCCTCGCATTCGAAGTAACCCGAACACTGGGCAAGAAACGCTTCTGGTTTATTACCCTGCTGGTGCCCATCGCGATCGGCATCGTCTTGGCCCTCGTGGTCCTGGGGAACATGACGGCAGCTGACACGGCCGCACGTCAAGCGGACGCCAAACTGGCCTTCACCTACAGCGACGCCTCCGGATACGTGGACCCTGCCGTGGCCACCGCGCTAGGTGGCACCGCCGTCACCGACGACACAGCCGCGATCGCCGCAGTAAAATCCGGGAAGCGAGAAGCCCACTTTGTGTACCCGACCGACCCCGCTGAGACCCCGGTTCACGTGTACGGCGTCGACAAGGGCCTGTTCGGTAATGGTGCATACAATGGCCTCGCCACGCAAGTATTTATCACCAGCGCTCAAGATCGCATCGGAGACCCCGCCCTCACGGCCTTGGCGCAAGGCAACGTGCCCATCACCGCGACGACCTACACCGACGGTGTTGAAGCGGCCGGGTTCTTGGGCATGATCCCGCCGCTGATCTTCGTCGTGATCTTTTTCCTGGTCTTCACGCTGCTCTCCAACCAAATGCTCACCAGCACGCTGGAGGAGAAAGAGAACCGGGTGACGGAGATGATCCTGACGACATTGAACCCCACCGTGTTGATCAGCGGGAAGGTCATCTCCCTCTTCGTCGTCGGCTTCGTTCAAGTCCTCGTGTTCCTGCTGCCCGTCCTGATCGCGTATGTGTTCTTCCGCACATCGTTGAACATTCCGGAGTTGGA
>NZ_PJJR01000024.1:0-5003 GCF_002929595.1 Cryobacterium sp. N19 | reverse complement strand
GTAGGGCTTGGGCATGATGACATCTTTCCAGTGAAGACGAAGCTCCACAGGTCAGGAGTCAACCAAACCGAGGGCAGTCCCACTGCACTTCAGTATCAAGCGAAGACCAGCGTCAAACTCGGTGGGGGTAAGGAGCGGCTTGTGGGGCCGCGCCTCATCGCCACCGATACGGTCTTCGATGAAGGTGATGGCAAAGAAGTGCGCGGTGCCGCAACTGCATTGCTGCTCGCAGTATCCGGCAGGCCAGTCAATGAGGGCGAACTCACGGGGCCAGGCGCATTGTCGCTGACAGCAACGAATTGAGCACGCGCGTCGTCGAGACGCCAGGTGGGAGTGCCATCTTTAGCTCGTCCCGCAAGCTGTTCCCCTTACGGTCGGCGTTCTATGTGAGACTGTCCGGCATCCGCTCTTGGGGAGAAAACATTGCGCTCATCTCTACCGATGCCTGGGAATCCCTGGCCTCACGACATGCTCATCACCGTCGACGATGATCCGAACACGTTGGTTGATCTGCTCTGGGTTCGGGAGGCGTGGAATCTTTACCCGGTCGGCAATGACTTTCCTCCCCTCCTGTCGGACGATTCAGTGCGAGCGCACGCCCAGACCGAGTCGACCGACTCGACCGCAGCCTGGTCTGACGCGTGGCCGGGGACCTGGAACGCATGTATTCACCATGCCGGTCTGATTCAAGACAACACGATCTTCGACCGGCTCCAGCACACTCTAGATGGGTCACCGGAACGCGCCGACCTGTTAGCCAGCATGGTCGGGCCGTCCTGGAGGAGCTCTTTCGGCGACGAAGCCTTTACGGAAGAAAAGGAGACTTGGAATCTTTCACAATTCCATGCACGCACACAACGTCGCCCGACGTCCCTCGCGGATGATCCGGAACGCTTGTCGCTGAGTGCGCTGATCCCAGCATGGCAAGCCGGGCTGACAAAAATTGTCACCATCCCCTGCCAAGGCTCCTATACGCGCGTCATCGGACGGCACACGCTCCTCGTGACGGAGGAGACCCGGGACGATCACCATCAGTACAGCGAAGCTCTCAAACAGTTCCGATAGGGGTTGGCTGACGAAACGCATCTGGCAGGGCCGGGGAAAGCGCCCAACCTGTCGGTTGGCGCGGGAGGCCAACAGTGGCCCACCGGAGGCAGCCGCCGGATTGCAGATAATGCAAAAGGTGACAGATATTACAGTCCTCGATAGCGTGGAACTCAAGTCAGCCCCGCGACTCGGACAGGCGAGACCGCTGTCAATTCGGTTTCTAGGACAAAGGAGCAGAGATGGCGCCCCCTTCTGAGCCGGCTGATGCCCGACGCCACGCGATGGCCGAAGATGACCGTGCCCGCGGCGATTGGGATCACTGCGTCCGGAGGGAGATTCCTGCAGCCCTGCTCGGACGGGAGGTCCTTACGAGAACGGCCGACTTCTCGCTGTGGCTGGAAGATGTTCGGGGGTACAGCAGGGGATTCACCTTCACGGTTCGTCTCGTGGTCTCGAAGGAGGTCCTGAAGCGATTCGACTTGCCGTTCGGTCCTACGTTTCTCGGTCGATTCCCCGACAGGGAAGGGGTCGACTTCTGGGTTTCTGCAGGAGGGCGACGCTATTCAAACGAACGCTATTCAAACGAAACTCGTAGGCCCAACGGGCGAGATCTTCAGGTCATCGCCGGTGGCGCAGTGCCGCAGGTGACCTGGACGCAATGGTGGGTAGCCGACGTCTCGATGCCCGAGATCCAGATCGGATTCGACTGGGCCTCAATCGGTGTGGGAGGCTCGCGGACCATCGGGACCGGCAACTGGCAGGAGACGATCGCAAACAACGTGCTTCTCCTCCCCATATCGGCGCCCTAGCTGCCAGACGAGCTCGCGGGCGTCCCGCTTTTCTAACGCCGTCGGACAAGCGTTCCTCTCAAGGTTCCCCTCTTGAAGACGAACTATTTTGCTCTTCGCCCCCGATCTGAACGAAAGTACGCAAGGGCGTCGGGCTGAAGTCACTTCCTTCAATGAAACCCAGGGATTCGTAGAATGCGCGCTGGCCCGGTTCGTCATCGGTCAGAAGTACCTTCTGTCGAACGTGGACGTAGCGCTCCAGGACCTTTTCAACCAGAGCCTTGCCAAGGCCGGCGCGTTGTTGGCGGGGGCTCACAAGGATGTCTTGGAGATAACAAATGGTGGCGTTGTCGGAGATGACCCGGGCCAGTCCCACAAGTTCGCCGTCCTCGTTGCTCGCCGTCAGGACGTACGATGACTGCTCCACGGCACGGACAAGGGCATCTGGGTCGCTCGCGTACGCCGTCCACCCGACGCTTGAATAAAGACCAACGAGGTCATGTCGCGGGAGGTGCTTCGACTCGGAAAAGGTAAAGGTGGGCATGGGACATGCTGTCACACGTCTATGCGGGCCCAAGCACTGTCCCGCTGACGGTTCGACATTCGAACTGTCGTGTGGCCGATATGGTTGCGGAATGGACACTACTCAGCGGCTGCAATATCGCTGGGCGGCCGGGCTGCTCCTAGTTTAAGGCGTCCTTATGGAGGGGCTCGTCTTCATTGGCGTCCTTGTCCTCTTGGCTCTAAGAATTCCGCAAACGACCATCGTCGAAAATGCCGATGTCTTCGCCCTTCAAGATTGACTTTGAGGCACGTTCTGTTACCGCTGTCGGGAATTGAATAGGGCGGCGACTCCCGGGTTCTTTTGCAATTCAGTGACCGTTTCAAGCGGTAGTTGTGTCGCGACGGCGATCTGATCGGCTGAGTACCCCTCTCGGCCCCAATACTCAATCAATGCATCAATCTCCACGCCCGTGGTGTCGGGGATGCGTTCCTCGTGCCTAACTAGTTCCCACAGTCGTTCGAGTCGTTGGATGTCCGCAGCCGGTATTTCTGCGCGGTGCGTCCTATTTGGCTTGTGCAACTCGAACTGCCAGCCAGGGTGGCGGCCATCGTCTTCAATCTCGTCTCTATTGACCAAAATCATCATCTCCTCGACAGTTCGGACACGTGTCTAAATCCATTGTTGCGCGGAGCTGGTGCGTTGTCGCGCTATGCGTGCTTGTCACGGGGTCTTGTCAAAATGAGCCGCAGCTGTGTGTGTTGGGATGGCCTCGCCGAAAAATCGAATGGAACGACTGAGGAGCAGTGAACGTCACCCATCGGTGAACGGAGTGTCTAAGGCAAGGGCGTGGACGTAGCTCAGCACCGCATCCCGAATCAACTGTGACCGCGTTATCCCGTGGGTAGAGGCGACCTGACGCACTTTGGAGTTCGGCACAGCCGTCGTCCGAATTTTCCAGGCCACGTAGGCCAACCCAACAGCTTCGAGCCGACGGCTGCCGCGGGTGATCGTCACCGCGGCGTCGAGAGTATCCGCACCTGTCTAGTCAATGAGGGAACGCTGGGCGGCTTCGGCCGCTGCGTTCCCACGCCGGATGGTCCTGCCTTTGAGATCGGATGGCCCGCTTCGGCTCGTGCGGCCCGTGCCTGCGGATGAGGGACTCGCAATAGGTCGTCACGGGGGTTAGCTCGCCAGTGCTTGTTCGCGTATCTCGCGGATCAGCTGTGTGGTTTCGGATTCGACCTCGTGATCGATCCCAACTATCAGGTGCCCGGCATTTTCTGGGGCATGGCAGCCGAGGGTACCGCTGTGCAGGCCTTCCACGAGTTTCACGGGCTCCGTGCGGTAGTCGCGGACGGCTGGTGGTTCAGTGGCGTTGCGGAGAAAGAGTGCCTGAACGTCTTCTTGGCCGCGGACGGCGATAGTTCCGGATCGAATCCATTCTCGGGGCAGATCAGGGGCGGGTACGCTGCAGACGCGTGTTAGTCAACACGCCACCGCCCGCGTTCGATAGCCCATTTGCTATTGCCCCGAAGGGGGGCCCGTTGCGGGGAATCGTCACATCAAGTTCCTGATCCGTCCGTTCGCGCCTTGACGGCTTTCGAGACGCTGTCAGGCTGCATCACCCTTGTCGATGAGCGCGTTCGCTGACGAGCAACGGGAGGTTGAGGAGCCAGAGCAACCCGAGCTGAAAAATCCGCAGGTCCGCATCAGTATGCTTAGCGGCATGGATGTGTTTGGGTGGATTGCGGCAGTCGTGGGAGCCGTGGGAGCCATGCTCTTCATCGCGTCCTTGATCCGCACAATTCGGGCCAACCCCGACACGAGAATCCCCTTCAACCGGAATCCTCCGGTCCTCCCGGCTGGATCCATCGCGATGCGGAGCATTGGCGCAGGACTCCTTGTCTTCGGCGGGGTCGCACTCACAAATGCCCATGGAACATGGAGCATGATCGTTGTCGTCGGTGTTGTTCTCGTCACACTGGCCGTAATCACCGTTCACAACCATCGCCTGACTGTCACAGCAAACCACTGACTGCGACGGTTCCCGTTCCCGGTTAAGGTTCGGCTATTGGGACAACGGCTGCGCAGGCCCGCTGTGGATGGCAGCGAATCCGCAGCGTACCGTGGCGTCTGCAGTCTGGCTCGGGCGCGGCGAGGGATATTCCTGCTTTCTCGCAGGACACGATTGAGCGGCTGAGCCCTGTTCGCAGACGTTGCACCTACATTTCGCGCGCCCTGCACGCGTTCGCATCCGGCCGGCTTAGAGCCATGTTTTCTGAGCGAGAGCCTATGCTTCGGGCATGGAAACCGTGAGGCTTTTGCTATTTGTGATCGGCCTGGTGATGATCGCTGGCGGGTTGCTTTATGCGTTACGGGTACGGAAACGAATCGGTTCCCCTGCCACACGCCCTGAGTTATGGACCATTGGCGCCTTATCTGGCGGTGGTGCCTCGCTCGTCGTGACCTCGCTCCTGATCCCCATATATCCGTATTGACGACAAGCGGCCCGCAGTCCCGTAGGGGGTTCCCCTTTGACACATCGAGCTGGCCAACTTCTGGCTCAGCAATCTGTCGCGACCTGCGTCGCCCAAGGTTGCCACCGCGACATGCGGAGGCTACGTGGCCTGCATCGTTTGCCTGCCGAGATCGCCGACGAACTT
>NZ_PJJR01000022.1:0-4794 GCF_002929595.1 Cryobacterium sp. N19 | reverse complement strand
GGAAGAGAACCAGCAGGCCAATCAGTGTGACGAAGGCGATGGCGGCGATCATGGATGCAAGCATATGGGGCGCGCAGGTAAACCCACCCTTGACAGCAAGGGTGTACCCCTGCCGCGCTGTGCTTGGTTGCGCTGCCAATATGCCCGCGGCGGATCAACCGCAGGGACCCCAGCAGAGCCAAGATCGATCAGCTAACTGATGCCAACCTACTAGGGCGTTGCGAGAAGAGGGCACCCGCTCTATGGCGGTCCGATTGAGCACTACGCCGGCGCGATCATCGTCCCACAGTGGTCACCGGCGTTCGTCCCGGTGAGGGTTCCCGTTGCGGGCGACTTGCTCAGCGCATCGACTTGAGCGGAATCACGCTTCAATGCGCCCGTTGGTCGTCCGGCTTCCGGGCATTCTATCCATCAATTTTCTGACAGTCCCGCCCCACACCGATCGGAGATTGGCACGTCATGGCGGGCAGAACTCCAAGGTCCCCGAGGGCGCGGCATCGAGAACGCTGACCACCGTTCGCGAGCTGAGTGTCGGATGTTGGGAGTAGCATGATCGCAGTCTCGCTCTTCTGCTATTGGAGGATGAAATGTCCCGTCCCACTGACCGTTCCGGTACCGCGCTTCTCGTGATAGATGCCCAGAACGGGGTTCTGGCCAACGCCCACCGGCGCGGTCCGGTGGTTGCCAATATCGCGATTCTGGTAGACCGCGCCCGCGCTGAAACAGTGCCGGTCCTCTGGGTACAGCATTCCTCTGACGAGCTGCCGATCGACAGCGACGTCTGGCAGATCGTTCCCGACCTCACGCCAGCGCACGGTGAGGCCGTTATCCGCAAAGAGTATGGAGACTCGTTCGAGGCGACCAGCCTGGAACAGGTGCTCGCCGGGACCGACGTCGGGCACCTCGTCGTTGTCGGTGCGCAAACCGACGCGTGCGTGCGCTCCACCCTTCATGGGGGTTTCACCCGCGATTACGATGTGACGTTGGTCTCCGACGCGCACACCACAGAAGATCTCACCGAATGGGGCGCTCCGCCGCCCGCTCAGGTGATTGAGCACACCAACCTGTACTGGAGCTTCCAAGCCGCCCCCGGTCGAACCGGCAAGGTCGTGCCGACGGCAGACGTCGAGTTCACGCGAAGAGCCCCTCGAGCGAGATAGAACGTTCGCTCACGCTTCGTTGCTCGGCCGGGCCGGTGATTGTCGACTGCGACAATAAGACTGGACTGGCCCCGCGACAGTTCATCGCGCTCGCTCAGGAGAAGGGGTTCGACGACCCGTCCAAGAAAGCCGGGGTGATCGTCGATTGGCTGAAGGCGGACTTCGACTTGGGCCGCGGTCACGCCATGGCGCTCGTGCACATCATCAAGAACGGCGAAAAAATCAACACGAAGCACGTGGGCAGTGGCACCGCGCACAGTGACGCATCCGACACACTCTGGCTCGACGGGAAGCAGAACCGCCCCGCGTGAGCCAATAGCTCCTGGCCGCCGCCGCTCACTTGGACGGATTTCGGTGCCCGCTGAGAGTTCCTTATTGGTACGGACCCAAGCCGGCGATCGCGTGTTTAGGTACCCCGGTGGGCGTCCGGCTTGCGGGCACGAATATGGGGGCCTCGAACTTGAACGTGTTCCACTATGTCTGACGCTGTCGTCGGATTGTCGTGGTGGTGTCGTGGCAAGGCGGCCGGGTTGTCTCCTAGGTTGAGAGCATGAACAAGACACACATCGGTGAACTCCGTCGGGCCCGCGGCTGGACTCAGGAGCGGTTGGCGATGGAGAGCGGGGTCGCGGGGCGAACGATCCAACGCGTGGAAGCGGGTAGCGATGCCAGTTTGGATACGGTCGCTCTGATTGCGAATGCGCTCGAGGTACCTGTCAGAGACCTATTTGTGAGCGTTGAAAGCATCGACTTCGGTGAGGCGGTGGAACAGTTACATGCTCGCAAGAGCGCGCAGCAAGCCCGCCGTGATTCCATCACGCACGCGTTCACCTATCTATTCCAAGGCGTGGGAGTCCTAGTTACCTTCGCGACAATCGTTCTGGAACCCACCGGGACGATCTCGTGGCTCGGATGGTTCATTATTCCTGCCTACTGGGCTGGAGTGCGGTTACTCTTTGGCTTTCTCTTCCGAATCGTCATCGACCCACGGTTGGATGCGAAATATCCCCTTTCGCTCCCTTCGCGGGTCGCTGCAAACTACTGACCCGTTTTCGCGCCCGCGACGGACTTCCATGTACATCGGTCACTACGCAGCTGCTGCAGTGTTGGTTACGCTCGTGCCGGACTCGCCGGTGATCCCGATCGCTGTCGGCGTCGCCTGGCCGGACCTGGTGTGGCCCGTCCTCGTCCTCCTGGGCCGCGAACGCGTCACGATTGGCCGGAACGACCCACTGCAACGTTCTATCCGATTCGACTCCTACCCGTTCTCCCACTCGCTGGTGCTCGGCAACCTGTTCACGCTCGTGCCCGCCGCGATCGTCGCTCTTCTCTACAACAGCGTCCTGGTTGGGGTGCTGTTCTGGGTCGCCGCCATCTCACACTGGATCCTCGATCTCGTCGTACACATGCACGACCTGCCTGTCCTTGGCTTCGGCGGCAAGGACCGCAAGCTGGGATTCGGACTCTGGCAATACCCGAAAACAGCCTTCGTCACCGAATACATCTTCTTTGCCATCGTCGTCCTCCTCACCGCTCGACCGACGGCGTATGTGGGTGTGCTCGGCGGGGGGCTGTTCCTGCACCTCCTGAACGCGAACTCGTTTTTCGGGTTCAGCAGACACAACCCGTTCAGCACGCCAACCCGATTAGCGCTCATTACTTTCGTTGGGTACATCGGCGCGATCGCTTGGTTCACACTCGCCTGGGAATGAGCGATCGAGATCGACATCCATCTAGATGTCTCTCCCGCGTGCGACCACCCGGACTCAAAGAGATCCATGTAGCCAAAACTGATCGCCGCTGGGAGGCCGCGTCATTGCCCGGCTCGACATACAGGCGTAGACCCGCTAGCACCCACGCCCCGGAGAGAGTTCCCCTTGATGGCTTCCAATTTCCTGCCGGCCGTTAGGTCAGATAGCGATTATTTGGGCGTTTCCATCTGCTCGTTGGTCCTTCTCGTCACCAGGGAGTTTCGCGCGAAGCCACCATCATGTGGGCGTCTCTGGCTCCCGCAAGACGCTATAAATCCGAGGAAGAGGCGTGAAATTAGGTGCGAAACTATCGCTGAAGCGAACAGAAGCGCCCCGCCACGTACGGTGTCAGACGGCAGGAGCGGCGAGCCGCTTCGACGGAGTTCATCCCGGGCCACTCGCGCCCCGGGCAACATCACCAGGGGTGCCGTTATGAGTCCAGCAGTGTAGCTCTTGAAGGAGATCGAAGTCGCGACGTGCGTGACCACATGAGCTTCCAAGCCCGCCAACACCGCCCGATAGAGACGTGACTTTCCTTGGGTGCGCGAGCCGCGAACGCAGGCCGTGCCAACAAGCACTCCCATGAGCGCGATGGCGAGTACAGATTGCGACGGAGAAACCACGACGCGGCCGGTTCCCAGACGTGCGGCGAGCAGCCTGGACGTGGCCGGGAAGGTGAATGCCTCTTCTACGTCGTGCACAAGCCATGCGGCGAAGAGTGCCACCGCAGCGATTCGGGTTCCAGTTGGCTTGCTCGACACAACGAAATCATATCGGTCCCCGCCGCCCAAGCTCCTTTACGGACACCGCGCAAGTTTCCTGACACGTTCAGAGCTCCGCAAAGCGTTGGTCTAACGGTCTCGAACTCCGATTCCGGCAGAATGATCGTATGGCGAGAAACGTGACTCCACTTCGGTCGGTGGGCCAGGACCCAAACGCGCCCGTTCTACCTAAGGATGTCTGGCCCGCGACACTTGCTCCGATCGCGCAGCTCCTCGAGCACGGTCTCGAACTCGGCCAGGTGACCGTTTTTGTCGGCGACAACGGGGTCGGGAAATCGACGCTCGTCGAGGCCATCGCGGGTGCATACGGGATGGGACCAGACGGCGGATCGACTGGGTCGCGTCACACCACCCGTAGGTCCGAGTCCACCCTCGCCGATCACCTGCAATTGAGCCGAGGACTGGGTGCCCGCCGGGGCGGCTTCTTCCTTCGCGCGGAGACGATGCATGGATTCTTCACCTATCTCGAGGACAACCCGGGCGGTAACGACCCGGTGTTCCACGAGCGTTCGCATGGTGAATCCTTCCTCGATCTCGTGGCCGCCCGGGCTCGTTACCCGGGTTTGTGGATCCTCGACGAACCGGAATCAGCGCTCTCGTTCACGGGATCGCTCGCCCTACTATGCGACCTTCGGGACATCCTTGCCGCCGGAGGGTCGCAAGTGATTCTGTCCACTCATTCACCGATCCTGGCCTCGATTCCCGGTGCGGAGATCTACGAGGTCGGACCGTGGGGATACCGTCCCTGCGCCTGGGGCGACCTCGACCTGGTTCGGAACTGGCGATCGTTTTTAGAGGATCCGCAACGGTACCTCCGGCATCTAATCTGACCGAGGTTTCCCGAACGGTCTTTAGGGTTCCCGTTGCCGGACTAGATAGTCCGGCAACGAGATTTCAATCGGTGCCCTTCTCAAAGGCTAGATTCGAACTGACGTTGGATAGTGCGGTAAACGGTCGATCGCGCGACGTTGAAGAGTTCCGCTAGTTCCGCGCTGGAGTGAAGGCCGGCGTTGTGGACTTTGAACCGTCCCGGGTTTCATGCCGCCGTTTTGTTGGCGGCTTCGATATTTATCGGGCCGTTTGTCCCAGCGTAATAGTGGA
>NZ_PJJR01000020.1:0-3900 GCF_002929595.1 Cryobacterium sp. N19 | reverse complement strand
AGAGCGCGGAGCACGGCATCGAGCTCGTCGCGATACTTAGGCACATACCTAATTATTCTTGAAGGGCAGGGATTCGTCAACTGGCTCACGCCAGGAACGTGTCCCGCGTTTGAAGAGTGTCCGGAATTGATCGTTTAGCACCAGTGTCATTTTCCGAAGTCGTCTGCACAACGGCCCCTGTGTTTCCGGGGTTGTGCAGGCGAGAGTGTGTCGAGGGCAATGAGGAACTGGGCGTTCTTCATGGTCCGTGACAGATAACATCCGCGATAGCTTCAGTCCCGTCCGAGAGTTGTGGCTGGTGCATGCGGTACATCTTGTCGGAGCAGTTGTCGTAGATAGCCGATGCCGGCAGCGATGTGGAACAAGGCGCCGAGCACCAAACCGACCTGTCCGATCAACAAGGCCAATCCCATCCCTGGAATGAGGCCGCCCGTGACGATGGACGCGCTGATCATAATGAGCGCGGTGCGAATCTTTCCGATCCAGGTGACCGAGAGCTGATGGTTCCGGTGTCGTGCCAGGAAGACGCTTCCGACGATCAGATCGACGAGGAGGATGACGATGATTACCGACCAGGGAATTGCACCGATGATCGTTAGTGCGATGCCAAGGCAGCCGATCCCCAATCGGTCGGCGATCGGGTCGAGGATCTCCCCGAGCCGTGTCTCTTGGCCGAGCCGCCGAGCGAGGAATCCGTCTACCCAATCCGTCGCGCCGAAGAGCACCGTGAGAGCGGCAGCTGTGAGCGGCTGAGCACCCGACAACAGAAGGGCCACGATCGGGAAGATCAGGACGAATCGGATAACGGTGACGAGATTTGGGATGGTCCACCACTCGGGTCGCGGCCGGAGAGTCCGATCTTTCGTATTCATGCGGTTCTCCGCACCCGCCGGATAACGAAGAACCCAACAGCGGCAGCCACCGCTACCGCGATCGCAGGGATGGTCGTGTGATTGGCGAATTCAACAAACGCGAAACCGAGCGCGGCGCCGCCCAGCACCCAGAGAAACGACCAGATGACGGCTGCGGTGCCGGAGGCGAGAGCGAACCGCCGGTAGCTCATGAGTGCCGCTCCTGCTGCTGCGGCGACCAAGGTTCGAACGCCGGGCAGGAGCCGAGCGACGATGATGAGCCAGAAACCGCGTCGTTTGACGAAACCGGTAGCCGCGTCCCAACGATCGACTCCGATTCTCCGCACCACCCGTGTGTTCACCATCTTCACGCCGAGTTTCCTTCCGATGAAATACCCGATGTGGTCGCCAATGAATGCCCCGACGGCAGCGACGAGTACGGCAAAGATCAGAAGAGGACTATCACGGAGGGCGACCGCGGCGAACACCAGAACAGTTTCCCCCGGCAGAATGGCACCGAGGCCGAAGGCCGCGTCCACGATCGACGCAATTAAGACGACCGCAAGGATGATTCCGATGTACTCACTGACGGAGTCAAGGAACAAAGTGATGTTTTCGAGCATGCAAGAAACGCTAGAAAAGCCCCGCTACCGTCGATAGTGACAAAGGTGAAGCCGCGAACTAACGAAGGCGAGTTCTTTCGTCTGCCAGGTCTCCCTAGGGTGGGAGGATGCTCGACAACAATCCGACTCCGCACACACGACGTGCGCGCAATACCAACACGACAGGCGCTGCTGTTGTTGGAACCTTACTCGGAGTCGCCTCTCCGTGGACGGACGGCTCGGGTCTGGTGCTATTAGGCACCACCGCGATCATCATCGGCTTCTGCGCCTCTCTGTGGAAGCCATCTTTCGGCGTCGTGATGGTCGCAGTGGCGGCCTCGCTCATCGCTGCGACACTGTGCGGACTGATCTCGAGTCCATCGTGGGCCGGTGCCATCCTCGGACTCGTCCGCGGCACGATTTACACCCTGTGCCTCGTCGTCCCCGTTCTGACGGTCGCCGCGCTTCGCGGACGGCGGGCCTATCTCCAGCGCGGCTGGGATCTGGCCCTCGCCGAGGCACGGGAACACGATGCTCGCGTCGAGCAGGCCGTGATGCGGGAACGAGACGCGATGGCTAGTGAAATCCACGACGGGTTAGGGCATCGGTTGACGCTGATCGCCGTCCAAGCCGGCCGCCTCTCCCTGGACGACACGTTGCCAGCAACGGCGAGAACGGAGCTGCAGAGCATCCGGGCCAATGCCGCCGCCGCGTCCGACGAACTCGGCGAGACCGTTCGACTAATTACCGAAAGAGACTCCGGCATCACCGCCTCGCTGAGCGGCCTCAGCATTGAAGACGTACTCGAGCGCGCGCAATCCTCCGGTATCGAGGTAAACAGCACCCTCGCGCCAGACATCGAACGATTCACCAACAATTACTCTCGCGCCGCTCTCCTCCGGGCACTGCAGGAAGGACTCACGAACGCCGCAAAACACGCACCGGGCACGAAGGTGAACATCGACATCAACATCGACGGAGACGAAGTCGAGTTACGGATTCGCAACCCCGATCACGGCACGACACCGACCCTACCTATAACGGGCCACGGTATCCTCGCCTTGCGACACCGAGTCGGGATCCTTGGCGGAACCCTGGACGTGAATCGTAGTGAAAACTTCACCCTCATAGTCCGACTCCCAAGATCGGCAACTCCATCCTCAGCCGCTACCAGTACACACCAATCTCGGACCGAGCTTGTCACCGCCGCGGACAGCAGCTCCGACCGGAAACGCCGTCGCACGACACGGGCCGCCTGGCTAGTTCCCATCGTTCTCCTCTCCACCGCAGCGCTAAGCGCGATCGGTTACTTCGCTTATGCCAACGTCGCGTCAGTCCTGACTCCCGAACGGTTCGCCGCCATCAACACCGGTGACACCCGCACCAAAACCGAGCTCCTTCTTCCGGCAGTGGAAATGCTCGACGCCCCGCGAACGTCTCTGGCTCAGCCTCCGAGATCGACGTGCGAGTTTTATGAGGCCTCGATAAGTTTCTTCGACCGCGACGATGTCTTCCGAATCTGCTTCGTCAACAACCGCGTTCTCGCCACCGACACGATCCTCGCCCCATGACTGGAAATCTCACCGGTGACACCCCGTCCGACAGCCCCCACCAACAAAGAGACGGTCTAATACGAGTCCTTCTTGCCGATGACGATCAGCTCGTGCGCGCTGGGATCGCCGGCATCCTCTCCACAGCCTCGGATATTGTAATCACCGCCGAAGCCTCAGACGGAACCGAAGCGCTTGAACTGGCTCGACGGCACTCGCTGGACGTCGTCGTTCTCGATATCCAGATGCCCAGACTCGACGGTATCCGCACCCTTGAACAGCTGCGGCGCGAGCAGCCACACGTGCCGGTCGCAATGCTGACCACGTTCTCCGATGAGGCCTACATTGCAGAGGCCATCACCCTCGGTGCGCTCGGCTTTTTCCTGAAATCGGATGACCCGCGTCACTTGATCGGCGGCGTCCGCGCTCTCGCAGGCGGCGGTGCCGCATTCTCACCGCGGGTCGGCCGGTGGCTGGTCCGCCAAGAAACCGGCGCCCGTTTCGGCCGCTCAACACGAGCCCAATCAACTGCGCGCGAACTAACCCACCGACAACGCGAACTGCTCGCCGGAATCGGGCGAGGCCAGTCGAATGCCCAGATCGCAAAATCCCTGCACCTTTCGGAAGGCACGGTGAAGCAGTACCTCAGTGTGCTCTTCACAGCGCTTGGCGTCGAGAATCGTGTGCAGGCGGCGATAATCGCATACGAAGCCGACCTCCTCAACGAACGCCCATAAGACGTCGGCGGTTTCAAATGGTGGAAGCAGCAGAAAATCTTCCCATCAACACCGTCATATAGATCCGAAAGCCCCAACTTGAACCGTCCCTGATTTCTTGCCGCTTTCTTTCTAGTGAAAGGATTCGGTTATGCCCAAGAAATACCCAGATGAGGTTCGT
>NZ_PJJR01000018.1:0-3655 GCF_002929595.1 Cryobacterium sp. N19 | reverse complement strand
CGTGGGTGGCCTGTTAACGCAGGAAAGCCATCCCCGGAGGGATGGCTTTCCTGGTGTTTCTACGTTAAGTCCGGCGGTGTCCTACTCTCCCACAGGGTCCCCCCTGCAGTACCATCGGCGCTGAGAGTCTTAGCTTCCGGGTTCGGAATGTGACCGGGCGTTTCCCTCTCGCTATAGCCGCCGAAACATCTTGCGATGAATCGATTCTATATTATGTAGTTATATAGAGTCCTCGTGACGAGGACGTTGTTCTCGACCGTACATCGAGAACCACATAGTGGACGCTAAAGCAGCTTCTTCAAACTGAGTGTTATCAAATTATCGGCTTATTAGTACCGGTCAGCTCCATGGGTCTTTAGTCCCCACTTCCACATCCGGCCTATCAACGCAGTAGTCTAGCTGCGAGCCTCTCCCCCGAAGGGATGGAAATCTCATCTCGAAGCCGGCTTCCCGCTTAGATGCTTTCAGCGGTTATCCGTTCCGAACGTAGCTAATCAGCGGTGCTCCTGGCGGAACAACTGACACACCAGAGGTTCGTCCATCCCGGTCCTCTCGTACTAGGGATAGATCTTCTCAAATTTCCTGCGCGCGCAGCGGATAGGGACCGAACTGTCTCACGACGTTCTAAACCCAGCTCGCGTACCGCTTTAATGGGCGAACAGCCCAACCCTTGGGACCTACTCCAGCCCCAGGATGCGACGAGCCGACATCGAGGTGCCAAACCATGCCGTCGATATGGACTCTTGGGCAAGATCAGCCTGTTATCCCCGAGGTACCTTTTATCCGTTGAGCGACAGCGCTTCCACAAGCCACTGCCGGATCACTAGTCCCGACTTTCGTCCCTGCTCGACTTGTCAGTCTTACAGTCAAGCTCCCTTGTGCACTTACACTCGACACCTGATTACCAACCAGGTTGAGGGAACCTTTGGGCGCCTCCGTTACTTTTTAGGAGGCAACCGCCCCAGTTAAACTACCCACCAGGCACTGTCCCTGAACCGGATCACGGTTCGAAGTTAGGTATCCAATATGACCAGAGTGGTATTTCAACAATGACTCCACCTGAACTAGCGTCCAAGCTTCACAGTCTCCCACCTATCCTACACAAGCCACACCGAACACCAATACCAAGCTGTAGTAAAGGTCACGGGGTCTTTCCGTCCTGCTGCGCGTAACGAGCATCTTTACTCGTAATGCAATTTCGCCGAGTTCGCGGTTGAGACAGCTGGGAAGTCGTTACGCCATTCGTGCAGGTCGGAACTTACCCGACAAGGAATTTCGCTACCTTAGGATGGTTATAGTTACCACCGCCGTTTACTGGGGCTTAAATTCTCAGCTTCGCCTTGCGGCTAACCGTTCCTCTTAACCTTCCAGCACCGGGCAGGCGTCAGTCCGTATACATCGTCTTGCGACTTAGCACGGACCTGTGTTTTTAGTAAACAGTCGCTTCCCACTGGTCTCTGCGGCCTTCGAACGCTCCCGGAGCAAGTCCGTTCACGCCTCAGGCCCCCCTTCTCCCGAAGTTACGGGGGCATTTTGCCGAGTTCCTTAACCACGATTCTCTCGATCTCCTTAGTATTCTCTACCTGATCACCTGAGTCGGTTTGGGGTACGGGTGACTAAAACCTCGCGTCGATGCTTTTCTTGGCAGCATAGGATCACTGATTTCACCCTTACGGGCTACCCATCGGGTCTCAACCTTATATGAGAGACGGATTTGCCTATCTCTCGGCCTACATCCTTAGACCGGGTCAACCATCGCCCGGCTCAGCTACCTTCCTGCGTCACACCTGTTAATACGCTAACCGCACCAGCATAGGGTCGCACGCTAGGCCCCACGCTTCACCCCGAAGGGATCCATCTAGGGGATTCAGATGCTTAGCATTACTGGATTAGTTTGGGCGGTTTTTCGTCAGTACGGGAATATCAACCCGTTGTCCATCGACTACGCCTGTCGGCCTCGCCTTAGGTCCCGACTTACCCAGGGCGGATTAGCCTGGCCCTGGAACCCTTGATCTTTCGGAGGACGGGTTTCTCACCCGTCTTTCGCTACTCATGCCTGCATTCTCACTCGTGTGGCCTCCACGGCTGGTTTACACCGCCGCTTCGCTGGCCACACGACGCTCTCCTACCCATCAACACGGCTGAACCAACACCACAAGGGTGTTAGCTAACCAAAAATATCAATGCCACAACTTCGGTGGCGTGCTTGAGCCCCGTTACATTGTCGGCGCGGAATCACTTGACCAGTGAGCTATTACGCACTCTTTCAAGGGTGGCTGCTTCTAAGCCAACCTCCTGGTTGTCTGTGCAACTCCACATCCTTTCCCACTTAGCACGCGCTTTGGGACCTTAGTTGGTGGTCTGGGTTGTTTCCCTCTCGACGATGAAGCTTATCCCCCACCGTCTCACTGCTGCGCTCTCACTTACCGGCATTCGGAGTTTGGCTGACGTCAGTAAGCTTTTGGGCCCCATCGGCCATCCAGTAGCTCTACCTCCGGCAAGAAACACGCAACGCTGCACCTAAATGCATTTCGGAGAGAACCAGCTATCACGAAGTTTGATTGGCCTTTCACCCCTATCCACAGCTCATCCCCTCCATTTTCAACTGAAGTGGGTTCGGTCCTCCACGACGTCTTACCGTCGCTTCAACCTGGCCATGGATAGATCACTTCGCTTCGGGTCTAGGACATGCGACTGAATCGCCCTATTCAGACTCGCTTTCGCTACGCATTCCCCTCTCGGGTTAAGCTCGCCACATATCACTAACTCGCAGGCTCATTCTTCAAAAGGCACGCTGTCACCAGAACAAAGCTGGCTCCAACGGTTTGTAAGCAAACGGTTTCAGGTACTATTTCACTCCCCTCCCGGGGTACTTTTCACCTTTCCCTCACGGTACTTGTTCACTATCGGTCATGTAGGAGTATTTAGGCTTATCAGGTGGTCCTGACGGATTCACACGGGATTTCTCGGGCCCCGTGCTACTTGGGATACTTCTCGGGCGATTGCTGCATTTCGACTACGGGGTTCGCACCCTCTATGACCAGGCTTTCAATCCTGTTCGTCTATACAACGTTCTAACCCTTACCATTCGGTAGAATAGGCAGAAAAGTCCCGCAACCCCGACCATGCAACGCCTACCGGCTATCACACATGATCGGTTTAGCCTCATCCGGGTTCGCTCGCCACTACTAACGGAATCACTATTGTTTTCTCTTCCTGTGGGTACTGAGATGTTTCACTTCCCCACGTTCCCTCTACCCGCCCTATATATTCAGGCGGGAGTCACCAGGTCACCTCACGGGCCTGGCGGGGTTTCCCCATTCGGACATCCTCGGATCACAGTTCGTTTATCAACTCCCCGAGGCTTATCGCAGATTACTACGTCCTTCTTCGGCTCTACATGCCAAGGCATTCACCGTTTGCTCTTAAAAATTTGACATCACATGAGTTTGAATCGATTAAGTATGCCGAATAAATCCGACATCGAAATTGACCAATGATCACAGCACTAAATAAATTCAGTGCTTAGATCTTTGTAATTTGCTCTCTTACGAGAGTCAAATTTAAGATGCTCGCGTCCACTGTGTAGTTCTCAAAGTACGGGCGGTACCCTTCCCGCCGGCACGTGATGCCAACGAGAAAAAGTCCAGAAGAA
>NZ_PJJR01000017.1:0-3592 GCF_002929595.1 Cryobacterium sp. N19 | reverse complement strand
GGGCGGGGCTTACGGGAATCGGACACTCCCGGAACTACGCGGATCACCTTCGATGCTCCGTGAGTGTTCGGGTGTCCCGGTGACCGTCCGGCTTACGGGCATCCATTGATGACTTCTGGAAGGTGGCCCGTACGAGTCTGAGGCTTGCAAGCAATCCGCACCCGTTTCCGACGAGACAAGCTGGTAGGTCTTCAAAGGAAGTCCCACTGTTGCCATGGTTGGCAACAGGTCGTATCGTGTTCATATGGCAAAGGGCGAAAGTGCTGCCTCCCTGCTCAGGGAGTTGAGGCGCAAACATGGACACACCCTGCGCTCCGCAGCGTCGGAGCTAGGCGTGGCACCGTCGCAGCTGTCTCGAATGGAACGGGGCGAAAGGCCTGTAGGCGAGGCAGCAACGCAGCGCTTGTCCGACTACTATCACGTTCCGGCTGAGGTGATCAACCTCGCAACAGGACGGGTGCCAGCTGACGTTGTCGCGATTCTGTTGGCCCATCCCGAGGAGCTAGCAAATCTACGCAAGAAGTTTGGACAGTAGTGGCTACCCAAGCGGAACGCGATGCCTGGAAGTCAATCCTCTTAGGACAACGACTGGGCGACTATGAAATTCAAGCTTACTTGGGAGCTGGATTTTTCGGACTTGTTTTCGAGGCTCAGAATTTATCGACAAACGCCCGAGTCGCAGTAAAGGTATTGCTTCCGTCTTCGGGTCCTGGCGCGATCGTGGACTTCGAGAACGAGGCTGTTCTGCTTCAAAAGCTCAACGGCTGTGACGGTGTAATTACCTATGTGGACGGCGGTCAAGAAAGCATCGATATGGTCGCGCACGGTGTTACTGTGCCTATGCCTATCCGCTTTCATGTGCTCGCCGTGGCATCCGGGTCCGTTGACGAATTGATCCTCGACCCAGTCGAGCGATCAAAACTAGACTGGACCGAGCGCATTCGGATTTTCCGCGGAGCGGTCAAGAGCGTCCACCAAATGCATCTGGCCGGCGTCGCTCACCGTGACCTCAAAAGCAGCAACTGCCTACTGATGGTGAACGGCAGCACGACCAAACTGCGGCTGGGTGACTTGGGACGCGCTAAGGACTTGCGAAGCCCCCCAACCATGCTGATGGACGATTACATTCAGGGGCGGGGTGACCTGCGTTTCGCTGCGCCCGAGTTCCTTTGGCTTCAAGGTGGGGATACTGCCAGCGACTTCATGGCCGCCGACTACTACGGCCTTGGTTCCCTCCTTGTCGAAATTGCGACTGGGCAACCTCTTACAAGCCTCGCGCTTGGAAACGTCGGCGCGGTACTGCACCAAGCGGCGATAGACCTCCAGCGCGGACAGACGGGTGACCTAGCCACCCTCAATCTGCAGTACCGCCGAGTGATCGCTGAAGTGATGGATTTAATGCCCAGATCAATCCAGAGAGATGCTCAAGTTCTACTCGCCAGCCTGTGCGATCCTCTTCCGACCGAAAGACTTGCTCACTCGCCTTGCCACCGAGATCGACACCTTGAGCCGCTCGAATGGGTATTGAGACGTGCAGACATCATGATCCGACGACTAGAGATCGACGCTCGAGAAGAACGCCGAATCGCAAGAAAACTTGAAAGGGCAGCCTCATGAGCAGCCTCGGCCAGCTCGAAGTAATTCGAGCGGACAAATCTTTTGACTCCGAAACCGCTGAACCCACCCTCCCTGGCTCCGACCGTGGACGTTCGGGGTCAAAGTCGCGCAGCACGCACCCAGCAAAGGGTGGACAGGGCCTCGACGACCGAATCACCGACAGCCTCGCGGAGACGCGGGACGCGGCCGTGCGCGACGCCGCTATGGTGCGCTCATCGACCACTCTGGCTGCCTTGGCCGCCGCATACGAGTCACTCGGCGAAACTGAAGAATCCATCAACACGGCCTCCGAGGCTCTGGAGTTATCGGTCACTTCTGCTCGGGAGCAAGGACTCGTCGTCGACCCCGTTTCCGCGCGTCTTTCAATAGAGATTCTTGTTCGCGCCGGACGAATTGATGAAGGAGTTCTTTTCGCAAGATCGTTACCTCTTGTAGGACAGGTAGGACTTAGCGTTGGGGCGATGCTCGCAAGTGTCGGGCGACTAGATGAGGCTCACCGTTTTATCGATGACTCTGACGTGCAGGGTCGCGACGCTGTTCGCGGGTTCCTTCAGCTCATGGAAGGTAACAACTACGCCGCTCTCTCGTCGCTTAGAGCCGCACTGAGGTCGGCTCCGGACGACGCGGACTCAGCGCTCAATTTGTCTATCGCCTTCTGGCGGATCGGCGCCAAGAGAAAAGCTATCTCTACTGCTCTGCAGGCAACACGCTCGGCGCCTGGTCGGCAGGACGTAGGTCTCCACTATCTCGAGTTGCTTCTTGCAGAGGCGGATTTTGAACGATTTGATCGAGAGATTGTGTTGCTGGACCGCCTCGACGTGGTGTCTTCCGCCCGCCTATCCATTCTCAAGGCGCGAGCAACGCTCGTCCGCGGTGAGATTGATGCCGGAATCAGGCTGCTTGAGCAGGCGAGCGAAGCCGCCAAGGCAGAAAATGATCACCTGGTCCTTGCGGAGGTCCAGAGCAATCTCATCCGCATTCGCGCATGGAACGGCAAGATCGACCGCGAGCTTGCAGTTTCTCGACTGGTCAAACTCACCGCGCAGTTCCCTACCAGCGCAGTGGTAGTTGTGAGCCTCGCCCAAGTCGCAAACCGAAGACGTCACGCCGCAGCAATACACAAGGCTCTTGAATCGGTCCAAGACACGATGCTTGATGCGCGCTTGGCTTTTGTCGAGCATCAAATTGCATCACTTGAAGGCAACAACGAACTCGCTGCTGAGAAGGCCGTCGAGTGGTACACCCTTGAGCCAGAAGATCAGAATGCGTCGATCGCTGCCATGGTCGCGCTAGGCATTGGTCAGGAGCGCTGGGAAGAAGCTGCAGAATTCGCGCGAGCGGCACTTCTGAAGTATCCGAACGACCCCACCCAAATCAACAACGCCGCATACGTGCTAGCCATGGTGGGTGAGGCAGAGGAAGCTATCGAGCTGCTCACACCTCACGCGCAGGGACAGTTCGTCCTCACCGCAACTCTGGGGCTCGCATACCTCGCGTCCAATCAAATCCACACCGGAATGAAGCTGTACCGCGAGGCAGCGAACATGGCAGAGAAGCAAAAGGACGACTCGCGCAGCTTGATGACCGCATATCAGGCAATGGTCGTCCGACAACTCGGCCTGCTCGACACGAGCGATCCGGCCGCCTTGACGGCGATGTCGTTGCCCCCCGTTGCGCTTCCCGACGATTGGCGTGAACGATCCGAGTTTCTCAGGCTCCATACACTTGCAGCCAGCAAGGGTTACGAATGGCCTCTCACGCTGTAGAGGAAATGATTGACCGATGTGCGGTCGTTTCACGTTCCGCTTACGGGCGCTCAATATTCAATTGTGGCGACTGGGCCGTGGGGAGGTCGTGATGGGGGAAGATGATTTTTTGGACCACAAAACACCCATTGAACCGTCCCGGGTTTCATGCCGCCGTTTTGATGCTCCTATTGATGTCAAGTGGTAATTGTGGCCGATTGTTGGTCTAG
>NZ_PJJR01000015.1:0-2653 GCF_002929595.1 Cryobacterium sp. N19 | reverse complement strand
GGCATTGTCGGCGGACATGAGAAGCTGCCCGTAGGCGGCCACGGAATTGCCCGCTGACGGCCAGGAGATCTGCCCGTTGGTGGCCATGAGATCTGCCCACTTCCTTTTCTGAGCCCGACCGGTTAACCGGCGGGAGCCTCTCCCTGGGGTTTGATTGCGGTATCTAGACGCATCAAGCCAGTTCAGGAAGAGGCCTATTTATGAAGGTAGACGTAGAAGTTATGGAAATTCTCGCTGCGTATGATCTGACACGATCTTTTCGCGCTGCTGCGGAGCTGACGGGGTGTTCGCACCACACTGTCGCCCGGCATGTTGCTGCGCGGGATGCGGGCCACCCGCTCGCTGAACCGGTCTTTCGGGCCCGGGTCACGGACCCTTTCCTGCCGAAGATGGAGGAGTGGATTCAGCTGTCACATGGGAAGCTGCGTGGTGACAAGGCCCACACCAAGTTGTTGGCTCTGGGCTACACCGGGTCCGAGCGCTCCACCCGGCGCGCCATCGCGCAGGTCCGCGCCAACTTTCGCCTGGGCAACGTGCGGGTGCACAGGCCGTGGGTGACGGAGCCGGGCCAGTGGCTGCAATACGATTTCGGCGATGGCCCTCTAATCGACGGGCGCAAGACGGTGTTGTTCGTGGCGTGGTTGGCGTGGTCACGGTTTCGGATCGTCATCGTGCTGCGTGACCGGACGGCGCCAACGGTGTTTGCGGCGCTGGACCGGACGCTGCGCATCATTGGCGGCGCGCCGACTTACGTCCTGACCGACAACGAGAAAACGGTGACCGTGGCGCACATCGCCGGTGTTCCGGTGCGGAACCTGCAGACGGTGGACTTCGCCCGGCACTACGGCGTGACGGTGCTCACCTGCCAGCCGGCGGACCCGGCGACGAAGGGCGGGTCCGAGTCGTCCGTGAAACTGGCCAAGGCCGACATCGTCCCGAAGGACACGAACCTCCGGCCCGAGTATGACTCGTTCGCCGAGATTGAAACGGCCTGTCAGGAGTTCATGGACGAGGTCAACAATCGCGAGCACCGCGCCACCCGCCGCAAGCCCGCCGCGATGCTGCTGGAAGAGACACCGCGACTGCACCGCATCCCCGCCACCGCCCACACGGTCTCGTTCGGTCTCTCGCGCAGCGTCCCGGACAACACACCCATGGTCACGTTCGAGAACGGTCAGTACTCGGTGCCGTCGCACCTGCTCGGCGCGCAGGTCTTCGTCCGCAGCCACGGCGTCGGCCGTGACGAACGCATCGTCGTGATGCATCAGAGTAGTGAGGGGCCGGTGGAAGTGGCCCGGCACGCTCGGGGCCGGCCGGGCAGCCCGATGATTGACGACACGCATTTCCCAGACCATGCGCCCAAGATCCCCGGCGATTACGCGGTGAAAGCGCGCAGCGCCGCCGAGGCCGAGTTCCTAGCGATCGGGGCGGGAGCGCACACCTGGCTGCTCGAAGCGGCCCAGGTCGGCACGATGCGGATGAAGCAGAAAATGGCTGAAGCGGTCGCGTTGGCCAAGATCGCCGGGCGGGCCGACGTCGACCAGGCGCTCGGCACCGCGGCCATCCACGGCCGCTTCGCGCACCAGGACCTCGCGTCCATCCTCAACGCCACTGGACTACGCACCAGCACCCACACCGCCAGCGAGAACAGGTCTTTGACGCAGGGCACGAGCGGGTGGGCGGCGATCGGCCAGCCACCCGCCGTCCCCGCGGCTGCGCCCGAGCAGGAGGAGTGCGCATGAGCCCCGTCCCCGCCGCGGCGCCGCCACTGCCGGCCGATCTGGAAGCGTTGATGCGGCAGCTGAAGATGCCCTACGCACGCGCGTTGGCGCCGGAACTGCTCATCACCGCCCGCACCCAACGTTGGGAACCCGCCGAGGTCGTCAAGGCTCTCCTCGTCGAGGAAGTCGCCGGCCGGTCCCGTTCCATGCTCGCCACCCGGCGGAGAGCGGCCGGGTTCCCGACAGGGAAAACCTTCGACACCTGGGACCCCGCCGCGTCGTCGATCCCGCTGCCGACCCAGCAGTCGCTGCGCACGCTGGAATGGATCGCGCGGAAAGAGAACGTGGTGGTTTGCGGGCCGTCAGGCACGGGGAAAACGTTCTTCCTCGAGGCCCTCGGCCAGCAGGTCGTCGAAGCCGGGATGCGGGTGGCGTGGTTCCGCCTCGAGGACCTCGGCGCGCTGATGCGCGCCCACCGCTCCGATGACAGCGTCACCCGCGTCGTCACCCGCATCCTCCGCGCCGACCTCATCGTGATCGATGACATAGGCCTCTTGGCCGTCGGGACCGACGCGGCGGAGGGGCTTTATCGCCTCGTCGACGCCGCCTATGAAAAGCGATCCATCGCGGTCAGCTCAAATCTTCACCCCGCCGGATTCGACGAGCTCATGCCGAAAACCCTCGCGACGGCGACCGTTGACCGGCTCCTGCACCACGCTCACGTCTGCCAAACCTCGGGCGACTCCATCCGCCTCACGCAGGCCCTCGCCGGGAAGGGCGTGACCCCGATGACCTGATCCTGCTCCCGAGCATGGCCACCGCCGCCAAATCTTGGTGGGCAGATCTGTTGGCCATGACTGGGCAGTTTTCATGGCCACCAGCGGGCATTTCTAGTGGCCGCCAGTGGGCCGTTCCTCATGGCCCTTGACAGG
>NZ_PJJR01000013.1:0-2287 GCF_002929595.1 Cryobacterium sp. N19 | reverse complement strand
TCCACTATTACGCTGGGACAAACGGCCCGATAAATATCGAAGCCGCCAACAAAACGGCGGCATGAAACCCGGGACGGTTCAGAGCGCCTGCTACGCGCATTTGTTGAGGATGTGCGTGGTGGTCTTGTCGAATTGGGCGTCGACGTCGACGAGTACACCACGCACATCTACCGGCGCACGGCGGCCACGCTGATCGAGCGGGCGGCCGGGATCACTCTGGCCTCTCGACTTCTCGGCCATGCCAACGAGCAGACCACGCGAAACAGCTACGTGGTCACGGCCGACATAGTCGATCCAGTGACGGCGGAAATTCTCGATGAAGTGCTCGGCGAGTGAGCGATCTCGGTGTCCAGAGGATGGTCACAGATTAACAAAAAAGACTCTCTTGGGGAGACCGCAGAATGCCTGCCCTGGACTACGTGCTCGTAGAATTTAGTCGGCACAGAATAGGACGCACCGCAACGCCCGGCAGTAAATAAAGGAAACGCACGGAAGCGTACTTTTGAATCACGGCAGTTCCTGACGGTCAGATCCGGGCGGCGCTTTTGCGCATCTAGGCGAGGGCTCAAGGGATCGAGCAGTTGGTTAGATCCCACCGGTACGTCGGAGACCACTTCTCGCAACCCGTGGGCTGCGAGACACTTTGACGAGACAAATCGGTGCGACGCAATCCTGCAGATATCCGGTGCGCACATCCGCTCGGTGACAGCGATGGGGAACTAGCAACCGCGGACAGGGGAAGAGTCGTCGTGTCTCGCAACGTGTGTTTTTACCCAGTTCTAGGATTTCCGTAGGTAGGGACAGTTGCGAGACATTTGGAGGCGTCAATGGCGAAGCTGATCGGGTACGCGCGGGTTTCGACCAAGATTCAGGCTACGGATCGGCAGATCATGGATCTGATCGCCGCCGACATTCGCAAGGACGACGTCTATGTTGATCATGGTGTCAGCGGTGGGCGGGCACGGCGGCCGGAATTTGATGCGGCCCTCGACGCCTTGCAGGCGGGCGATACCCTCGTGGTCACTACGCTTGACCGCTTGGGGAGGTCGACAGCCAACATACTCGAGCTCGCGGGGGTGTTGCGGACCCGCGGGGCTGCGCTCCGTGTGTTGAACCTGGGCGGGGGAGACGTGGACACGAGCACGCCAATGGGCGGCATGGTCTTCACCGTCATGGCGGCGCTGGCTGAAATGGAACTGGCGATCAAACGCGAGCGCATCGTGGACAGAATGAGTAAACGCCGCGCGGCCGGGAAGGATCTCGGCGGGCGACGCCCCCGCTTCACTGAAAGCCAGATCCTGAACGCGCGCCGTCTGGTCAACGCCGGCGAGTCCGCAACCCAGGTCGCGCGAGATCTGGGCATGTCGCGCGCGACTCTGTATCGGAGAATTTCCGACCTCGGATCGTGACGCTTGGGTGGGGCCAGTCGCAGTATTGGCGATAAAGAACGTGTGGCGACAAGGGGGCGGGCTGCGGCGGCGACGCACCTACTTCTTGCCCCGGTTAGCCCCCCTTCACCGGGCATTTTCTCGGGCGGGGCCTACGGGCACAAAGGTCCCGGCGCGCATTTGGCGCGACGCGGAACGTGTCCGTGGGGTGTGCCGTCCCGGTGGAGGTCCGGCTTACGGGCTGCCCAACTCCAGGAGTGGGTGGCAGCGCCCACCGGCCATGAACCGGAACGGGCCCACTGATTCTGCGACCGTACGAAAGGCGCATCCATTCCGGTCGAGCCGTCGACTCTGACGCGAGCGCTCAAAGAGCGGCGTGCTGAGACCGTTGGCGTTCAGACTGAAAATCATGGATCGTTTGATGCGTGACGGTGACGGCTCGCCGCCTGCTTGCTCGAAAAGCGATGAGACAAAGTAGCGCTGCGCCGTGGGCTGTGGGCCCCCACCAGTAGATGTTCATGACGAATCCGGACCCGAACAGCGTTCCGATGCCGACAAATGCCAGCGCTGCGGCCAGGGCCACGCTGACGCTCACGAAGATTGCCCAGGCGGTCCGACTACCGCGCCACACGCCGAACAAGATCACCGCATGTGGGATCAGCCAGAAGAGAGACCACAGGGCGTCCTCTCCGCCAATGTATCCAGCCACCGTCAACAGAACCGCTACGGCAAACCACAGTGTTGCACTTACGCGCGTGATGCCTTCCCACATGCCGACCATGCCACCACCCTATCGGCGGACGTCCGCAGGGGGTTCCGCTTGCGGGCTTCAGCGCGCGTAGATGATCACGGCCGACGCAGAGTTCGTACCGAAGACGGCTACACCTAGTCGGTGCGTT
>NZ_PJJR01000012.1:0-2144 GCF_002929595.1 Cryobacterium sp. N19 | reverse complement strand
GGAAGAGAACCAGCAGGCCAATCAGTGTGACGAAGGCGATGGCGGCGATCATGGATGCAAGCATATGGGGCGCGCAGGTAACCCCCCTCGCCGGCAGCGAGCACCTCTGACGCGCTGTGCTTGGTTGCGCTGCCAATGCCCGCAACTGATTAACCGCAGGGACCGCGGCAGAGACGAGATCGATCAGCTAACTTATGCCAACTTACTAATGCGTGGCGAGAAGAGGGCACCCGCTCTAGGGCGGTGCGATTGAGCAATACGCCGACACGATCATCGTCCCACAATGGTCACCAGCGTTCGTCCCGGTGAGGGTTCCGCTCGCGGTACGGGCGCAACTGGGCTAGTCGCGTGGTTTAGTCCCCATGAACTGAAAAGGATATTGGGAGCACATCAACCCGAATGGCGACTACACCTGGAACGAATCCCGCCACCCCGTCGACGGAAACAGCGATGACTTCGCCGACCCTCGGCGTGTTACGTATTCTGTTTCGTAAGCCGGCCCCTTGTACGGGACGAAACGTGGCCACCGCGGTGTTCTTCTTTAGATGGCCTACTTCTTTAGGTCTTCGTCATTTGTGTCCGCGAGTAGCAGATCCATCTGCAGATTCTTGGCCAGAGTATAAGCGCGGAGTGCTTGGGTTGCAACGAGTATCAATCGCCCAAGCAAAGCCAAAAGCACGAAGCAGACGATATATGCTGCGACTATTCCGGCCATTGCGGCGACGCCGTAGAAATTGTATGAATACATAATTCAACGCTAGTTGATAACGGCTTCCGAAATTTCAAGCCTGATGGATACTATTTTTTGCCCGGACTCGATATCGACACTCTCGCAACAAAGGGGCGCTCTCTACTCGATGCGACTCGCGCCGGCAGCAAGGTGCAACGGATTGCCAATGAGTTAGTCGCTATCGAGCCGGGGCGCGGCTCGGCTCGGCTCGGCGAGAATCTCTCGCCCGTCACCTACACGACGACCAAGAATCTGCCATCGCGAAGGACTGCGCTCAAGGGTGGCTTGGCGAGGTGAACCGACCTGGACGAAGCGATATGCACCTGCACGGATGCCGATCCACTCCGGGCCTACACTAATTGCCCTCCAAGTTCCCAATGAGGAAAGAGGGAAGACGCGCGACTTAGGAACCCTCGTCCCGTATGGGGTTCGGCTTACGGGCTGAGTCGGACCCTTCCATTTTATGAAGTCAGCGCGATGAACGTGCGGACGTATGACATTCCTACCCGCCGTTGTTCGCGTGCGATTGAATTGGTGTAGTTAGGCACGACTGCTTGGGTTGCCTTGTTCGACATTCAGGGCGTAACTGCGAATGCCTTCGACTACGTTCGTGTATCAATACACGAATAGTGTGGCGCTGTTGGGCGTGGTCGGTGGATCATGAGTGCATGAAGCAGAAATGCACTGCTGGTCGGTTAATCGGAGCGATCGCTGTCGCGATACTTCTGGCTGGATGTCAGCAGACCGGACCCGAAAACGGGAAGGGTATAGGCGATCCAGATGCTGTCCAGTCTGGAGAGACCGCGACCTGGCGAATTAGTAATCCCACTAATCTGGGCCGGGACAGCACTAATATCGAGGTCGTCGTTACCCGACTCGGCTGCTCCTCCGGCGTTACCGGCGAGACCCTACCCCCTGTCGTGACGTACAAGTCAGAACAAATCACGATCCGGATTGACGTTGAACCCTTTGGCGGCGGCGCGGCTGATTGCCCAGGGAATAATGCCGTCCCTGTCATCGTCCAACTCGACCAACCACTCGGGGAACGCACACTGATCGACGGCGGATGCCAACGCATCGATGCCGCCGATACCGCCGCTTGCGAATCTGATCTGCGTTGGCCAGCGTGACACCGATCCAGCACGGCGGTTCAATCATGTAGCAATACGCCCCGTCACCTCGGAACATCGAATTCCTCTGGATCACAGACCTAACGCTGCGCCAACAGAAGCAGTTTCACGTCCACCACGAAGATTTGGCGTCCCGTAGGGGGTTCCCGTTGCCGGACTAGATAGTCCGGCAACGGGAATTCAATCGGTGCCCTTCTCAAAGGCTGGGACTGCCCCGAGTTCAGTTGACTCTGGGGGTTAGTGGTTTCAGGTGGCCTTGAGGGCCATGTTTATTGTCTCAAACT
>NZ_PJJR01000011.1:0-1798 GCF_002929595.1 Cryobacterium sp. N19 | reverse complement strand
TTCCGGTCGATCACAGCGATCCACGTGGGCAGCCAACGAGGATCGGGGTGCGCTCGTCTATGACTTGTTGAGCGCTGCCGCTGCGCGGACGAGCGCTTGGAATGCTGTGGCGTTTATCTTGTCGCCCTCGTGTAGGTCGATGGCTCGCCTCACGCTGGCGGTCTGGCTGGCGTTGAAGAGTTCATCCGCGTCGTCGAGCGAGGCGCCTTTCGCGAAGGTGAGTTTGACCTTGTCCTTGTAGGTCTCCCCGGTGCAGATGAGCCCATCGAGGCTCCAGGTCGGCACGCCGAGCGGGTTTGTCGTCTTCTTCCATTTGGTCTCTTCGACCACGTTCGGTTCGGCCTCAAGGATCAAGCCGCGAATGCGGGCCAGCATGTCGCCTCGCCAGCCACCCAACGCGGCAATGATTTCATCAATCGACGTCATCGGAATCTCCGCTACCTCTCTGTCACACCGGGCGCAGCCCGCACGTCACCCATAGTATGAGACCCCGGAAGGAAGCGTGACGCGGATGGACGAGACTGCAGCTTTCGAGCGGGAGCGCCCTCGGTTGTTGCGTATTGCCGGGCGGATCCTGCGGGACAACGCAGAGGCCGAAGACATCGTCCAGCGAACCTGGCTGCGCCTTCACTCCACCGAGGCTGCCATTGACAACCTGCCCGGCTGGCTGACCACGGTGACCACGCGGCTCTGTTTCGACAGGCTGCGCGCCCCGAAACCGATCCTGGTCGACGACATGGCTTTCCCTTCGCTGATTGAAGATCCCGCCGATGCACTTGCCCTGGCCGACACGGTTGGCATTGCGCTCCAGGTGGTCTTGGACCGCCTCACGCCCAGCGAGCGGGTCGCGTTCGTGCTCCACGACAGCTTCAGCTTTGATTTCTCCACGATCGCCGCGATCCTCAGCACCACTCCCGCCGCCGCCCGCAAGCTCGCCTCGAGAGCGCGTAGCAAGGTCCGCCCGCAGGGCGTGCAGCGCCGCCGAGCTGACTGGGAAGTCGTGGACGCGTTCCTCGCCGCCGCACGACAGGGCGATTTTGAGCAGCTCTTGGCCCTGCTGGCGCCGGGAGTGGCGGTCGCCGGTGATGAAGCGGCGATCTCGGCGGGAACCCCCACCCGGATAGAAGGACGGAGCGCCGTCGCGACGATGTTCAACGGCGCGGCCAAAGCCGCGTTGCCGGTGTTCATCGACGGCCGCCCGGGCGCGGCCTGGTTTCATCGTGGCTCGCCGCGGGTCGCGTTTGATTTCAGGGTCGTCGGCGGGGTTGTGTCTCGGATCGATTTCCGCGCCGATCCGGCCGTTTTGGAACACCTCATCCGCCGCGACGCAGGAGAACAGCGGGGCTGACCGGCCGCCTGCAACAATCGAACCCGTTGTCAGCGGTCACACTTGCTGGCGTTGCATCGTTATACAGGTAGCAAACCTCAAACGGGGCAACGCGTTCACAGTTAGGATTCGAGTCGATGAAAACAATGATCTGCCGCCAGCTGGGCGGCCCGTGCGAAGAACCGTTGCACGGCAACACTGCTGATGAGGTCATCAAGGCCCAGGACCGCCACCTCAAAGACGCCGTCAAGGCCGCAGACACCACCCACGAGCAAGCGCACAAGGATATGAAAGATCGTTGGAAGCACCCAAAACGATCAATGGACTGGTACTCCTCCACCAAGACGGCGTTCGCTGCGTCACCCGAAGACGACTAACCGGGCCGCGGCCGCCCAAAGAACCGCACGGCCCTCTGCGAAACTACACGGCGAGACCTTCCTCAGCGCGCCCGCTCCGCTGTATCCCGCCGTT
>NZ_PJJR01000010.1:0-1749 GCF_002929595.1 Cryobacterium sp. N19 | reverse complement strand
GCACGTGCTCCTTAGAAAGGAGGTGATCCAGCCGCACCTTCCGGTACGGCTACCTTGTTACGACTTAGTCCTAATCACCGATCCCACCTTCGACAGCTCCGTCCCTTACGGGTTCGGCCACTGGCTTCGGGTGTTACCGACTTTCATGACTTGACGGGCGGTGTGTACAAGGCCCGGGAACGTATTCACCGCAGCGTTGCTGATCTGCGATTACTAGCGACTCCGACTTCATGAGGTCGAGTTGCAGACCTCAATCCGAACTGAGACCGGCTTTTTGGGATTCGCTCCACCTTGCGGTATCGCAGCCCTTTGTACCGGCCATTGTAGCATGCGTGAAGCCCAAGACATAAGGGGCATGATGATTTGACGTCATCCCCACCTTCCTCCGAGTTGACCCCGGCAGTATCCCATGAGTTCCCACCATTACGTGCTGGCAACATAGGACGAGGGTTGCGCTCGTTGCGGGACTTAACCCAACATCTCACGACACGAGCTGACGACAACCATGCACCACCTGTATACCGACCTTGCGGGGCACCTGTTTCCAGGCGTTACCGGTATATGTCAAGCCTTGGTAAGGTTCTTCGCGTTGCATCGAATTAATCCGCATGCTCCGCCGCTTGTGCGGGCCCCCGTCAATTCCTTTGAGTTTTAGCCTTGCGGCCGTACTCCCCAGGCGGGGAACTTAATGCGTTAGCTGCGACACGGAGACCGTGGAATGGTCCCCACATCTAGTTCCCAACGTTTACGGCATGGACTACCAGGGTATCTAATCCTGTTCGCTCCCCATGCTTTCGCTCCTCAGCGTCAGTTACGGCCCAGAGATCTGCCTTCGCCATTGGTGTTCCTCCTGATATCTGCGCATTCCACCGCTACACCAGGAATTCCAATCTCCCCTACCGCACTCTAGTCTGCCCGTACCCACTGCAGGCCCGAGGTTGAGCCTCGGGTTTTCACAGCAGACGCGACAAACCGCCTACGAGCTCTTTACGCCCAATAATTCCGGACAACGCTTGCACCCTACGTATTACCGCGGCTGCTGGCACGTAGTTAGCCGGTGCTTTTTCTGCAGGTACCGTCACTCCCAGGAAAACCCAGTCGCTTCTTCCCTACTAAAAGAGGTTTACAACCCGAAGGCCGTCGTCCCTCACGCGGCGTTGCTGCATCAGGCTTGCGCCCATTGTGCAATATTCCCCACTGCTGCCTCCCGTAGGAGTCTGGGCCGTGTCTCAGTCCCAGTGTGGCCGGTCACCCTCTCAGGCCGGCTACCCGTCGTCGCCTTGGTGAGCCATTACCTCACCAACTAGCTGATAGGCCGCGAGCTCATCCTTGACCAAAATTCTTTCCACCCCAGAAGATGCCTTCCAAGGTAATATCCGGTATTAGCTACAGTTTCCCGCAGTTATCCCAGAGTCAAGGGCAGATTGCTCACGTGTTACTCACCCGTTCGCCACTGATCCAAGGAGCAAGCTCCTCTTCACCGTTCGACTTGCATGTGTTAAGCACGCCGCCAGCGTTCGTCCTGAGCCAGGATCAAACTCTCCGTAAATGTTTGAATAGCTCCCAAACCCGAAAGTTCAGTGCCCATCTAGTGCACCCCACAGCCGGAATAGGCCAAGAAGATGCAAGTTTGAAACTGACAAGAACAAATCATTACTGACTTGCTTTGTTTAGTTGCCCAACCGAAGTCAGGACTTGTTCAATATTATTTCCAAAGGAATCTCCCGGCTGCAACCCGCTAGAAACGGG
>NZ_PJJR01000008.1:0-1599 GCF_002929595.1 Cryobacterium sp. N19 | reverse complement strand
CGGCCGGTTAGCACCAGTTCCCTACACCCATTACTGAGCTTCCAGGTCTGACCTATTGAACCCGTGTTCTGCGGGGGGCCTTATCCCACCAAGTGGGTGAGAAACCTGATCTTGGAGAAGGTTTCCCGCTTAGATGCTTTCAGCGGTTATCCTGACCGAACGTGGCTATCCAGCGGTGCCCCTGGCGGGACAACTGGTGCACCAGAGGTTCGTCCGTCCCGGTCCTCTCGTACTAGGGACAGGTTTCCTCAAGTTTCTGACGCGCGCGGCGGATAGAGACCGAACTGTCTCACGACGTTCTAAACCCAGCTCGCGTGCCGCTTTAATGGGCGAACAGCCCAACCCTTGGGACCTGCTCCAGCCCCAGGATGCGACGAGCCGACATCGAGGTGCCAAACCATCCCGTCGATATGGACTCTTGGGGAAGATCAGCCTGTTATCCCCGGGGTACCTTTTATCCGTTGAGCGACACCCCTTCCACTCGGGGGTGCCGGATCACTAATCCCGACTTTCGTCCCTGCTTGACTTGTAAGTCTCGCAGTCAAGCTCCCTTGTGCATTTACACTCGCCACCTGATTGCCGTCCAGGTTGAGGGAACCTTTGGGCGCCTCCGTTACATTTTAGGAGGCAACCGCCCCAGTTAAACTACCCGCCAGGCACTGTCCCTAAACCCGATTCAGGGTTCGAGGTTAGATGCCCAATACGATCAGAGTGGTATTTCAACAACGACTCCGCCCCAACTGGCGTCGAGGTTTCACAGTCTCCCACCTATCCTACACAAACCGTACCGAACATCAATACCAAGTTGTAGTGAAGGTCCCGGGGTCTTTTCGTCCTGCCGCGCGTAACGAGCATCTTTACTCGTAGTGCAATTTCGCCGAGTCTATGGTTGAGACAGTTGAGAAGTCGTTACGCCATTCGTGCAGGTCGGAACTTACCCGACAAGGAATTTCGCTACCTTAGGATGGTTATAGTTACCACCGCCGTTTACTGGGGCTTAAATTCTCCGCTTCACCCTTGCGGGTTAACGGGTCCTCTTAACCTTCCAGCACCGGGCAGGCGTCAGTCCGTATACATCGTCTTGCGACTTCGCACGGACCTGTGTTTTTAGTAAACAGTCGCTCCTCACTGGTTTCTGCGACCGGATCCCGCTCCCACCGCAAGGGTGTTCACGATATTCCGGTCCCCCTTCTCCCGAAGTTACGGGGGCATTTTGCCGAGTTCCTTAACCATAGTTATCTCGTACGCCTTGGTATGCTCTACCTGACCACCTGTGTCGGTTTGGGGTACGGGCCGTGTGTGTGCTCGCTAGAGGCTTTTCTTGGCAGCAGAGGATCACCGAATTCGCCTCAACCGGCTATGCGTCACCTCTCAGGATTAGTGAGCGACGGATTTGCCTATCGCTCTCCCTACCGGCTTGCCCCAGTGTTACCACTGACTGGTACGGCTACCTTCCTGCGTCACCCCTTCGCTTGACTACTACCAGCGAAGTTCCCACGCAGCCCCAGAACTCCACACCCCCGAAGGGGAGTGATCGATCCGGTTTTGGGTGGTTAGTACCGCTGATTCGTCACGGGCGCCCACACACGGGTACGGGAA
>NZ_PJJR01000007.1:0-1589 GCF_002929595.1 Cryobacterium sp. N19 | reverse complement strand
GCAGGCGCAAACCCTGGGGGTGATGACGGCGATGGGGGAGTCCAGCCTGATCAACCTCGACCACGGCGACACCGCCGGGCCGGACAGTCGCGGCCTGTTTCAGCAACGCGCCAACTGGGGATCCCTCGCGGAGCGGATGGACCCCGCTACCTCGGCCCGGCTGTTCTTCCAACGCCTGACCGCGCTGACCGGGTGGGAGACGATGGCGCCGTCGGCGGCGGCATCCGCTGTGCAGATTAACGCCGACCCGGAACATTACGCACCGTTCTTCGCGCCAGCGACCGACGTCGTCACCGCACTGACCGCGAGTGCTGGCGGCGCCTGTGGTGTTGCTGGTGGGGATGCGGTCGGGCTGGCGCAGCAGCTCGTCACCGCCGCTGACAACGGGCAGCTGCGTGGCCTGGTCCCGGATCATCTGAAGGAGATCCGGTGGATCGCCAGTGGGCAGACCGTCCCGGACTGTGGGATTGACACCCGCATCCTGCAGGTGATGGTCCTGGCTGTGAACAAGTTTCACCAGGTCGGTGTCAGCGACATTAACCGCAAATGCACCGGGCAACTCCTCGGCGCCGGCACTCAGTCGTCGCACTGGATCAATGGCGGTGGAGGAGCCGTTGACTTCTATTCCCTTGGCGGTCGCAGCCTCACCGGGGCCGACGGCCAGTCCCTGCGTCTGATCGGACTGCTCGACCCGGTCATGCCTACCGGGGCACGGATCGGGCAGGCAGACTGCCGGCGGGAGGCGGGCATCAACTTGGCGGTGGTGCACTTCACCCAGTTCGATGACACGTGCAATCACCTGCACCTCGATGTCGCGTTCACCGATGATCCGATGACCGTTGGATAACCGGGAGGCCCCACCCACGTCAGGGGTGATGTTTGTTCGTTCGAGGAGCCTGCTGGCCCGGGCGGGCGCTGACCAACGTGCGCACGGTGTGCCGACCGGTGGGACAACTGGGCTCGGCGTTCCCTCCGGTCGCTTATTTCCTCACCCACTGGCCCGACCCCTCGGTTCCGCACTTATGGTCGCTTCCTCCCGGGCACAGCGAACCTCCGCTACCGAAAAGCACCACCCCGACAGCGTGAGTAAAAAGGAGGCCCGCGATGAACGAAACAGTCGGCGTCATCGTCTACACGAAACCGAACTGCCAGCCGTGCCGGATGACCAAACTCGCCCTCGACAAGCAGGGCATCAGCTACACCGTCGTCGACCTCACTGAAACACCTGCCGCTCTCACTTACGTGCAAGATGAACTCGGCTACAGCAGCGCTCCCATCGTCGTCATCGACGACCACAACCACTGGGCCGGCTTCCGCCCCGACCTCATCACCAAAATCGGCCACTAACCCCGCGGACCGATCGACGAGGCCCGCGGCAACAGGGCCACGCGTCTGGAAGGGAAGCGACCAGGAGCGCGCCGCGGGGAGCCACCAGCAGGGTGATCACCGCTCGGCGCGAGAGCTCGTCAACCTCGGCGTGCTCAACCTCGTGAATCAGTGGTCGCACCTCGGCGACGCCGGCTAACACCAGACGCAACCCCATGGGGACCGGGGGAGACCCTGCGGGTCCTTGGACCGCTGCGCGGACG
>NZ_PJJR01000006.1:0-1537 GCF_002929595.1 Cryobacterium sp. N19 | reverse complement strand
GTCTACCGAACTGATCCGATGGATCCCGACACTGACGACGACGGACTCACCGACGGGGAGGAAGCGGGCCAGGCGGTATCTCACCCTGACACCGGCGTCGAGTTCGTGGTTTTCTCGAGCCCGCTGATGTCCGATACTGACGGGGACGGCCTCTCCGACACGGCTGAAGCCGATCTCTCCCTCGACGCGTTCAATCGCGACAGCGATGGCGATGAGGTCGAGGATGGCCGCGAGGTCGAGTATCTCGGCACGGCTCCCGATGTTGCTGACACTGACGGCGACGGCTTCGAGGACGGGTACGAGGTTGAGAATCAGGAGAGCCAGGGGCTCGACCCGTTATGGGCCGATGTAGAGGTCGAGCCATCGACCTACGCGTGGGAGTTCGCCCAGGGTGCGTTCGTCGGTGAGATTGTTCCGGGTGACTCTCTCGCCTGGTTGGCCGGCAATCTTGCCTCCGGAAGCTCCAGTTTCATTCCCGGAGTGGGCTGGGTGGTCGGCGGGGCTGCCGACCTCCGCGATGCCATCGGGTCGGGCATCCACGCCGACTGGGTCGGCGCCGGCTTCAGCGTCGTCGGCATGGCACCGGCCGTTGGCGACGCGGCCGCTATCCCGGCCAAGACCGCGAAGTTCGTACTCCGTCACCCCGAGCTTGCCCCCGCCGTGGGTGCTGCCATCGTGGCGCTCAAGTGGGTTCCGGATGACATCAAAGTGGCGACCGTCGCGCAGATTACGCCGAACTGGGCGTACCTCCGGGCCGCCGGCTCCAGCGAAGGGTCGCTTCTCCGACTTCAGGAGGGGAAGGTTGGCCTCGATAGTCTCGCTGAAGCCATGAAACGCCCCGGTCACGTCAATGTCAACAGCGGCCGAGCTGGGTTCTTCGCCACGGGCAAGGATGGAGAATCCTTCTTGGCTGGGCTCTATCCAGCAACTGATGGCAGCAAATACACACAAGTCGCACGTTCCACGAAAGACTGCATCGAGGTCTGCAATGACGTCCTCCGGCGATTCGATGTCCTCGTTGACAGCGTGGCTCACGAGTCGAAAGTGGGTCGTGTTAATCTGAGCCCGTCAATTGAGCGGCAAATTAGGTCGGATGCTTACCTTGAGGATCAGGGCGACATTGAGGGGGCTCATTGGCACTTCTTCGCCAGTGCCGTCTCGAAGACTATGGGACCGAGCAAGCCGGTGCTCGACCTCCTTGACGAGCTAAAAATCCCGTACACGATCCATATCCCCGCATAGGAGCCGCTCGATGCCCGCCTACACCGACTTCGTTGCGATGACCAGTGCCGACGCGGCCGACTACCTCGCCGGTTTTCTCGGCGTTCAGCAAATGTCGCTCGACCGGTTTGCGTCGACCATCGACCGCGAACTGACGTTCTCGCCTGGCTCGCTCGTGCCGGTGTGGGATGCCGTCGAGCCGAAGCTCGCGTGGCGAGCAGGATACGAACCGCCTGCCCTGGGCCAACCCGGACCTCGAATCGATGCGGATCAGCTTGAGCTTCCCGAAGATTTGCCCTCGTGGTTCCACCACCCG
>NZ_PJJR01000005.1:0-1455 GCF_002929595.1 Cryobacterium sp. N19 | reverse complement strand
CCGGGCGAGGTCGTAGTTGACATTGATGCCGCGTTCGAGGCGGGAGATGGTGCCCTGAGCAACGCCGCAGTGATTGGCGGTGACCTGCATGGACATGCCCAGGGCGACTCGTTTCGGTCGGAGGTCTTCGACTGAAGTGATCGGATGTGGATCGGTCAGGATACGGTAGATTTCCCTTGCGATGAAGCGTTTGAGGCAGCGAAGGATATGCCTGGGTGTTCTTCCCTCGGAGCGCTTTCTGGCCACGTATTCTTTGGTCCGCGGATCGGTTTGAACCCGGCTCATGGCGATCCGCCAGAGGGCGTTGTTCGCCTGACGGTTTCCTCCCCTGTTCAGGCGGTGCCGACTGTTTTTACCGGATGACGCTTCGATCGGCGAGACGCCGCATAACGCCGCGAACGAAGCCTCATTGCGCAGCCGTTCCGGGTTGTCCCCGGCGGCGACGAGCAAAATGGAGGCTGAGTCCACGCCAACGCCTTTGGCAGAGATGAGCTCGGGGTTTGCCTCGGTGACCAGGCACGTGAGTCGGGTGCGTATCTCCTCCAGCTGAGTGTCGAGCTCGTTGATCTGACGGGCCAGTGTGCGCAGAGTGGCCCGGGTGGCCTCCGCAGGGTCGCTGACGTTGTTCCCCACGCGCAGGCGTGAGCAGTGCCGGAAGAGCGTCGCCGATGGCATGGCTTCCAACTGTTGACGCAGGCTGTCGGGACCCGTGAGCAGAACATTGCGCAAGGTGTTGATCAGGGCCGTGTGTTCCTTGCGGAACGTGAGAAGCATCAGCCGGTAGAGCCTGATGGATTCGGCAATCCCGTCCTGTGTTTTCGGATCCCCGGCCGCGTGCCCCGCGAGCACAGCCCGCGCGGCAGCTTCAGCATCGACGGCATCGTTCTTCCCACGCTGGCGCCGGAGCTGGCGGTTGGGCCTGTTGACTTCCTTGATCACCACCCCACGGCCCCGAAGGTATCGGGTCACGCCAGCGCCATAGGAGCCGGTGCCTTCAATACCGATCGCAGCGATCGCGCCCAAGCTTTCCATCCAGTCCCACATACCCTCGTAGCCAGCTGTGCTGGTGGGGCATGACCGTGTTTGAACGAACCGTCCGAGGTGATCGATGACGGCGGCGACATGAATGTCCTTATGCGTATCGATACCTCCATAGAGGCTCCCAATGATCTCAGCCATAATGGCAACGTCCTTCCCTAACTCTCGTCTCTCGTGGAAGGCATCATCGGTCGGGACAGCGGACAGAACACTAATGGTGGTTTGCAAAGCTCCTATCAAGTCACGTCCGCCCCGACTGGCTGATGCCGGCACCCGGAACTGTTTCAGTCCCGGGCAGACGCCGGGAATCGCTGCCGACAGATCAAAACAAAGACACGAATGGTCAGTTGGCAAAGCGAGTCAGACAACAACCCCGGCACCCACCAACCATTCTTAGTGTTGGCGGCTTCGATATTT
>NZ_PJJR01000004.1:0-1253 GCF_002929595.1 Cryobacterium sp. N19 | reverse complement strand
GCGGCAGCGCTCAACAAGTCATAGACGAGCGCACCCCGATCCTCGTTGGCTGCCCACGTGGATCGCTGTGATCGACCGGAAGAGGTTCCCCTGCGACACGGCATCGGCGAACCCCGCTGCGTGACGGCTTGGCCAAATCTGTCGCGCCCGACGTCCCCCTGGCGGGGGCACCTTCCTTTTGGCGGGTGGAAGACGCAGATCATAGAGTCAAGCTATGGGCGAAGAGGCGATTGTCAGAGTGGTGTTATTCGTGGTCATGGTTGGCAGTGGCGTTCTTCTGCTGTGGATGGCGCAGGCTGCAGCCAGCGGACGTCTTGGACGCAATCAGGTCGCTGGCATACGCCTTCCCTTGACGATGGCAAGCGATAGTGCGTGGCTCGCCGCACATGTGGCAGCAAAACGGCCAATACGATGGGCGGGCTGGTGCTCAATTGCCGCCGCCGTGCCCTCCGTCCTCCCCGTCCCCCTGACGATTATGCTTGCATCCAGCCTCATCGGTGCCGCTGGCATGATCACCTTCACGCTCTACGGCGCCTCGGTAGGAAGCCGCGCCGCACGCGCTCTATCCGACGGCGAGTAAGCACGGGTACAACTCCTCCAGCCGGAGAGGGAGAACTAGAGGTGCCCCAATCGTGACTGGCCTCGAGGTAGTGACCGCGTGGTGAGATCTACTAACAAAGGTCTTCCTTGCGGGCGACGTCCCGACTAGGCCGACCCGGTAGTGTCAAATGAACGACTCGCGACTCATGGAACTAGCCGAGGGGGCTCTGTGAATGAGATCTGGACAATAGTGCACAGGGAACGTGACGCATTGATTCGAGATCTCGAGGCATTGAATCCACAGGAGTGGACGACCCCGTCCTTGTGCCCCGGGTGGGATGTTCATTCCGTATTGGCTCATCTCGTCAATGATGCCAAGTCCACTCGCCTGGGTTTTGTCGGCAGGATGATTGCCGCTGGCTTCAACTTTGATCGAATCAACGCCTTGGGGATTGCTCGAGAGCGGTCCACTGATCCAGCTCAGACGCTGGCCACCTTCCAAGAGGTTTGCAGCCGCACAACAAGCGCCCCCGCACCTTTAGCCACTCGGTTGGTTGAGATAATCGTGCATGGAGAAGACATCCGGCGTCCTCTCGGCATTGAACATCAGTACCCGGTCGCCGAAGTGGCAACTGGGACTGCCCCGAGTTCAGTTGACTCTGGGGGTTAGTGGTTTCAGGTGGCCTTGAGGGCCATGTTTATTGTCTCAAACT
>NZ_PJJR01000003.1:0-1252 GCF_002929595.1 Cryobacterium sp. N19 | reverse complement strand
GGGACTGCCCTCGGTTTGGTTGACTCCTGACCTGTGGAGCTTCGTCTTCACTGGAAAGATGTCATCATGCCCAAGCCCTACCCACCCGAGTTTCGCCGTGATGTTGTCGCGGTCGCCCGGAAGCACGAAGCCCCGCTGAACCAGATCGCGAAAGACTTCGGAATTTCGGAGTCCTGCCTGATGAACTGGCTGAAAAAAGCCGACGTCGAGGACGGCGTCAAGCCCGGTGTGACCGAGAAGGAGTCCGCAGAACTGCGGGATGCGAAGAAACGTATTCGGCTGCTTGAGCAAGAAGCCGAGGTCATGCGCCGTGCCGTCGCCTATCTTTCCCGGGACGTCAACCCAAAATGATGTACCCGCTGGTCCGTGAACTGGCCGTCGACGGTGTTCCCGTCACGGTGACCTGCCGGGTGTTGCGCTTCTCCAAACAAGCGTTTTACCAATGGAAACGCAACCCCGTCTCCCAGCGTGACTGGGATGACGCCCACCTCACCAACGCAGCCTGGGACGCCCACCAGAACGACCCCGCGTTCGGTTACCGGTTCATCTCCGACGAACTCAACCTGGCCGGCATGACGGTGGGCGAGAACCGGGTTTGGCGGCTGTGTTCCCAGCAGCGGCTCTGGAGTGTGTTCGCGAAGAAACGCGGCCTGACGCGGAAGGCTGGGCCGCCGGTCCACGATGACCTCGTCGAACGGAAGTTCACCGCGACGCGCCCGAACGAGCTCTGGCTGACCGACATCACCGAGCACCGCACCGACGAGGGCAAGATCTACCTCTGCGCCATCAAGGACGTCTACTCGAACAAGATCGTCGGCTACTCCATCGACTCCCGAATGACAGCGTCGCTGGCCGTCGCCGCCGCCCGCAACGCGATCGGGCAGCGGACCATCGAGGGGACGATCCTGCACTCCGACCGCGGATCGCAATTCCGGTCTAACGCCTTCGTCCGGGTGCTAAAGAACAACGGCATCACTGGATCGATGGGCCGGGTCGGCGCATGTGGCGACAACGCCGCGATGGAATCGTTCTTCGCGTTGCTGCAGAAGAACGTCCTCGACCGGCAGCGCTGGGCTACCCGGGACGAACTCCGCCTGGCGATGGTCGTGTGGATCGAGCGGACCTACCACCGAAAGCGTCGGCAACGCCGCCTCGGAAAACTCACCCCGATCGAGTTTGAGACAATAAACATGGCCCTCAAGGCCACCTGAAACCACTAACCCCCAGAGTCAACTGAACTCGGGGCAGTCCC
>NZ_PJJR01000002.1:0-1197 GCF_002929595.1 Cryobacterium sp. N19 | reverse complement strand
CGTTCAAGTCCTCGTGTTCCTGCTGCCCGTCCTGATCGCGTATGTGTTCTTCCGCACATCGTTGAACATTCCGGAGTTGGACTTGTCGAGTTTGACGATTGAACCAGGACAAATGATCGTCGGAGCCCTCCTAGCCATCGGCGGGTTCGCCTTGTTCACCGGCACCCTCGTCGCGATCGGTGCCGTCATGCCGACTGCGAAAGATGCCGGCAGCTTGTTCTCCGGACTGATCGTGCTCATGATCGTCCCGCTCTACGCGCTCTCATTAGTCCTGTCTGACCCACACAGTCCTGTCGTGCAGATTTTCACGTATTTTCCGTACTCGGCACCGATCACCGCGATGCTGCGCAATGCGTTTGGCTCCCTCGCCGGCTGGGAAGCAGCCATCGTCATCATCGAGCTCTTCCTCCTTGCCGCGCTTGTGCTGCAAGTCGCCGCCCGCCTCTTCCGATACGGATCCATTTCCTACACCAGCAAGGTCTCCTTCAAGACGGTCTTCGCGCGACCCACTGGGAGCGCCACCCGCACGTAACCCGCGGGGTGACCAACGAGCATTACGTACCCATTTGGTCCCTCCAGCTTGCCTGGGCGGGGTGAGCGCCACCAGCGATTGCTAACCCAGCTCGAGTGCGTCGACCGCCACAGCCCATGGGTAGGCCTGGATCGCTTCCTCGAATGTCGGAGCTGCGCTTCGGTCGGGGAGAGCCTCCACCTCCGTGCTCACAAGCAGGACCGCGCACATATCGGTCGCGGGTTCGGTGAGGAAGTCCAGATGCACAGAATGGCCGTCGATAGTCCCGAACACCACCGAGCTGAACGGGCCCGCAGGCTTCGACATGGCAGGCACAAATTCAACGCCGAGGAGCGCGAGCTCGACGTTGACGAGCTGAACCAAGGGTTCCGTGCCGAGCACTGTTATCGCGCTTGCTTGAGGTGACTCAGACACGACAGCAGCACCAGCCTCGCCGTCAGTCGCGCGCTCAACAGCAGAGGCCCACACCCACACTCGATGGATACCCCGAGCTTCCCACTCGACGTAGACAGCGCGCTGCGTCCAAGCCAGGGCCACACCTCGCACACGCTCGGCAACGGCCGGGTATCTCACCCAAGCAAGCACCTGAGTGGGGTCCGTCGCCACGGTGACGTGGAGCTCACCTAGCTCATCCGGGGTGAGGCTGAACGGGCGCGGCACGAACT
>NZ_PJJR01000001.1:0-1009 GCF_002929595.1 Cryobacterium sp. N19 | reverse complement strand
GTTGACGAATCCCTGCCCTTCAAGAATAATTAGGTATGTGCCTAAGTATCGCGACGAGCTCGATGCCGTGCTCCGCGCTCTCGCGGATCCGACGCGCCGAGCCGTCGTGGAACGGTTGGCGAAGTCCCCCGCCGTCGTGTCCGAACTCGCGGCACCGTTCTCGATGGCCTTGCCGTCGCTCATGCAGCACCTGCGCGTCCTCGAGAACGCGCGACTGGTCACGTCACAGAAGCATGGGCGCGTCCGCACCATGAGCCTGCGACCGGGCGCCCTCGACGTCCTACACCGGTGGCTCGGCGAGCAACGAACCCCCGCCGAACACCAAGCCGACCGGCTCGGCATCCACATGACCTGCACAACCCCGAAGGAAACCTGACATGACCCGCGTTCGCATCGACCTGTTCATCTCGCTGGACGGCTACACCTCGACGACCGACCACGCCCCCGAAAATCCAATGGGTGAGGACTGGGGGCGCCTCACTGCAGCCTACGCCGCGACCCGCACGTTCCACGAGCGCGTCTTCGGCGACACCAGCGGCACCGGCACGACCGAAATCGACGACTCCTACGCGGCCGCGTTCTTCGAGGGCGTCGGCGCCGAGATCATGGGCGCGACCATGTTCGGCCTGCACTCGTTTCCCGACGATCCGGATTGGAAGGGCTGGTGGGGTGACCAGCCGCCGTTCGGCACCCCGGTCTACGTCCTCACCCACACCGCACCGCGTCCGTCGATCCCGATGAAGGGCGGAACAACGTTCCACTTCCGCAACGCAGCAATCGAGGACGTGCTCGCGGAGGCGACCGAGGCTGCCGGCGGCCTGGACGTGCGCGTCGGCGGTGGAGTCGGCACCGCGCGCGACTTCCTGCGCGCCGGCCTCGTCGATCACTTGCACCTCATGGTCGCCCCGATCCTCCTCGGCCGGGGCACTCGACTGTGGGACGACCTGCCCAGCCTCGACCTCACCCACACGGTAACAACGGAAGTGGCCGAGAGTGGCACGATCCACGT